>JANWKR010000025.1 GCA_025451275.1 Steroidobacteraceae bacterium
GGGCGTTGAAGTTGCCGACCGCGCCGTTCCACTTGCCGAGGATGCTGACCGCCGCCCAGCGGCGCCGGCCGCGCGCCAGGCGGGCGGCGAAATTGGCGATTTCCTTGCCGAGGGTGGTCGGGCTGGCGGGCTGGCCGTGGGTGCGCGCCGGCATCGCGGTATCGGCCAGGGCGTGCGCGAGCCCGGTCAGCTCGCGTGTACGTGCGTCGAGCGCCTCGAGCAGTGTCGCGCGGGCGGCCTGCAGCAGGCGCGCGTAGCTGATGTTGTTGATGTCCTCCGAGGTGCAGCCGAAGTGCACCAGCTCGAGTGTGGCGGCCGGCGCACCGGCGGCGGCGAGCTGCTCGCGCACGTAGTACTCGACCGCCTTGACGTCGTGGTTGATGCGCGCCTCGATCGCCTTGACGGCGGCCGGCGCGTCCGCCGCCGGCGACTCGGCCAGCTGCCGGGCGCGCTCGCGCACCGCCGCCGGCAGCTGCGCTCCGGACAGCTGCGGCAGCGCCGCAGCCAGATGCAGCAGCCACTGCGCCTCCACGCGGATGCGCTCGCGGATCAGGCCGCCCTCGGAGAGCAGGGCGCGCAACGGTGCGGTGGCTGCGCGGTAACGCCCGTCAAGCGGCGACAAGGCGTCGACGGCGGACAAGGAGTCGGTGCGGCTCGCGGACATGCGCTGCTATGATAAACGGCTGGCCGGTTTGAGGCGAAGTTCCGCGGAGCAGCACGCATGACGAGTTCCTTCCGGGTGGAGCACGACAGCATGGGTGAGATCAAGGTGCCCGCTGATGCGCTGTGGGGCGCGCAGACACAGCGGGCGGTGGAGAACTTTCCGATCAGCGGCATGCCGCTGCCGAGCGAATTCATCGCCGCGCTCGGACTGGTTAAGCAGGCCGCGGCGCGAGCCAACCGCGGACTGAAGCTGCTGGACGACAAGGTGGCGCAGGCAGTGGAGGCGGCGGCGGGCGAGGTCGCCGCCGGTGCGCACGATGCGCAGTTCCCGCTCGACGTGTTCCAGACCGGTTCCGGCACCAGCACCAACATGAACGCCAACGAGGTCATCGCCGCGCTGGCCACGCGGCGCCTCGGCGCAGCGGTGCACCCGAACGACCACGTCAACATGCAGCAGAGCAGTAACGACGTGATTCCGACCACCATCCACGTGAGCGCCGCGCTGGCGGTGCGGGACACGCTGCGGCCGGCGCTCGAGCACCTGCGCGACGTGCTCGCGACCAAGGAGCGCGCCGTCGCCGGCGTCGTCAAGACCGGCCGCACGCATCTCATGGACGCCATGCCGGTGACGCTGGCACAGGAGCTGTCCGGCTGGCGCACGCAGATCGAGAATGGCCTGCAGCGGCTCGAGGCAACCGAGCCGCGGCTGCTGGCGCTGGCACAGGGCGGTACCGCGGTCGGCACCGGCATCAACGCCCAGGCCGGCTTTGGCGCGCGCTTCTGCCAGGAGCTCAGCGCGCTGAGCGGGGCGCCGTTCGTGCCGGCCCGCAATTATTTCGAAGCCATGTCGGCGCAGGACACCGCCGTGGAGCTGTCGGGACAGCTCAAGGTGATCGCCGTCGGCCTCATGAAGATCGCCAATGATCTGCGCTGGATGAACAGCGGCCCGCTGGCGGGACTGGCGGAGATCGCGCTGCCGGCCCTGCAGCCGGGCAGCAGCATCATGCCCGGCAAGGTGAATCCGGTGATCCCGGAAGCCGCCGCCATGGTGGCCGCGCAGGTCATCGGCAACGACGCCGCCATCACCATCGCCGGGCAGTCCGGCAACTTCCAGCTCAACGTCATGCTGCCACTGGTCGCGCGCAACCTGCTGGAGAGCATCCGGCTGCTGGCCAACGCCGCGCGCGCGCTCGCCGACAGCGCCATCGCCGGCTTCAAGGTCAACGAGGCGCGGCTCGCCGAGGCGCTCGCGCGCAACCCCATTCTGGTCACGGCGCTCAACCCGGTGATCGGCTACGAGAAGGGCGCGGCGATCGCCAAGAAGGCCTACGCGGAGGGAAGGCCGATCCGCGAGGTGGCGGCCCAGATGACCGACCTGCCGAAAGAGCAGCTCGCCAAGCTTCTCGATCCGGCCGAGCTCACCACCGGTGGCATCAAGGGCGGCAGCAGCGGCGGGGGCTGATCCGTACGGACGCGGGGACCACACACGACACGGAAGTGGGCGCACGCGACTGGGCGGCGCTAATCCGCGCCCGGCTGGCCGGCTCACAGCCGCGCCACCACGTCGAGGAGTGGCTCGCACCCGGGCTGTCGGCCGCCGCCACCGCGGCCTATCGCAGCTACTTTCCCAAGAACCCGGTGCCCGCGGCGGTGCTGGTGCCGCTCGTCGAGGGCGCGCAGCTGACGGTGCTGCTGACCCAGCGTGCCACGCGTCTGCGCAGCCACGCCGGCCAGATCAGCTTCCCGGGCGGGCGCATCGAGCCGACGGATGCCGGTCCGGACGCCGCGGCGCTGCGCGAGGCGCGTGAGGAAATCGGCCTCGACCCGGGCTTCGTGACGGTGAGCGGCTATCTGCCCGACCACATCGTCATGACCGGCTTTCGCGTCACGCCGGTCGTGGCGTTCGTGCGACCCGGCTTCAGCCTCACGCCCGACACGCGCGAGGTCCAGGACACCTTCGAGGTGCCGGTGAGCTACCTATTCGACCTGTCGAACTACCGCGTGCGGCGCCGCCGCTCGGGCTTCACCGGTGAGGAAGTCGACTTCTACGACATCCCCTTCGCCGGGCGCGACATCTGGGGCGCCACGGCCGGCATGCTCATGACGCTGTACCGCATCTGCGTCGGCCCGCTGCCGCATGACTGAGGCCGAGCAGGCGCTCGCCGCGCTCATCGCCCTCATGGCACGGCTGCGCGACCCGCAGCGTGGCTGTCCCTGGGACCGCGCGCAGACCTTCGCAACCATCGCGCCGTACACGATCGAGGAAGCCTACGAGGTCGCCGACGCCGTCGAGCACGGCGATGCCGGGCAGCTGCGCGACGAGCTCGGCGACCTGCTGTTTCAGGTGGTGTTTCATGCGCGCATGGCCGAGGAGCGCGGCTGGTTCGATTTCGCCGCCGTGGCGCGCGCCATTCACGACAAGCTGGTGCGCCGCCACCCGCACGTGTTCGCCGGCGTGGCACTCGCGCCCGAGGATCTGGTGCGCGTGTGGGAGGAGCAGAAGGCGCAGGAGCGCGCCGCCGCCGGGCCGGTGCCGCACGGTGCGGTGCGCGTGCTGGCCGGGGTCCCCAGGGCGCTGCCGGCCCTGACGCGGGCCGCGAAGCTCGGCCGGCGCGCGGCGCGGGTCGGCTTCGACTGGCCGGAGGCCGCCGAGGTACGCGCCAAGGTGCTCGAGGAGCTGCACGAGGTCGACGCGGCGCAGGCCGATGCGGGCAATTCGGCCGCCGCGCCGGGCGCGGTGGCCGAGGAGCTCGGCGATCTGCTGTTCGCCGTGGTCAACTGGTCGCGCCATCTCGGTGTTGATGCGGAGGAGGCGCTGCGCGCGGCCAATGGCAAGTTCGAGCGACGCTTCGCGCGCATGGAGGCGCTCGCCGCTGAACGTGCGCTCGCGCTCGAGAAGCTGTCGGCGGCGGAGTGGGATGCGCTGTGGTGCGAGGCCAAACTGAACGCCAGCTGAAACTCGCGAGTCAACACGCGAATGCGTTAGGCTGTGTACATGCGGCTCAGCTCTCTCCTTATCTTATGCCTGTCGCTGTGCGGCACGACACTGCCCGTGCCCGCCGCGCCGGCGCAGGCATCGATGGCGCAGACCTCGGTGTCCATGGATCAGGCCGTGAAGATGGTCGAGCAGCGTTTCCGGGCGCGAGTGGTCAAGGCTGAATCCCAGCGTGACGGCGCGCGTACCGTGTACGTGCTGCGGCTCCTCAACGAGTCGGGGCGTGTCTGGACGGTGCGGGTCGATGCGGCGAGCGGCGCGATCAGCTGAAGTACGCGCGGGGGAGGTCAGGCATGCGCGTTCTGGTGGTGGAAGACGAGGCGACACTGCGCGATACCCTGCGCACCCGCCTCGCCGACGCCGGATTTACCGTCGATGTGGCGCGTGACGGCAATGAGGGATTGTTTGCCGGCCAGGAATACCCGCTCGACGTGGCCATCATCGACCTCGGGCTGCCGATACTGTCGGGCCTGGAGGTGATCCGTCGCCTGCGCGCCGCCCACAAGACGTTTCCCATATTGATTCTCACCGCACGCGACAACTGGCAGGACAAGGTCGAGGGCCTGCAGGCCGGCGCCGATGACTACGTGGCGAAGCCGTTTCATTTCGAGGAGGTGCTGGCGCGCCTGCAGGCGCTGCTGCGCCGCGCCGGCGGTTGGGCCACGCCGCAGCTGAAGTGCGGGCCGATCGTGCTCGACACACGTGCCCAGACCATCCAGGTGCAGGGCGCGCCGGTAGAGCTCACCACTTTCGAGTACCGCATCCTCGAGCACCTGATGCTGCGCGCGGGTGACGTCATCTCCAAGACCGAGCTCACCGAGCGCCTCTATGACCAGGACTTCGAGCGCGACAGCAATGTCATCGAAGTGCTGGTCGGCCGGCTGCGACGCAAGCTCGATCCGCAGGATCAGCTGCATCCCATCGAGACTCTGCGCGGCCGCGGCTACCGCTTCGCACTCCCCCGCGACGACGCGTCTTCCTGAGCGGCAGCACCGCCGCCGTGCATTCGCTTAGTCGGCGCCTGCTGGTCTCGGTGTCCGTACCCCTGGCGCTGTTCTTCGGCGTCATGATGTGGGTGCTCGACTCGGGTTTTCGCGCGCTGTCCGAGCGCTCGCTGCAGGAGCTGCTCGACTCGCAGATGGTGTCGCTGATCGCCTCGGCGGAGCCACAACCCGACGGCAGCTATGCGCCGACCCCGCAGACCCTCGATCCGCGGCTGGCCACCCCGCGCTCGGGCTTCTACGCCGAGATCCGCTCGCAGCAGCACCTGTGGCGCTCGCCGTCCACGGTTGGTCTCAAGGCGGACTTCGGCGCGCTGCTGACGCACGGTGAGCGCAACCTGGTGTACGCGACCTTCGGCCACGAGGGCGTGGCGATCGAGAACCGCGCCATCCAGTTCGACGACGATCCGAGCGGCGCCAACGCCCTGACGTTCAGCGTGGCAGTCAACCTCTCTCCCTACGAGGAGCAGCTGTGGGACTTCCGCCAGCAGCTGTTCGGCTGGTTCGTCGGCCTCATGGTGCTGCTACTGCTGACGCTGGCCGCGCTGCTGCGCTGGGTGCTGGCGCCGCTGCGGCGCATGGAGCGCGAGATCCGTGCCGTGGAGGAGGGTCGCAACGACTCCCTGAGCCGCGGCTACCCGCGCGAGCTGTCGGGCGTGGCGACCAACCTCAACGCGCTGCTGGTCGGGGAGCGCAAGCGTGTCACGCGCTACCGCGACACGCTCGGCAATCTCGCCCATAGCCTGAAGACGCCGCTCGCGGTCATGCGCTCGAGCCTGCCCGGTGGCGGCGCCGACGCGCCGCTCGGTGCCGAGATCGACCGCATGCGCGACATCATCGAGCACCAGCTCAAGCGCGCCGCCGCCTCGGGCGGGGCGCTGCTCGGCCAGGCGCCGGTGGAGGTGGCGCAGGTGGCCGCCGATCTGCGCGGCGCGCTGCTGCGCGTCTACGCCGACAAGGACCTCGTCATCGAGCTGGCGGTGGCTCCGACGGCGCAGTTCGTCGGCGATCGGGGCGATCTCGTGGAGCTGCTCGGCAACCTGCTCGATAACGCCTGCAAGTGGTGCCGCAGCCGCGTGCGGCTCAGCGCCGCCGCCGACGCTGCCGCCGGGCCGCGCGAGCGGCTGAGCCTCGTGATCGAGGACGACGGCCCGGGCATCTCGGCCGAGGATCGCGCCCGCGTGCTGCGACGCGGGGAGCGGGCCGACGAGAGCGTGCCCGGCCACGGGCTCGGGCTCGCCATGGTGCACGACACCGTCGACCTGTACGGCGGCCGCCTCGCCATCGACACCTCGGCGATGGGCGGGGCGCGCTTCTCGCTGCGCCTGCCCGGCCTCTAGACCTTGAACTCGATGCCCTGTGCGAGTGGCAGCGCGCGGCTCCAGTTGACCGTGTTGGTCTGGCGGCGCATGTAGGCCTTCCAGGCATCCGAGCCGGATTCGCGTCCGCCGCCGGTGTCCTTCTCGCCGCCAAACGCACCGCCGATCTCCGCGCCCGAGGTGCCGAGATTGATGTTGGCGATGCCGCAGTCACTGCCGGCGGCCGACAGGAAGGCCTCGGCGTTCTGCAGCCGGTCGGTGAACAGCGCCGAGGACAGACCGTGCGCGGAGGCGTTCTGTGCCGCGATCGCCGCGCCGAGTGAGGCGACGGGGATCAGATACAGGATCGGCGCGAAGGTCTCGGTCTGCACGATCGGCCAGTCGTTGTCCGCGCGCACGATGGTCGGCTCGACGAAGTTGCCCGGCTGCTTGAGCACGTGGCCGCCGTAGAGGATCTCGCCGCCCGCCTCGCGCGCCTTGCCGACGGCCGCCTCGTAGCGCCCGACCGCCTGGGGATCGATCAGCGGACCCATGAGGGTGCCGTTCGCGAGCGGGTCGCCGATGCGCACCTGCCCGTAGGCGTGTACCAGGCGCTTCTCGAGCTCGGCCGCGATTGCCTGGTGGGCGAACACGCGCCGCGTGCTCGTGCAGCGCTGCCCCGCGGTGCCGACCGCCCCGAACACGATGGCCGGTACGGCCAGGTCGAGGTTGGCGGTCTCATCGACGATCACGGCGTTGTTGCCACCGAGCTCGAGCAGGCTCTTGCCGAGGCGTGCGGCGACACGCTCCCCGACGCGGCGGCCGACCTCGGTCGAGCCGGTGAACGACACCAGCGCCACGCGCCGGTCATCGACGAAACGCGTGGCGAGCTCCGTGCCGCCGTCGATGAACAGCTGGAACACGGCCGGCAGCTTCTGGCTCTCCAGCACCTTGTTGCACAGGTGCTGCACGGCGAGCGCGGTGAGGGGAGTCTTGGGCGAGGGCTTCCACACGCAGGCGTTGCCGCAGATCGTGCCGAGGAAGGCGTTCCACGACCACACCGCCACCGGGAAGTTGAACGCCGAGATGATGCCGACCACGCCGAGCGGATGCCACTGCTCGCTCATGCGATGCTGCGGCCGCTCGGAGTGCATGGTGAGGCCGTACAGCATGCGCGACTGGCCGACGGCGAAGTCGGCGATGTCGATCATTTCCTGCACCTCGCCCAGGCCCTCGGCGAGGATCTTGCCGTTCTCGAGCGAGACCAGGGTGCCGAGGTCGTCCTTGTGGCGCCGCAGCTCCTCGGCGAGCAGGCGCACGAGCTCGCCACGCTTGGGAGCGGGCACCTCGCGCCACGCCGCCGCCGCCGTCAGCGCCGCGGTGATGACGTGCTCGTAGTCCTCGGCGGTGGCCGGGCGTACCTGCGCCAGCAGCGCGCCGTTGGCGGGATTGCGCACGTTGATGAGCGCGGCGCCGGTCGCGTTCGACCAGCCGCGCGTGCCGGACCAGGCGCCGGGATTGAGTGGGCCGAGGCCCAGGCGTCTCAGCAGTGCATCGGTGTCCATGTTCATCCGTTGGCCGCTTTCTTGCGGCGCTGGTGACCGGTCTTGCCCGCAACCACGACTTCGCCCGAGACGTGCTTGGTACCGCCCGGCGCGTAGTAGCGCCCGAAACGGTTGGCGAGGATGTCGGTGAGGCGGAACTGCTCCTGGGCCACGAACCCGTGGTACTTGCCGGGGTGCTCGAGCACCAGGTCGACCACCGCGGTGATGCCGGCGGCGGTCGTGACCTGGATGGCGGACCAGAGCCGGCCCGCGATCACCTGCGGGTAGACCTTGTTGACGTAGTTCTCTTCGCGCAGCTGGCCGTCCTGCGTGCCGGTGACGGCGGCGTAGACGATCACGACGTCCTGCAGCGTCTGCGGCACGGCATTCTCGAGCACGCGCTTGAGGGTCGCGCGATCGTGGTTGAGCTTCAGGTCGTTCATGAGCAGTCGCATCTGCTCGCAGTGCCCCGGGTAGCGGATGGTCTTGTAGTTCATCGACTCGATGTGCGCCCCGTGGGTCTCGGCGTGCGAGCCGAGTCCGCCCGAGGTGTTGAAGGCCTCGTAGCGCATGCCGTCGATCTCGATCTCCTCGAGCCCCTCGAGCGGGGCGACCTCGACGAGGCGTCCGTCGCTCACCGCCTGGCACGGGTTGCCGTACTCGTTGATCAGGCCCTCGGTGGACCAGGTGAGCGAGTACTTGAGCACGTTGTTCGGATGCTGCGGCAGGGCCCCGACACGCAGCTTCACCGCGCGCAGCGTGTCGAAGTGCGTGATCAGCTCGGCCGCGGCGATGCTGATGAAGCCGGGCGCCAGGCCGCACTGCGGCACGAAGGCGCGGCTGGCGCTGGCGGCGATGGCGCGCACGCTGCGGGTGACCTCGACGTCCTCGGTGAGGTCGAAGTAGTGGGTCTGGGCCCGGCGCGCCGCTTCCGCGACGCCGGTGTTGCAGTAGAAGGGGAGGCTGGAGATGACTGCGTCGACCGGGTGCTCGCTGAGGTGCTTGGCGAGGGCCGCCGACTGGGTCGCATCCAGGGCGAGGGCGCTTAAGGTGGTGCCGCCGTGGGCGCGCACCACCGAGTCTGCGGCGGCGCCGTCGACGTCCGCCAGCTGGACCCGATAACTGCCCGATTCCGCTAGTAATCCGGAGATCAATGCGCCGATCTTGCCGGCGCCGAGAATCAATACGCGGTGCATACGCCCCCACATGAAAAGTGGCGCATTCTGCCTTCGCCGCGCGTTCCGCGCCAGTTGCCCGGCGCGGTGCCCCCGGCGGCCCTGCGGCGGGCGGTTTGCGTGCTAGGATCAATGACATGCGAGCGCCCGAGACCACCTCCTGGCACAGCGCCAGCTGGCAAGCCAAGCCGGCCCAGCAGCAGCCCGTCTACCAGGACGGGCGCACCCTCGAGCGCATCGTGGCCGAGATCTCGCGCCTGCCGCCGATTGTGGTGTCTTGGGAGGTGGAGGCGCTGCGCGCACGCCTGGCGGCGGCGCAGCGCGGCGAGGCGTTCCTGCTGCAGGGCGGGGACTGCGCCGAGGTGTTCGCCGACTGTGAGTCCGACACCATCGCCAAGAAGCTCAAGATCCTCCTGCAGATGAGCCTCGTGCTGCTCCACGGGCTGAAGAAACCCATCATCCGGGTCGGGCGCATGGCCGGGCAGTACGCCAAGCCACGCTCGACCGACACCGAGACGCGCGCCGGAGTGACGCTGCCGAGCTACCGCGGTGACCTCGTCAACCGCCCCGAGTTCAGCGCCGACGCGCGCGCCGCGGACCCGGAGCTGCTGCTGCGCGGCTACGAGCGCGCCGCGCTCACCCTGAACTTCGTGCGCGCGCTCGTCGACGGCGGCTTCGCCGACCTGCACCACCCGGAGTACTGGGATCTGGGGTTCGTGCACCAGGCGCCTCTCAAGGAGCAGTACCAGCGCATCGTCAAGTCGATCGGCGACGCCCTCGACTTCTTCGAAGGCATGAGCGGGCATCCGGTGCACGAGGCGACGCTGGTGGACTTTTACGCCAGCCACGAGGGCCTGCATCTGCTGTACGAGCAGGCCCAGACGCGCTTCATCCCGCGGCAGAACCGCTGGTACAACCTCTCCACCCACATGCCCTGGATCGGCATGCGCACCGCAGCCCTCGACGGCGCGCACGTCGAGTACTTCCGCGGCATTTCCAATCCCATCGGCGTCAAGGTCGGCTCGGCCATGGATGCGGCCTGGCTGCAGGGACTGGTGACGACCCTCAACCCGCAGAGTCAGCCCGGGCGGCTGACGCTTATCCATCGCTTCGGCGCCAAGGATGTGGCGGCAGCGCTGCCGAAGGCCATCGAGGCGGTACGCCAGACCGGCCAGTCGGTGCTGTGGGTGTGCGATCCGATGCACGGCAACACCGAGACCACGACCGGCGGACTCAAGACGCGCCGCTTCGAGAACATCCTCAAGGAGCTCGATCTGGCGTTCCGCATCCACGCCGAGATGGGCTCGTACCTCGGCGGCGTGCACATCGAGCTCACCGGCGAGGACGTCACCGAGTGCACCGGCGGAGCGCGCGGGCTCACCGACCAGGACCTGCAGCGCGCCTACCGCTCGAGCGTCGACCCGCGGCTGAATCACGAGCAGGCGCTCGAGCTCGCCATGCTGATCGCCGAGCGCAGCCAGTTCCGCCGCGCCGACAGGCGTCCCGGCGCCGCCGCGCCCTGAAACCCGCCATGCAGTATCTGCACATCACCGTTCCTGCCGCGGGGGAGCGGATCCGGATCAATGCCGACGGCACACTGGGGGTGCCCGACCAGCCGATCATTCCCTTCATCGAGGGCGATGGCATCGGCGTAGACGTGACCCCGGCCATGCAGCGGGTGCTGGATGCCGCGGTCGAGCGCGCCTACGGCGCGCGGCGCCGCGTGCGCTGGATGGAAGTGTATTCGGGCGAGAAGGCCAACGCCCGCTACGGCCAGTGGTTCCCGGACGAGACGCTGGCGGCGCTGCGCGAGTTCGTGGTGTCCATCAAAGGCCCGCTCGGCACGCCGGTGGGCGGCGGCCTGCGCTCGCTGAACGTCGCCATGCGCCAGAGCCTCGACCTCTACGCCTGCGTGCGTCCGATCCGCTACTTCCCCGGGGTCGCCAGCCCCATGGCGGATGCGAGCCGGACCGACATGGTGGTGTTCCGCGAGAACACCGAGGACATCTATGCCGGCATCGAGTGGCCGGCCGGCTCCGCCGAAGTGCACAAGCTCATCGCCTTCCTGCAGCAGCAGCTGGCGGTCAGCGCCATCCGCTTCCCCGACAGCTCCGCCATCGGTATCAAGCCGGTATCGAAGCAGGGCAGCCAGCGCCTGATCCGCAAGGCCATTCGCTATGCCATCGAGCAGGAGCGCGTCTCGGTGACGCTGGTGCACAAGGGCAACATCATGAAGTTCACGGAGGGCGCGTTCCGCAACTGGGGCTACGAGCTGGCGCGCGAGGAGTTCGGGGCCAAGCCGATCGGCGCCGGCCCGTGGCTGTCATTTGCCAGCCCCGTGTCGGGGCGCGAGATCGTCATCAAGGACGTGATCGCCGACAACTTCCTGCAGCAGGTGCTGCTGCGGCCCGAGGAGTACGACGTCATCGCCACGCTCAATCTGAACGGCGACTATGTCTCCGACGCGCTCGCCGCGCAGGTCGGCGGCATCGGTATCGCGCCCGGCGGCAACATCGGCGACGGCCTGGCGGTGTTCGAGGCCACCCACGGCACCGCGCCGGGCTTTGCCGGCAAGGATCGCGTCAACCCCGGCTCGCTCATCCTGTCGGCGGAGATGATGCTGCGCTACCTCGGCTGGCACGAAGCGGCCGATCTCATCATCAAGGGTGTGACGCGCACCATCGCCCACAAGGAACTCACCTACGACCTGGCGCGCCTGCGCGAGGCCATCAAGCACTCCAAGCGTGAGCTGGCCGCGCGTCGCAACGTCGAGGAAGACCTGCAGCGCTTGATCCCCGGTGCGACTCTCATGACCACTTCCGGCTTTGCCGGCGCCGTCATTCGGCACATGGATGACTGAGGCCTACGACCGCGACTGCACGCGCTGCCCGCGCCTCGCGGCGTTTCTGCGCCAGACGCGTCACGAGAACCCGGACTACTGGGCGCGGCCGGTGCCCTCCTTCGGCGCCGCGCAGCCGCGGCTGCTGATCGTGGGGCTCGCCCCGGGCATGCACGGCGCGAATCGCACCGGGCGGCCATTCACGGGCGACCACGCCGGGATCCTGCTGTACGGCACCCTGTACGAGGCCGGACTTGCGACCGCTCCCACCTCGCAGTCGGCACAGGACGCGCTGCAGCTGCTCAATACTCGCATCGCCAACGCCGTCAAATGTGTGCCACCGCAGAACAAACCGCTGCCGGCGGAGATCCGCGCCTGCAATGCCTATCTGGCCGAGGAGCTGCGGCAGCTCGAGGGCGTGCGGGTGCTGCTGGCGCTCGGGCGCGTGGCGCACGAGGCGGTGCTGATGGCGCGCGGCCTGGCGCGCGGGCGCTACCCGTTCGGTCACGGACGCGAGTACGCCCTGACCGCGACGCAGCACCTGATCGACTCGTATCATTGCAGCCGCTACAACACCGCCACGCGGCGCCTCACCGCGGAGATGTTCCGCGCGGTCGTGGCGCGCGCCTGCGAGCTTGCCGGCCTTGCGGCGCCGCGCTCGCAGGACTGAAACGCATGTTCGACTACAAGGAATACATCGCAGCGCTGCCCCGGCGTCCCGGGGTGTACCGCATGTACGGTGCCGACCAGGAGCTGCTGTACGTCGGCAAGGCGCGCAGCCTCAAGGATCGCGTCGGCCACTACTTCCTCGCCAGCAATGTCGACCCCAAGGTGCAGGCCCTGGTGGCGCAGGTGAGCGCCATCGAAGTCACGGTCACCAACTCCGAGACCGAGGCGCTGCTGCTCGAGTACAACCTCATCAAGGCGCACCGCCCGCGCTTCAACATCGTCCTCAAGGACGACAAGAGCTTTCCCTACATCCAGCTGTGCGACCAGCACCGCTTTCCGCGGCTGGCCTTCTACCGCGGGCCGCGCGCGGCCGGCACGCGTTACTTCGGCCCATTCCCCAACGCCGGCGCGGTGCGCGACACGCTCAACCAGCTGCAGAAGCTGTTCCGCATCCGTAACTGCCGCGACAGCTTCTTCGCCAACCGCAGCCGCCCGTGCCTGCAGCACCAGATCGGCCGCTGCTCGGCGCCGTGCGTGGGCCTCATCAGCCGCGAGGCCTACGCGCAGGACATGGCCTCCGCCGTCAAGGTCCTCGAAGGCCGCAGCGAGGAGGTGACCGCCGAGCTGCAGACCGCCATGGAGGCCGCCGCGGGCAGGCTCGAGTTCGAGCGCGCGGCGCAGATCCGCGACCAGCTGGCGGCACTGCAGCGCGTCCAGTCGCAGCAGTTCATGACCGCCGAGGGCGAGCGCGACGTGGACGTGTTCGCGATCGTCGGCGAGGTCGGCGAGTTCGCGGTCAGTGTCATGCTGGTGCGCGGCGGGCGCAATCTCGGTACCACGACCTACTTTCCGCGCGCGATGCTGGCCGAGCCGCACGAGGCGCTCACCTCGTTCATCATGCAGTACTACACCGGTACCGACGTCCCGCCCGAGGTGCTCGTCGGCAGCCGCCTCGAGGAGATGGCGGCGCTCGCCGAGGCGCTCGGCAGCCGCAGCGGCCACGCCGTCGGGGTGCGCCAGCCGGCGCGCGGGCTCGCGGCGCGCTGGGTGGAGCTGACGCGCGACAATGCCGCACAGGCGTTGCGCATGCGCTTCCAGCAGAAGGCCGGCATGGACGAGATGCTCGCGGATCTGGCCGCCGAGCTCGACCTGCCCGAGCCGCCTGCGAGGCTCGAGTGCTTCGACATCAGTCACACCGGCGGGGAGGGCACGGTGGCCTCGTGCGTGGTGTTCGGCCCCGACGGGGCGCTCAAGAAGGAGTACCGCCGCTTCAATATTACCGGTGTCACCCCGGGGGATGACTACGCGGCGCTGCGCCAGGCGCTCGAGCGCCGCTACAAACACGTGCGTGCCGGCGAGGTGCCGGCGCCTGACGTGCTGCTCATCGACGGAGGCGCCGGCCAGATCAGCCAGGTGCACGAGGTGCTGGCCGAGCTCGGCTTCGGCGACCTGACGCTGGTGGGGGTCGCCAAGGGCCCGGACCGGCGGCCGGGACAGGAGCGGCTGATCGTGTACGGGGCCTCAGTGCCGGTCGTGCCCGAGGCGCACGCGCCGGCCGCGCGACTCATCCAGCGCATCCGTGACGAGGCGCACCGCTTCGCCATCACCGGGCATCGCCGGCGCCGCGCGCGGCGCTACAACGAATCGGTGCTGGAGGCGGTGCCGGGGCTGGGGCCGGCCAAGCGCCGCGCGCTGCTCAAGCACTTCGGCGGCCTGCAGGGTGTGATGCGTGCCGGCGTGGCCGATCTCACCCAGGTCAACGGAATCGGCGCGGCGCTGGCGCGAAGTCTCTATGATCACCTGCACCCCGGCTCGTAGGCGCAGGCGATGCCCTGGAATCTGCCCAACTCGCTCACCTGGACGCGGATCGCGGCGATCCCGTTGATCGTGGTCCTGTTCTACATGCCGTATCCGTGGGCGGATCCGGCAGCCGGGCTGCTGTTCGCCGCCGCCGGCGTCACCGATTCGCTCGATGGCTACTTCGCACGCCGCCTCGGGCAGATCTCGCGCCTGGGAGCGTTTCTCGATCCGGTGGCCGACAAGCTCATCGTGGCCGTGGCACTGGTGCTGCTGGTCAGCAAGGACACCCGCGCCCTGATCGTCCTGACTGCCGCCGTCATTATCGGCCGTGAGATCACCATTTCGGCGCTGCGCGAGTGGATGGCCGAGATCGGGGCGCGGCGCAAGGTCGCCGTCTCGCAGCTCGGCAAGTACAAGACCATCCTGCAGATCGTCGGCCTGTCGCTGATGCTGTATCGCGTGCCGCTGTTCGGACTGCCGACCTACAACCCCGGTGTGGTGCTCACCGAGGTCGCCGCGGCCGCGACGCTCGTCTCAATGCTCGCATACCTGCGCGCCGCGTGGCCTGAACTAACGCGTTAGGAATGACGGCTAACCATCTGGAAAGAATGGGGTTACTCTTCGTGCGGCGAGCCCGGTGCCGGGCCGGGCTCGCCTTGACTTCCCGGGGGGTGTACATAGAATCACGCGCTCTCTCGAGGATGCGGGCTTAGCTCAGTTGGTAGAGCGGTACCTTGCCAAGGTACAGGTCGACGGTTCGAACCCGTTAGCCCGCTCCATCTCCCCGATGGCACTTATCCCAGGCCAAAGAGCTTGGCGGCCTGCTTGAGCGTCACCCACACGCCGATGGCGATCGGAATGCCCACGGCGAGCCACGCCAGCGCCACCATCCAGCCCGGCGAGGGCACCTCTGCCGCACCGGCGGTGGCCGGCGTCGCGGCGACTGCGGTCAAGCCGGCCGCGGCATCGAGCTTGGCCTCCTGTTCCGGCGTCATGAAGTACTTCTCGGCGACCGGGCGCACGAGGATGTTGCAGACGAGCCCGAGCACCAGGATCGCCGCGAGAATGTACATGGTGATGGTGTACACCTGCGCGTGCGCCACGCCGTGGTTCAGCTGGTACTCGCGGATGTAGTTGACGATCACCGGTCCGAATATGCCGGCCGCCGACCAGGCGGTGAGCAGCCGCCCGTGGATAGCGCCCACCATGCGGGTGCCGAACAGGTCCGCAAGATACGCGGGCACGGTGGAGAAGCCGCCGCCGTACATGGAGAGAATGATGCAGAAGAACCCGACGAACAGCGCCATGCTGCCGATCGCGGCGGTCCAGGGGATGGAGGCATAGAGGGCCGTGCCGAGCAGGAAGAACACCATGTAGGTGGGCTTGCGGCCGATGTAGTCCGACAGCGATGCCCAGCAGAACCGGCCCGCGATGTTGAATAGGGACAGCAGCCCGGTGAATCCGGCCGCCAGCGTCGCGATGGCGGCATGCTGCCCGGGAGTCAGCTGCTCGAAGGACTGCCCGACGCCGATCAGCCGGCCGCCGAACACCTCCTGCAGCAGCGGGGAGGCCATGCCGATGATGCCGATGCCGGCCGTGACGTTCAGGGTGAGAACGCCCCACACCAACCAGAACTGCGGCGTCACCGTCGCCGTATTGAGATCGACGTTGCGAGCCGTGATCAGCGAGCTTTGGGCCTTCGGTTGCCAGCCGGCAGGCTTCCAGCCCGCCGCGGGCAGGCGATAGCCGAGCGAGCCCGCGATCATGTAGACAAAGTAGAGCGCGGCCAGGACCACGAACGTCTGCCACACCCCCACCGAAGTCGGGGTCGCGAACCTTTTCATCAGGAAGTCCGCGAGCGGCGCACCGATCATGGCGCCGCCGCCGAAGCCCATGATGGCCATGCCGGTCGCCATGCCGCGGCGGTCCGGGAACCACTTGATGAGCGTGGACACCGGCGAGATGTAACCGAGCCCCAGGCCCAGGCCACCGATCACGCCCGAGCCCACCCACAGCAGCCACAGCTGGTGAATGGTCACACCGAACGCGGAGATGAGCAGACCGCCGCACCAGAGGAAGGCGGCGGCAAACCCCGCCTTGCGCGGCCCCACACGCTCGAGCCAGCCGCCCCACAACGCCGAGGCCGTGCCGAGGAACACGAAGAACAGGGTGAACATCCATCCGAGCGAGGAGACCTTCCAGTCGCAGGTGGTGGTGAACGCCTCGGCGATGAAGCCCATGTCCTTCGGGCAGTCGACCGCGGTGTTGATGCCGATGGCCTTGTGCAGCGGCAGCCAGAACACCGAGAAGCCGTAAGCCATGCCGATGCACAGGTGGATCGCCAGTGCGCACGGCGGCACCAGCCAGCGGCTGAAGCCGGGTTGGGCGATGTAGCGACGCTTGTCGAAAAGGCCGCCCGCCATCGGGACGTTCGCTGCAGACATTCCTCGCTCCTTTGTTATTCGATAGAGCCAGCTGTTTCAGGAGTCGCTCCGTGGCCTGCACGCCACGTAGGGTCCGGCAATCGACGCATTCTTATCTTTTTGTTACGCTTTCGCCACTGTGACAAGAGCGCCCCGCCGGTGACAATCCTGGCGGGGCGCGTTGGTTTAGTAGCCCGCCTTCCTCCGTCGCAGATTCCACCGTACAAGGCTAGGTGGCAGAGTGGTCATGCAGCGGCCTGCAAAGCCGTCTACGCCGGTTCGATTCCGACCCTAGCCTCCAACAACCGCCACGCCGTCTCCGCGCCACGCGCCCCGACACCGCGCGCAGCGCTGGGGCGCAGATATATCGCAGCGCGACATAATCGCTACCGCGGGCCCGCGGGGCACCGTTTCCGGGCACACGCCCGCCACCCTCGCGCGCCGGCCACTGCCGGGGCGGCCGCGCCGGTCGCTGCAGTCTGGGACTCGCAAACACCCGCAAGGGGGTCGAGGTCGGAGCCGTCCTACAACAGAAGAAGTCCGACACCGACTGCCAGCCGGGCGTGTTGGGGGAGTCCTCTCAGTTGCCGTCTGGGATCATTGGCACCGGGTGGGCCGGTGCCGCGCGCCAGCGTGCGCCACCGACTGATGGCCACCGCAGGGGGAAATGCTGGAC
>JANWKR010000026.1 GCA_025451275.1 Steroidobacteraceae bacterium
GCCGGTGGCGGCCGCCGTCTACCTGCTGCTGTGCCGCTCGCTCGACCTGCCGGCCGAGCGCGCCGCGGTGGCGGCCGCCGATGCCGGCCTCGAGCCGGGCGCGGCTGCATCCGTCACATAATTGCCGGTACCATTGCCGCCATGCCCAAGATCGTCGACCACGCGCAACGCCGCGACGCGATCGCCCTCATCGCCTGCCGGGTAGTGGCCGCCCACGGCTTCGACCAGGCCAGCATGGTGCGCATCGCCCGCGAGGCCGGCTACACCACCGGCATGCTGGCGCACTACTTTGACTCCAAGCAGGACATCATCATCGCGGCGCTGCGCCTGATGCTGCGGCGGATCGAGGAGCGGCTCACGCGCCCGCCGGGTGCGGCGCGCCCCGACCTGCTGGAGCTGCTCGCCGAGGCCATGCCGCTCGATGAGCCGCGGCACGTCGAGTCGGCGTTCTGGATCACGTTCTGGGGCCAGGTCACCACCGACAGGCGCCTGAAGCGCATCAACGCCTGGGTGCACCGCGAGTACATGCGCCTGTTCGAGCGCTGCCTCGCCCGGAGCTGGCCGGAGTGGCCGCTGTGGAATGCGGGGGTGCGCGAGCAGGTGCTGTGCTCGGTGGTCACCTTCATCAACGGGCTGTGCGCCAGCGCGGTCGCCAACCCCACCGACTGGCCCCCGGACCGGCAGCTGTCGCAGCTGCGGCTGCAGCTGCAGCTGCTGCGCGGCTGGGGCGCCGCCGCCGCCACCGCTGCGCCGGCGCAGCGGGCGGCCAGCGCCTAGCGGCCGCGCGCGGCTACTGGATCGCCCACAGCCGCGCGTTGACCAGCAGCGGGTCGGTGAAATTGCTCATCTGGCCCGCCTTGCGACCGGGGGCGGGCTGCAGGCGCGCGGTGAGCGGCTTCTTCCACTTGTAGGCGAGCACGGCCACGTCGCCCACGATGCGCGCGACCTGTGCCTCGGTGACGTCGCCCGGCAGCGGTACGGTGTCCAGGCCCGTCCCGCACACCGACGAGTACGACAGCAGCGAGTCGAGGCTGATCGTGCGCTCGGTCCAGCGCTGCGCGATCACCTCGTCCTCCATGACCGGGAGCATGAGGCCCGCGTAACCCACGCGCGGGCCGGGCAGCTGCTTCTGCGCCTCGGTGATCACGTAGGCCGCGGTCAGCGTCCCGGGCGAGCCGAGCTTCGCGCCGCTGAAGGCCTCGATCGCCGCGCCGATGGAATCGCCCTTCTCGGGCGCCGGAGTCGGATCGAAGCCCCAGTACTTGAGCCCGGTGCGGGCCTCGATGTCGCGCGCGATGCGCTCCACCTGCTGCGCATAAACACCGAGCGCGGCGCGCAGCTCCCCGAGCGCCCGCGGCGCATCGCCGGGTGACTTGGCAAACACCGCCGCGACCACGCTCGATGACTCCAGCCCCACGGAGAAGCGCCCGCCCTGCCCCTCGTGCCAGGACCCCGGATTGAACGGCCCGCCGGGACCCAGCATCGCGGTGGCGGCGAAGGCGAACGTGCCCTCGCCGCGCGGACTCCTGGCCGCGACCCGCACGATGTGGTGCGCGGCCGCGCGCACCGTGTGCCAGTGGATGCCGTCCTCGCCGGCGATGTGCATGCTGGCGTTCGGCGCCTCAGGTCCGGACTGCACCGCCTCGAGCAGGTCCAGCGCCCGCGGGTCGGGTTGATCATCGAGCACCGCCGGCCCGATGTTCATCATCATGTTGCCCTGGTGCCCGATGTGTCCAAGCTGCCGCAGCAGCGCGAGCGCCTGCTCGCGCGGCAGGCTGCCCGCGTAGCGCATGAACGGCTGGGTCGTGATGCGCACCGTCTGCACCGTGAAGCCGGCCTGCTCGAACAGTGCCTGCGCCTCGTGCAGTTGCTTGATGCTCGCCTCGACCTGCTGCGCATAGCGCGCCGCATCCAGGTCGACGAACACGGTGATCGCGCGCACCAGCGGCTTGCCGACCGGAGCGTCCGGCGGCTCGGCCGCGGCCGCCCGGCCCGCGGACAGCAGCAGCAATAGGACGCAGATACTTCGCATCGATTCCCCCCGCACGGCCCCGCCGCGCTTATGCGTCAGCGGTTACGTGTCACGCCCACCGGCAGCGTGTCGGCGGCCTGCATGGCCGGGTCCGCGAAGCTCTGCGGACTCTTCAGGTAATCGAGCGCCATGTCCACCGCGTCATGGCCCCAGAAGAATTCGTCATCGACCACCAGCGTCGGCACGCCGAACACGCCGCGCTCGCGCGCCCACTCGGTGTTGTCGCGCAGGCGCTGCTTGATGGCAGGGTCGGCGAGCACGGTCTGCGGATCGGCCACCCCCAGCGCCCGGGCCACATCAGCGATCACCTCGGGCTGGCTCGCGTCGCGGCCGTCGCGGAAGATCGCATCGAGCACCGCGCCGGTGGCGCGCCGGTCGCAGCCGGCGGCGATCACCAGGCGCAGCGCCGCGAGCGGATTGAACGGATGCGCGGGTGGGAAGCGCATCGGCAGGCCCAGGCGCCGTGCGCGCCACAGCGCAAACCGATAGGTGAAGCGGCGCTTGGGCGGGATCTCCGCCGGACCCAGCTGGCCGAAGTGCGTGAGCAGCGCCGCGAGCAGCACCGGCTTGTATTCCAGCTCCACGTGCGGCGGCAGCTCGGTCAGGCGTGGGAAGGCGAGGTACGAGAACGGCGAGATCACGTCGAACACCCACGTGACCTTCGGTGCCTCAAGCATGTCAGTCTCCGTCAGAGGCGCACCACGAGCTTGCCGAAGTTCTCGCCGCGCAGCAGCCCCATGAGGCCGCGCGGCGCGTTCTCCAGTCCCTCGATCACCTGCTCGCGGTACTTCACCCGCCCCTCCTGCAGCCAGGTACTCATGTCGGTACGGAAGGCCCGCATGCGGTGCTGGTGATCGAAAATGATGAACCCCTGCACCCTGACGCGCCGGCGCAGCACCGCGAGCAGCAGCTGCGGCGTACGATCCGGCCCCGGTGGCAGCTTCTCGAGGTTGTACCAGGAGATGAGCCCGCACAGCGGCACGCGCGCGTGCACGTTGAGAAGCGGCACGACGGCGCTCAGCACCGCGCCGCCGACGTTCTCGAAGTACACATCGATCCCCTCCGGGCAGGCGGCCGCCAGGCGCTGCGGCAGCTCCGGAGCGCGGTGATCGAGGCAGGCGTCGAACCCGAGCGTCTCCTGCGCATAGCGGCACTTGTCGGGGCCGCCGGCGATGCCCACCACGCGGCAGCCGCGGATCCTGGCGAGCTGGCCCACGACCGCGCCGACCGCGCCGGTCGCCGCGGCCACGACTACCGTCTCGCCGGCGCGCGGCTGGCCGATGTCGAGGAGCCCGACGTAGGCGGTGAGCCCCGGCATGCCGAGCACGCCCAGGGCGTAGGACGGGGGCTTGAGGCCCGGGTCGATGCGGATGAGGTCGCGGCCGTCCGACAGGCCATAGTCCTGCCAGCCGCTGTTGGCGACGACGAGATCCCCGACCGCGAAGCCCGGCACCTGGGAGGCCGCCACCTCGCTCACGGTCTGCCCGGCCATCACCGCGCCGAGGGCCACCGGGGGCACGTACGAGGGCGCATCACTCATGCGCCCGCGCATGTACGGGTCGAGCGACAGGTAGCGGGTGCGCAGCAGCAGCTGCCCGGGGCGGACTTCCGGCACCGGCGTGCTCTCGAGGCGGAAGTCCTCGGCCGCGGGCTCGCCCTGCGGCCGGCGGGCCAGCACGATGCGGCGGTTGACGCTCGCGTCCATCAGCGCAGGAACTCGACCGTGACGCCCGGCGGTGCCGGCACGGTGGCGTCGATGAACAGGTCGCCGAGGAGCTTCGCGGTCGGGTCGACGCTGTAGGCCGCGAAGTCGCGCACCCCGGACTCGTACAGCACGCTGTCGTCGATGAAGAACTGCCCGGTGCACTCGCGCGCCGGCCGGCTCAGGATCACGTGCGCGGCGTCCGCCACGATCTCGGGCCTGCGCGAGCGGCGCAGCATCTGCGCGCCGCCGAGTGCGAACTCGACCGCCGCGGTGGCGATGGTGGTGCGCGGCCACAAGGCGTTGCAGCCGATGCCGGCGGCGCGGTACTCCTCGGCCAGTCCCAGCATGCACAGCGACATGCCGTACTTGGACAGCGAGTACGCCAGGTGCCCCGCGAACCACTTGGGGCGGAAGTCGAGCGGCGGCGACAGCGTCAGGATGTGCGGGTTGTCGGCCCGCTTCAGGTACGGCAGACAGGCGCGCGAGGTGACGAAGGTACCGCGGGTGTTGATCTGGTTGATGAGGTCGTAGCGGCGCAGCTCGATCTGCTCGGTGGCGGCGAGGTTGATGGCGGAGGCATTGTTGACGCAGATGTCGATGCCGCCGAACACCTGTGCGCAGCGCTGCACCGCGGCTGCAACGCTCGCCTCGTCGCGCACGTCGACGATGAGCGGCAGGGCCCGGCCCCCGGCAGCCTCGATCGCCGCCGCGGCGCTGTGGATGGTACCGGGGAGCTTGGGGTGCGGCTCCGCGGTCTTGGCGGCGACGGCGATGTTGGCGCCGTCGCGCGCCGCGCGCAGTGCGATCGCCAGCCCGATGCCGCGGCTGGCGCCCGTAATGAAGAGTGTCTTGCCCCTGAGGCTCACGGCTGCCTTCCCCCCGCCACTGGCGCCAGTGTACGCACGACGGGGTCAGCCGTCCCGCCGCGCGGCCTTGAGCTCGACGCGGTTGCCATCCGGGTCCGCGATGTACAGGGACGGCCCCTGGCCCTCCGCACCGTAGCGCTGCGCCGCCGCCTCGGTGCGCACCCCGTGCGCCTCGAGCCAGGCGCGCAGGCGCGGCTCGTCAAAGGGCGCGAGCGTCAGGCAAAAATGCTCGACGTTGTGTGCTCCGGGCGCGGGCGGGCTGCCCTGCCCCAGGGGCCCGTCGAGCGTCACCAGATCGATGAGGCTGCGCCCGGCGCGCAGCTGCGTGAGCCCGACGCTCGCCTCCTCGCGCTCCAGGCGGCAGCCGAGCACGTCGCGGTAGAACTCGAGTGCGCGCGCGAGCTCGCGCACACGCAGCACGATGTGATCGATGCCCTGCACGGCGAACGGCGCGCTCACCGCCGCATCCCCGCGCCAGCGCCCGGGAACGCGCCGGTGCGCCGGGAGCGTGTGCTAGCATCGCCGCCCGCTTCGGCCGGAAGTCTCATAACATGCGCCTGCACTGTGCTGTCGCCTGCATCTTACTCGCCGCCGCGGGCGCTGCCCGCACCCAGGAGCAGGACTTCAGCAAGGTCGAGGTGAAGACCGCGCCCGTCGCCGAGCACCTGTACGTGCTGCAGGGCGCCGGCGGCAACATCACCGCCGCGGTGGGGCCGGAGGGCGTGCTGCTGGTGGACGACGAGTACGCCGCGCTCGCGGACCGCATCCGCGCGGCGCTCGCCTCCGTCGGTGCCAGGGATCAGCCGGTCCGCTTCATCATCAACACTCACTACCACTTCGATCACACCGGCGGCAACCTGCCGTTCGCGCAGGCCGGCGCCACGGTCATCGCGGCCGACGAGTTGCGCGCGCGCCTGGTCACCGGGGGCACGATCGGCAACGGCGCCACGATCAGCCGCGAGATGAAGGCCGTCGAGCCCGCAGCGCTGCCGGTGCTGACCTTCGACCACGAGCTCACCGTGCACCTCAACGGCGAGGAGATCCGCGCCGTCCACTACCCGCACGCCCATACCGCCGGCGACACGATCGTGTACTTCCCGGGCGCGCATGCGGTCGCCATGGGCGACATCTTCGTGCGCTACGGTTTCCCGTTCATCGACCTGAACGGCGGTGGCAGCGTGCAGGGCATGATCGCGGCCTGCGAGGCGGTGCTGACGCAGGTGCCCGCCGATGCGCACGTCATCCCCGGCCACGGCGACCCGGCCGGGGTGGCGGACCTGCGCACCTACCTCAAGATGCTTAAGGACACGAGCGCCGCGGTGGCGCAGGCGCTGAAGGCCGGCAAGACGCTGGCGCAGATGAAGCAGCAGCATCTGCTCGCAGCCTGGAGCGCGCAGTATTCACCGCCCAAGGCGTTCGTCGACACGGATGCATTCACCGATACCCTGTACAGCTCGCTGAGCGCGCACGCGGCGCGACACGGCCGGCCCGGGCGCTGAGCGCGGCGGGGGGCTTGCCTTGGCGCTCGGCCGGGGTATAGCGTCGGCGCGATCCCCCGCCTGAGGAGAGCGCCGTGCGCTGGGACGACCTGCGGCAGAGCACCAACATCGAGGACGTACGCGGCAGTACCGGTGCCGGCGCACCGGGACTGCGGCTGGGCGTCGGCGGCACCCTGCTCGCCCTCGCCGGCGCCTACTTCTTCGGCATCGATCCGCGCCTGCTGCTCGGGCTGATGAGCGCGGTGCCGAGCCAGGGACCTGCGCCCACCGCGCAGTACGGCACGCCGCAGGATGAGCAGGGCCGCTTCATCGCGGCGGTGCTGGGCGAAACCGAGGACGCATGGAGCGCGGTGTTCCAGGCGCAGGGCCGCACCTACACCCCGCCAAGGCTGGTCCTGTACCGCAACCAGATGCCTTCCGCCTGCGGCTCGGCCAACGCCGCAGTCGGGCCCTTCTACTGCCCCCTCGACCGCAAGGTGTACCTCGACCTCGGCTTCTTCCAGCAGCTGGCCGACGAGTTCCAGGCGCCGGGCGAGTTCGCCGAAGCCTACGTGCTCGCGCACGAGGTGGGCCACCACGTGCAGAACCTGCTCGGCATCGCCTCGCGGGTGCACGCCGCGCAGGAGCGCGCCTCGCAGGCCGAGGGCAATCAGCTCTCGGTGAAGCTCGAGCTGCAGGCGGACTGCTTCGCGGGCGTGTGGGCACACAACGCCGACCAGACCAAGCACATTCTCGAGGCGGGGGATGTGGAGTCGGCGCTGCGCGCCGCGGCCGCGGTCGGCGACGACACGCTGCAGAAGCGCGCCCAGGGCTACGTGGTGCCCGAGTCCTTCACCCACGGGAGCGCGGCCGAGCGCACCGGGTGGTTCAAGCGGGGACTGGCGAGCGGCTCGATCGACAACTGCGACACCTTCTCGGCGCGCACCTGACCGAGCCGTGCGCCGCGCGCCTCACGGCGCGCGGCGCACGGTCTCATCAGGAGCAGGGCTTGCCGTGGTCCGGCCGGGCGCCGGCGGTCTTCGCCTCCGCCTCGGTCATGTACTGGCCCTTCTTGGTCTTGCCGTACCACACGTCTCCCTGACAGTGGTAGACGTGGCTGTCGGTGTTGACCCATACCTGTCCCGGGCCGCCACCTGCGGCCGGCTGGCCCGTGGACTTCGGCGCCATCGCAGGTCCACTCATCGCAGGACCTGCCGACATCGCCGTGCCGGACGCCGGGGCGGGTGCTGCCGCCGCCGGAGCCGCAGCCGCCGTCGTGCCCGAGGCCGACTTGTTCACGCCACCGTGGCCTGAGCAGGCGCCGCGGCCACTGTGCGTGGAGGTCGTGCCGTCCTTGCAGATCGTCACCGGGCCGCCGCCGGACCCGGACGAGGACGCGGCGGCGGTCGCCGCCGGGGCTGCGGCGGCCGGCGCGGCCGCGCTCCCGGCGCTGCCCGCGGAGGCCGACTTGTTCACGCCACCGTGGCCCGAGCAGGCGCCGCGGCCGCTGTGCGTGGAGGTCGTGCCGTCCTTGCAGGTCACCGTGCCGGAGCCGGATGCAGCAGACGACGCGGAGGTGGCCGCACCCGCAGCAGGTGCCGGGGCCGCTTCCGAGCCGGAGGCGGAAGCGCTCGCGCCGGCCGACGCTGACTTGTCGATCCCGCCGTGTCCGGAGCAGGCGCCGCGACCGCCGTGGGGCGAGGTGGTCCCGTCCTTGCAGGTCACAGAGCCGCTCGTGGCGCTCGAGGTCTGCGCCGAGGAGACCACGGGTCCTGCAAGCAGTGCAGCGGCGAACATCGCGCCACACATCAAGCCGTTGAATTTCGCGATATTCATTTGTAGTTCTCCCTGATCAGGTACCCCTTGTTCCAGGGCGGCCCAGAATACCCCAATCCTCCCGGGGACGATATCGGCGGACCCGACGCGCGCCACGGCGGAGCGCGCGCCACGGTGTAGTCTTGCGTTCATGAAGGTCCGCATCCTGTCGCTGTTGAGCCTCGCCGTGGTCAGCTGCGCCGTCGCGCCGTGCGCGCGCGCGGAGTGGATGGAGCGCACCGAGGCCATCATGGGCACGCGCGTCTATGTCGAGCTGTGGGCCGAGGATCCGGCCCGCGGCAACGAGGCGCTCGAGGCGGTCATGGCCGACATGCGCCGCATCGACAACCTCATGAGCCACTACAAGCCCGAGAGCGAGCTGTCGAAGATCAACGCGCACGCCTACCAGGAGCCGGTGCAGGTCGACAAGGAGCTGTTCGATCTCATCAAGCTCTCGACCTACTACTCGCAGATCACGCAGGGGGCCTTCGACATCACCTACGCCAGCGTCGGTTATCTGTACGACTATCGCCGCCACATCCACCCGAGCGAGGCGCAGATCAAGTCCGCACTGCCGGCGGTGAACTGGCACAACCTGCTGCTCGATGAGACGCACCACACGGTGCGCTTCGAGCATGCCGGCATGCGCATCGACCTGGGCGGCATCGGCAAGGGCTACGCGGTCGACCACGGCATCGCGATCCTCAAGGCGCGCGGCTTCAAACACGCGGTGGTCACCGCCGGCGGCGACACGCGCATCATCGGCGATCACATGGGACGCCCGTGGCTGGTGGCGATCCGCCACCCCGACGATCCGAGCAAGGTGGTGACGCGCATCCCGCTGTCCGACAGCGCCATGTCCACCTCGGGGGACTATGAGCGCTATTTCGATGAGAACGGCGTGCGCTACCACCACATCATCGACCCGCACACCGGCCACTCCGCCAGCAAGGTGCGCAGCGCCACCGTCATCGCCCCGACGGCGACGCAGACCGATGGCATGTCGAAGACGGCTTTCGTGCTCGGCCCCGAGAAGGCGCTCGAGATCATCAACCGCATGCCCGAATACGACGCGGTATTCGTGTGCCCCGACGGACGGGTGCTGTATTCGAACGGGCTGC
Organism: Steroidobacteraceae bacterium; assembly: GCA_025451275.1. Lineage (GTDB taxonomy): Bacteria > Pseudomonadota > Gammaproteobacteria > Steroidobacterales > Steroidobacteraceae > 13-2-20CM-66-19. The sequence continues at coordinate 9,018 of JANWKR010000026.1, forward strand.
GGCCGCCGGCCGAGCGGCCGCCGGGGGCCGCCGCCGCTACTGCGGCGAGCCCCCGTGTTCAGCCCTGAGCAGCGCGTCGACCTCCGCCTCGGCGGCAAACCAGTCCTCGGTCTCCTGGCCGGGTTCGAAGCCGCGACGCTGGGCACGCAGGTAGGCGTTCTGGGCGATCATGCCGCGGCGCTCTTCCGGGCTGACGGCGGCGCGCGGCGCGGCCGGGCTGGCGCCGGGGGTGCGCGCCTTGGGCACGGCGCGGCGCGGATCGACGGGCGGTGCGGGGTCAAGACGGGGTGGCTCGGGCGGTCGACGATTGGCCATTGGCTCCTCCTTGGCTGAATCTTTCTTTTACGCGCGTTAACGGCACGCGCGCAAGCGCGTATGCCGGTGTCCGCCCGCTGTCCGCTGTCCGCGAGCGGACACGCGGACTGTGCGCCCCGGCGCCGGCGTCGCGGCGGGATTTCCTGCAATCTCAGGCTCTGGAGAAATACGGCACGCGCCTGCAGGGCGCTGGCACGCCTCGTGCACTCTAATCACCATGAAGCTCGCCCAGCTGCGCAAGATCCCGGAGGCGGTCACCGAGGCCGCAGGCATCCGCGGCACCGACGCCCAGGACAAGCCGGTATCGACCCCCGCGGGCCTGTGGCCGCGCCACCGCCTGCCCATCCTCCTGGGTGCCGCCGCGCTCGTGGTGCTGCTGTTCGCGTGGCTGATCCACGGCTGGCTGCGCAGCGGCCAGGTCATCTCGCGCGAGCGCCTGCGCATCGCCGAGGTGACGCGCGGCCATTTCGTGCGCGACGTCGCCGCCGATGGCACGGTGGTCGCCGCGATCAACCCGACGCTGTTCGCCATCGCCCCCGGCACCGTGAGCTACAAGGCGCGCGCCGGGGATGCCATCAAGAAGGGCGACGTGCTTGCCGTGCTCGACAGCCCCGAGCTCAACAACGAGTACCAGCGCGAGCAGGCGACCCTCGACAGCCTGGACGCGGCCCTCGCCCGCCAGCAGATCGAGATCCGCCGCGAGATCCTCACCAGCCAGCAGCAGGCCGACCTGGCGCAGGTCACCATCGAGGCCGCCGAGCGCGAACTGAAGCGCTCGCAGTGGGCCTGGGACCAGCACGTCATTTCCGAGCGCGACTACCGGCGCGCCATCGACGACGTCTCCACCGCGAAGCTGAACTACTCGCACGCGCGTGACAGCGCCGGCCTGCAGCGCGACAGCCTGGCGCTCGACCTGCGCACCAAGCGCCTGGAGCGCGACCGCCAGGCGCTGGTGGTCGCGGGCCTCAAGGACCGTGTCGCCCAGCTCACCGTACGCTCGCCGGTGAACGGCATGGTCGCGAACCTCGCCCAGCCCGAGAAGACGCGGGTCGCCGACAACGCACCGCTCATGACAGTGGTGGACCTGTCGGCGTTCGAGATCGAATTCCAGGTCGCCGAGACCTACGCCGGCGACATCAAGCCCGGCATGAGCGCCGACATCACGGTCGACGGTCGCGACGTGGCGGGCATCGTCACCGCCATCTCCCCGGAGGTGCGCCAGAACCAGGTCGTCGGCCGGGTCAAGTTCAAGGGCGAACAGCCGGCCGGGCTGCGCCAGAACGAGCGGGTCGCGGTGCGCGTGGTGCTCGACCAGCGCGACAACGTGCTGAAGTTCGAGCGCGGCTCATTCATCGAGGAGGCCACGCGCGCGGTGTACGTGGTGCACGGCGCGCACGCGCAGCGCGTGCCGGTGCAGCTCGGCGCCGCCTCGGTCAGCGAGATCGAGGTGGTGCGCGGCCTCAGCCCCGGTGACCAGGTGGTCATCTCCGACATGCGCGATTCAAACCAAGCGGCCGAAGTCGCCATCTCAAACTAAGGTCTTACGAGGAAGCCCCGATGCTCAAGATGCACGACGTCAGCAAGATCTACCGTACCGACCTGATCGAGACCTATGCGCTGCGCAAGTTCTCGCTCGAGGTGAACGCCGGGGAGTTCGTGGCGGTTACCGGCCCGTCCGGCTCGGGCAAGACCACGTTCCTCAACGTCGCCGGCCTGCTCGAGACCTTCGACTCCGGCAGCTACGAGCTCGACGGCGCCGACGTCATGGGGCTCTCGGACGACGCCCGCTCCAAGCTGCGCAACGAACGCATCGGCTTCATCTTCCAGAGCTTCAACCTGATTCCCGATCTCAACGTCCAGGACAACGTCGACGTGCCGCTGCGCTACCGCCGTTTCAACGCCGCCGAGCGCCGCGAGCGCATCGGCAGCGCGCTCGATCTGGTCGGTCTCGCCTCGCGCGCCAAGCACATGCCGGCACAGCTGTCCGGCGGCCAGCAGCAGCGCGTCGCCATTGCGCGCGCCATCGCCGGCGACCCGGCCTTCCTGCTGGCGGACGAGCCC
>JANWKR010000027.1 GCA_025451275.1 Steroidobacteraceae bacterium
CCGGCGTGGCGGAACCTCGGCGTGCTCGCGGATCTCTATCTGGGGGACCCGAACCGCGCACTGGCCGCGTTCGAGGAGTACAAGCAGATCACGGGCGAGGACAAGCCGGTGAGCGGCTGGATCGCGGAGCTGCGCCAGCGTCTGGGCATGCCCCCGGCGAAGCGGCCCGAGCCTGCGGCGGCGCCCGCCGCCCCGGGGGAGGCCGCACCGGCGCCGACACCGGGCGCCCCCGCGCCGGGCAGCCCGACGCTGCAGTCCGCGCCGGGACCGGCACACGTGGACAATCCGGCCGCTAAGGGCCCATCGCCCGGGACAGGAGGCTGACACCATGACGCGCGCGCACCAATTGACGCTGGCGGTACTTGCGGTGGTGCTCGGCTGTGCGCTGACGGCGGCGCGCGCGCAGGAGGCTCCGGCTCCGGCGAGCGTACCCGCGGGTGCGCCGGCCGCCCGCGCGCTGCCCAGGCCCGAGGAGCTCGAGCCGGCCGTCGACACCACGCACAGCGCGCCGGCGACCGCACCGGCCGGCACCAACAGTGCCCCGGGCGGGACCGGTACGGCGGCCGCGTCGCCGCCGGCACCTGCGAGAACCGCGGTGCCGCGTCCCGCGCCCGCAGCCACGGCCGCCAAGGGCGGCTCGCGCAAGGGACCGGACACGCTGCAACTCGATGCCACGGAGATCACCGGCAACCGCGAGTTGCCCAAGGTGCTGTATATCGTGCCGTGGAAGCGCTCGGACCTTGGTGACCTCGCGGGCAAGCCCGTGAACAGCCTGCTCGACGAAGTGTTACAACCCCTCGACCGGGACGTCTTCAGGCGGGAAAACCGCTATTACGATGCCCTGCAGCCGGGCCGGGCGGCCCCGAAAACGGACTCGGTCCAGGGTTCTGGCGACAAGCCCTGAAATATGGCCGTAGCAGTATCAGGATGAGAGCCAAGTCGCAGCTTTTTGGGCTTATGTCATTCAGTTTTGACCAGTGTTAGTGCTTGTGTGGCGGGCTTTTTCAGCCCTTTTGATCGGGAGAGTGTCAGATGGGCCTGTGGAATTTGATCGTTCGGTTCTTTCAAGGCGGCGGGGAATTCATGTACCCGATCGCCATCGTGTTCGTGGTGGGTCTGGCGATCGCCATCGAACGCTACATCTATCTCACCCACATGGCGGTGCGTAACCGCGGGCTGTGGAACGAGATCGTGCCGCTGCTGTCGCAGGGCAACTTCCGGCAGGTGGCCCAGGCTACCTCGAAGTCGTCCTCGGCCATCGGTCACATCCTCAATTACGGCCTCGCGCGCATCCAGTCGGCGCGGCGCCGTGATGACATCGAGAAGGCGATGGAGGAGAGCCTCATGGAGGTGGTGCCGCAGCTCGAGAAGCGCACCCACTACCTGGCCACCTTCGCCAACCTCGCAACACTGCTCGGCCTGCTCGGCACGGTCATGGGTCTGATCCGCGCGTTCGCCGCGGTGGCGACCGTGAACCCGGCCGAGAAGGCCAACCTGCTGTCGGCGAGCATCTCGGTGGCCATGAACTGTACCGCCTTCGGCCTCATGACCGCCGTGCCGCTGCTGTTCATCCATGCGTGGCTGCAGACCAAGACCACCGAGCTGATCGACAGCCTCGAGATGGCCTCGGTCAAGTTCCTGAACGCGATCACCGAGCGTCAGACCGCGCCCGCCGCGGCCTGAAGCCTGCGACCCGTTCGCGCCATTCACGGCTGAAGGTCGCGCATGCGCCGTTCGTATCAATATCGCAAGCTGGAGCGCCACGCGCGCAAGCCGGCCGAGCTGCTGCTCGTGCCGATGATCGACATTTTCACCGTGCTGGTGACGTTCCTGCTCATGACCGCGGTGTTCTCCCGCACCGTGGTCCTGCAGCTGAACCTGCCGGCCTCGCAGACCGAGTTCAAGGAGCCGCCGCCCGGGCTGGTGCTGGAGGTGATGGTGCGCAAGGACCTGCTGCAGGTGGCCGACCGCAACACCGGGCCGCTGCACACCGTCCCCAACACCGCCGCCGGCTACGACTACGACGGGCTTGCCGAGTACCTCAAGTTCGTGAAGACCAAGTTCCCGGACAAGACCGACGCCACCATCCTGCTCGAGCCCGACACCGCCTATGACACGCTGGTGCAGGTGATGGACCGCGTGCGCGTGTTCGAGACCGGTGAGGGGGCCAACGTCGTGCAGGCCGAGCTGTTCCCGGACATTTCCATCGGCGATGCGCCGGCGACCGACGCGCCACCGGGCGCCGCGCCGGCGGCGGCGCCGACACCGGTGGCCGCGGCGCCACCGGCAGCAGGAGTCAAGCGATGAGCATGTCGAACCGCGCGCTGCGCATGGCGCAGCACCACATGCGCAACCGTGCCGACGCGCAGCTCAACCTCATCCCGCTGATCGACATCCTGTCGGTGATGGTGGCGTTCCTGCTGGTGTACTCGACCGAAGTGGAGGTGATCCAGAACTCCAAGGGCATCGAGATCCCGCAGTCGATCGCGCAGACGGCGCCGAAGCAGTCGGTGGTGGTGATGATCACCAAGACCGACCTGTTCGTGCAGGGCGAGTTCATCGCCACGGTGGCCGACATCCGCGCCGACAAGAACCCGCTGGTCGAGCCGCTGCGTGCCGCGCTCAAGCGGCCGCTGCTGGTCGGCAAGGAGATGAGCGAGAAGGACCTGGCGCAGCGCGAGATCACCATCATGGCGGACAAGTCGCTCCCCTACGAAGTGCTCAAGCGCGTCATGGCGACCTGCACGGACGCCGACTACGGCAAGATCTCGCTCGCCGTGATTCAGAAGGAGAAGCCGGTCGCAGCCGGCTACAAGCCGGTGTAAGGACACATGGTGCTCGCCCCCTATTACCGCGAATACGACCTGCCCTGGGACGGGGACCTGGAGTCGTCGCAGCGTTTCCGCAAGATCCTGCGGGTGCTGCTCATCGTGCTGGCGATCTTCGGCATCCTGTTCCCGCTGCTGCCGAGGCCGCAGCACACCATCGCCGAGGAAGTGCCCGAGCGGCTCGCCCGCGTGATGACGCAGACGCCGAAGCCGCCGGCACCGCCGCCGCCTCCGGTACCGAAGCCGCAGGAGAAGCCGAAGATCGAGCCGAAGCTCGCCATGGTGCGGCCGCCGGTCGACCTGCGCGAGCGCGCGCACGAGAAGGCGCAGAAGCAGCTGAACCAGGTGAAGGACCAGCTCGCCGACCTGCGCGACATCATGGATCTGAAGCCGCTCGAGACCAAGAACCTGTCCGGCGCGGTCGGCGCCGACGCGCACGCCGAGCGCTCGCTCATCACCTCCAAGGTCGGCGCCGGCTCCGGCGGCATCACCTCGGCGAACTCGAGCCGCGGCTTCGGCTCGGGCGCCGGCTCGCTGACGGGGCATGAGACCACGGCGGTGAACTCGGGCATCGTGGCCTCGGGGCTCAATGCCAAGGGCCCGGCCGCGAGCGGCGGCGGCGGCAAGGCGGCGCGCTCGCGCGAGGAGATCGAGCTGATCTTCGACCGCAACAAGGGCCGCATCTACAGCCTGTACGCGCGCGCGCTGCGCAACAATGCCGAGCTGCAGGGCAAGCTGGTGCTGGAATTCACCATCGCCCCGAGCGGCGAGGTCACCATGTGCCGTGTGGTCTCGAGCGAGCTGAAGGATCCCGATCTCGAGCAGAAGATCGTCGCGATGGTGCGCCTGTTCCATTTCGATCCCAAGGACGTCGACAGCATCACCACGACCAAACCCATCGACTTCTTCCCGGCCTAGCGCGTGAGACCGCTAGGAGGACCCCATGAACCTCAATTCTGAAATCGAGTTCTACGCGGAGCTGCGACTCCTGGACAAGGCGCGACTGCTGAACCTGTTCCTGCATGAGCTCGCCGAGGAGGCCCGTGCCACCTACGGGCCCAACGAGCAGGTGCATGACGGGCAGCACCTGCGCTTCGTGAACGAGCTCTACCACCGCCTGACGCGCGTCATCGAGCAGCTGCTGGCGGAGGAGGCTACGCGTCCCGGCGACGACGTCGTGCTGCGCATGCTGCTCGCGCCGCGCGCCGACAAGGTCGCCGAGCGGCTGGTATTCAATGCCTACGCGCGCGCCATCCAGGGCTTCGAGAGCTACGATACGACCGTGCTGATGGGTTCGTGAGCCGTCCCCGGCCCACGCGCCGCCGCGGCCGCGTGCCGCAAGGGGAAGTGCGCGCACGCGCGCACCACAGGTCCGCCGACAAGGACCGGAGCACGACGATGAAGGTCACGAGCCTGGTCTGCCTGCTGTCCCTGCTTGCCGCCGCCACGGCGGGCGCCGCCGGCGCGGCCGCGCCGCCGGCGGTGCTGCTGCGCCCGGCGCAGGTATGGACCGCGGGCGAGCCGCTGCACGGTGGCTGGGTGGTGCTCACCGCGGGCAACCGCATCACGGCGGTGGGCCCGGCCGCCGCGGTGCAGGTACCCGCGGGCGCGCAGGTGGTCGACCTGCCGGATGCCACCCTGCTGCCCGGACTCATGGACATCCACTCGCACCTGCTCCTGCATCCCTACAACGAGACACCGTGGAACGACCAGGTGCTCAAGGAGCCGGTGCCGTATCGCGCCCTGCGCGCGGGCGTGCAGGCGCGCGCGACGCTGCTCGCCGGGTTCACCACGCTGCGCGACCTCGGCACCGAGGGCGCCGACTACGCCGACGTCTCGCTGCGGCGTGCCATCGCCGAGGGGCTGGTCGACGGGCCGCGCCTGTTCGTCGCCACGCGCGCCATCGTCGCCACCGGCAGCTACGGGCCGGCGCCGCGCGGGCTGCGCCCCGACGTGTGCTGCACGCCGCAGGGCGCCGAGGAGGCGAGCGGCGTGGCCGAGGTGATCCGCGCCACGCGCGAGCAGGCCGGGCGCGGCGCGGACTGGATCAAGGTGTATGCCGACTACCGCTGGGGCCCGGACGGCAGCCAGCAGCCGACCTTCTCCGAGGAGGAATTGCGCGCGCTGGTCGAGACCGCGCATACCTCGGGACGGCCGGTCGCCGCCCACGCCGCCACCGCCGAGGGCATGCGCCGCGCGGTGCTCGCCGGTGTCGATACCATCGAGCACGGCTACGGCGGCACCCCCGAGGTGTTCAAGCTCATGGCCGCGCGCGGCGTGGCGTACCTGCCGACGCTCACCGCGGAGGCTGCGGTCTCGGAGTACTTCGAGCACTACGTGCCGGGACAGTCGCCGCCGACCGCGGGCATGGAGCAGGCGCGGCACGCGTTCGGGCTCGCGATGAAGGCGGGCGTCACGATCGGCTGCGGGAGCGACGTGGGCGTGTTCGCCCACGGCACCAACTATCGCGAGCTCGAGTGGATGGTGAAGGACGGCATGACGCCGGTGCAGGCGCTGACCGCCGCCACCGCCACGGACGCGCGCATCCTGCGCCACGAATCCGACCTCGGCCGCGTGCGCGCCGGCATGCTCGCCGACCTCGCGGCGGTCGCCGGCGACCCGACGCACGACATCGGCGCCCTCGAGCACGTGGTGTTCGTGATGAAGGACGGCGTGGTGTACCGCCGCCCCTAGGGCGCCACGCTCCGGCGCAGGACGCCGTCCGCTCACCGCCCGGGCCGCCGCCGAGAGGGCCGGCGGGCCGATAATCCCCGCATGCAGCGAACCAATACGCCACGCCCCGGTGGCGGGGCCCGGCGAGCGCTGTCGCGCCGCGAGTTCTGCCGCGTCAGCGCCGGCGGCGGCGGTGCGCTGCTGGTCGCGGTGTGCCTGCCGTTCGGCGGCTGCGCGGTGCCGCGGCCGCCGGCTGCCGGCGGCGCACCCTTCACGCCCAATGCCTTCGTGCGCATCGATCCCGACGGACGGGTCACGATCCGGGTGGCGCGGCCCGAGATCGGTCAGGGCGTGCGCACCGCGCTGCCGCTCCTGGTCGCGGACGAGCTCGATGCCGACTGGGCCGCGGTGCACATCGAGCAGGGCGGCGTCGATCACGACGCCTTCGGCGACCAGTTTGCGGGCGGCAGCCAGAGCGTGCGTAACGGCTGGGCGCCGCTGCGGCACGCCGGCGCCGTGGCGCGCACGCTGCTGATCCAGGCCGCAGCCGAGCGCTGGGGCGTGGCTGCGGCGGCCTGCAGCACCGCGCGCGGGGTGGTGCTGCACGACGCCAGCGGGCGGCGCGCAGCCTATGGCACGCTGACCGCGGCGGCGGCGCGTCTGCCGGTGCCGGGCGAAGTGAAGCTCAAGGACGCGAGCACCTTCACCCTCATCGGGCGTCCGACGCGCCAGCGCGATGCCCCGGACATCGTCGCGGGCCGGGCGCGCTTCGGGCTGGATGCCCGCGCGCCGGGGATGCGCTACGCCTGCATCGAGCGCGCGCCGGTGTTCGGCGCCCGCGCGCTCACGGTCGATGCGGTCGCGGCGCGCGCGCTCGGCGGCGTGACCGACGTGATCACGCTCGAGGTCGAGTCGCTCCCGGGCTTCGGCGACAACAACCCGCGCCCGGTGAGCGGGGTTGCGGTGCTCGCCACCTCGACCTGGGCGGCCCTGAACGGACGGCGCGCCCTCAAGGTGACCTGGTCCGAGGGCGCGAGCGCCGAAGACAGCGAGCGCCGCCGCGCCGAGTGCGCACGCCTGGCCGCCGCGGCTCCCGAGCGCGTGGTGCGTAATGACGGCGACTTCGAGCGGGCGTGGGCCGGGGCGGCGCGGACGCTGCAGGCGGTCTACGAGGTGCCGCTGCTCGCGCACGCACCCATGGAGCCCATGAACTGCCTCGCCGATGTGCGCGCCGGGCGCTGCGAGGTATGGGCCCCGACCCAGAACCCGCTGGCGGCGCGCGACGTGGCCGCCGCCGTCAGCGGCGCGCCGCCGGCGGCGGTGACGGTGCACGTCATGCGCTGCGGGGGTGGTTTCGGCCGGCGCTTCTATTCGGACTACGTCGCCGAGGCGGTGCTGCTGTCACGCCGCAGCGGCGCGCCGGTGCAGGTCGTGTGGACGCGCGAGGACGACATGCGCCACGGCTTCTACCGCCCGGCGTCCTATCACGCCATGCGCGGTGCGCTGGATGCCGCGGGCCGGCCGGTGGCCTGGTCGCAGCACCTGGTCAACGCGCAGCGCGGCGAGTTTCTCGCCTGGCGGCTGCCGCCGGGCGCGAGCACGTTCGCCGCGGGCGATGAACTCGGCCCGTTCGATTTTCCCGCCGGCTGCATCCCCAACCTGCGCCTGGCCGGCACCGCCGTGCACGGCTGCCCGGTGCCGCTCGGGCAGTGGCGCTCGGTCGAGGACTCGACCAACGTCTTCGTGTACCAGAGCTTCATCGACGAGCTGGCACACCTGGCCGGCGCCGATCCGCTCGCCTACCGCCTGCAGATCCTCGGCGCACCGCGCGCGCTGCCGTACTACAACCGCACCTACGACACCGCCCGCCTGCGCGGCGTGCTCGAGGCGGCGGCGCGCGCCGCGGACTGGGGCAGCGCGTTGCCGGCAGGCCAGGGGCGCGGCATCGCCGGCTCCTACGCCAACTCCTCCTACGTGGCGATCGTGGCCGAGGTCGAGGTCGGCGCCACGCACGAGGTGCGCGTGCGGCGCATGGTGGTCGCCGCGGACCTGGGGATCGTCGTCAACCCGCTGGGCGCCAGCGCGCAGCTGGAAGGGGCGGTGCTGTTCGCGCTGTCGGCGGCACTCAGGCAGGAGATCACCATCGCCGGCGGCCGCGTCGTGCAGGGCAACTTCGACGCCTTCCCGGTCCTGCGCATGCCGGAGGCGCCGCGCATCGAGGTGCATCTGGTGCCGGGCGGTGACGCGCCGCTCGGTGCCGGCGAGACCGCCGTGCCGCCGACCGCCCCCGCGCTCGCTAACGCGGTATTCGCCGCCACCGGCGTGCGCGTGCGCCGCCTGCCGATACGGGCTGCCGACCTCGCCGCGCGTGCCTGACGGCGGTCAGCCGCCGGCCGCGGACGGTGGCGCGCGGTGGCCGGCGCGTGAGGCAGGGATCGACACCGCCGTGACGAGTGCGCTTACCAGGCTGAGCAGGGCGGCGACCCACAGCGCACGGCCGAGCGTGGCGCCCAGGGCGTCGGTCACGATGTGCCGCGCCCGCTCGCGCTGCGGGCCATCGAGCGACTCCGGCATCGGCGGGATGACGAAGCCGTCGCGCGCTGCATTCACCGCCTGCGCAACCTGCTGTGACTCGTGCGCCTGCGCGAGCCGCGCATCGAGGGTGCGGTCGAAGTCGGCGAGGGCGAGGCTGCCGAGCACAGCGATGACGAGCAGGCCGCCCACCGAGGCCACCGCATTGTTGATGCCGGAGGCGACCCCGGTGCGGTGCTGCGGCACGGCGTTGATGACGGCGGTGGTGAGGGGCGCGACCGTCACGGCCATGCCGAGCCCGAGCACGATCATGCAGCCGAGCACCCTGACGTACGCACCGCCGCTCATCGCCAGCAGGGCGAATCCCAGCGCGGTCACCGCCGGCCCGATGATGAGCGGCCCGCGCGCACCGAAGCGGTCCATGAGGCCGCCGGACCAGCGCGACAGGACTCCGAGCAGCAGGGTGAACGGCAGGTAGGCCGCCCCGGCCGCGGTCGCCGGGTAGCCGCGCGCCTGGATGAGCAGGAAGGGCAGGAAGAAGAATGCCCCGCCGAGCGCGCCGTAGAGCAGCAGCGTGAGCGCGTTGATGCCGCTGAAGACCGGGGAGCGGAACAGCTCGAGCGGCATCATCGGCGCGCGCGCGCGGCGCTCGGCGACTATGAACGCGGCCAGCAGGGCGCTGCCGCCGGCGAGCGCTGCGAGGATGAGCGGATCACCCCAGCCGCGCCCCGAGCTCTCGATGAGCCCGTAGACGAGGCTCGCGAGACCTGCGAACGCGAGCAGGGCGCCCAGCCAGTCGAGGCCGGGAGCGGCGTCCGGGTCGCGGCTTTCGGGCACGCGGCGCAGCGCGATCCACAGGGTCGGGACCGCGAGCACCGGATTGATGAGGAAGATCACGCGCCAGGAGCTGTGGTCGATGATGGCCCCGCCGAGCAGCGGGGCGGCGCCGGCGGCGATGGCCGAGGCGCCCGACCACACCCCGATGGCCGCGCCCCGCTCTTTCTCGTCGAACGCCGCCCCGATCAGCGCCAGCGAGCACGGCACCAGCAGCGCCGCGCCCGCGCCCTGCACCGCGCGCGCGATGATCAGGGCCGCCGCATTCGGCGCCAGCCCGCAGCCGAGCGAGGCGAGGGCGAACAGGCTGAGCCCGAGCACGAACAGGCGCCGCCGGCCGAACTGGTCGGCCGCCGCGCCGCCGACCAGCAGCAGCGCCGACATGCACAGCGTGTACGCGTTGACCACCCACTGCATGGCGGCGAGCGGGGCGCCGAGATCGGCCTCGATGCGCGGCAGCGCGACATTCACCACCGACTCATCCACGAACGCGATGGTCGAGCCGAGCACTGCCGCGCTCAGCACCCAGCGGCGCCGTGCCGCGCACTCGCGCGCGGTGGGGCTGGCGCGGATGGCCCCTTCGCCGCCCGGCAGTGCCCTGGGATTGCTCACGGTGCAGGCGCCCACTCGCCGCGGGCGAGGCGCGCGAGCGCATCGCCGCTGAGACGGAACGTCGTCCAGTCATCGAGCGTCGCGGCGCCCAGGCTGCGGTAGAAGCCGATCGAGGGCTCGTTCCAGTCGAGCACCGCCCAGTCGAGCCGCCCGCAGCCACGCTCGATCGCGAGCCGGGCCAGGCGCGCGAGCAGCTCGCGGCCGACGCCGGCGCCCCGCGCCGCCGGGCGCACGAACAGGTCCTCGAGGTAGAGGCCGGGCTTGCCGAGGAAGGTCGAGAAATTGTGGAAGAACAGCGCGAACCCGACCGGCTCGCCCGCGAGGCAGCCGAGCAGCACTTCCGCGTACGGGCGTGCCCCGAACAGCCCCGCGGCGACGTCGGCCTCGGTCGCGACCACCTGGTCCTCGAGCCGTTCGTACACCGCCAGCTCGCGGATGAACGCCAGCACCAGCGGCACGTCGGCGGGCCGCGCGGCGCGGATGGTGACGGGGCGGGGCGGCGTGCTCATCCGGTGCTCTGCAGTCCCTGGGCGATCCCGCCGACGCTCGCGAGCAGCGCCTCGAACAGGTCGCGGTCCTGCCTGCCGCCGGCGCGCCAGCGGCGCAGCAGGTCGACCTGCATCAGGTTCATCGGGTCGACGTACGGGTTGCGCAGCCGTATCGAGCGCTGCAGGGTCGGGTCGGAGTCGAGCAGCGCGGCCGTGCCGCGGATGCTCAGCACCTGCTCGCAGGCGCGCGCGTACTCGGCGCGGATCTCGCCGGCCAGCGGCCGCAGCCCCGCCGGCACCAGCGTCTCGTAATAGTGCGCGATGTCGAGATCGGCACGCGCCAGCATGGTCTCGATGTCGTCGATGAGGTTGCGCAGGAAGAACCAGCTGCCGCACGTCTCGCGCACCCGCGCCAGCCCCACGCGCTCGACCACGGCGGCCAGCCCCGCGCCGGCGCCGAACCAGCCGGGCAGCATGTAGCGTGTCTGTGACCAGGCGAACACCCAGGGCACAGGCAGCAGGCCGGCGAGGCCGGCGCCTTCGGTGCGATGCACCGAGCGCGCGCCGATCTGCATGCGCTCGATCACGTCGATCGGCGTCACCGCCTGGAAGAACTCGTAGAACTGCGGCGTCTCGTACACCAGGCGCCGGTAGGCGCCACCGCTCGCCGCGGCCAGCATGGCTGCGAGCTCGAGGTGGCCGGCGTCGTCCGGCGGCAGCCGGCCGCTGCGGCGCGCGGCGGTGGTGAGGCTCAGGGCATTGAAGGCGCGCTCCAGCGTGCGCATCGCGATCGGCCGCAGACCGTACCCCTGCTTTACGGTCGCGCCCTGTTCGCGGATGCGCAGCACGCCGTCGACCGCGCCGGCCGGCGCCGCCCGCACGATCGCCTCGATCCGGCCGCCGCCGCGCGCCGGGCTGCCGCCGCGCACGTGGAACAGCACCGGCTGCTCGCCGGCGCTGCCCAACACCTGCGCGAGGTCGCGCTGCGCCTGGTGGATGGTGACGCGTGAGGCGCACGGACCGAGCTCCTTGTTGCTGTCCGAGTAGCCGATCAGCACGCACTGGCGGCGGCCGCGCGCCTCGAGGTGGCGCCGATACAGCGGATCGGCGAGCAGCGAGCGCAGGGTCTCGCCGCAGCCGCCGAGCGCAGCCGCGGTCTCGAACTGCGGCGCGATGTCGAGCGCCACCTCGCCGCTCTTCTTGTCGTAAGCCGCCGCCCAGCGCGCCAGCAGCAGGGCCGCCAGCACATCGTCGGCGCCCGTGGCGCCGCTCACGATGAAGTAGCCGATGGCCTCGGGCCCGTAGCGGTGGCGCCCCTGCACGATGGCATCGAAGACGGCGAGCGTGCGCTTGCCGAGCGCATCGAGCTCGGTGACCGGCCCGCGATCGCGCTCCAGCGCCTGCGCTAGGGCTGCGCGCCGCTCGGCACTGCCGCGCGTCGGCCACTGCGGGTCATCGAAGCCCTGCGCCAGCACCGCGTGCAGCACGTCGACGTGCTGGCGCACATCGAGTGCGGCGAGGTGGAAGCCGAAGGTGTCGATGCGGCGCAGCAGCCGCTCGACGTAGAACAGGCCGGCGTGCACGCCCTTGTTGGCCTTGAGGCTGGCGGCGATGAGGGCGATGTCGTCGCGGAACTGGCGCGCGCTCTCGTAGCCGGCGGCGCGCCCGCTGTACACCCCGCGCAGCCGCTCACCGATCTGCGCCAGGAACACGCGGTAGGGCATGCGGTCATGACGGGCCGGGGTGATGGCACGCGCCCCGGGCAGCAGGCGCATGTACTCCTCGGTACGCTTGCCGAGCTCGGCCGAGGCCGGCACGCGGCTGGCGCTCTGCGACAGCCGCTGCGCCAGCTCCTGGCACTCGCCGAAGTAGCTGTTGACGATCACCTGCTGCTGCCGCGCCAGCGTCTCGCGGAGGCTCTTGGCGTGCACGTCGGGGTTGCCGTCCATGTCGCCGCCGGCCCACGAGCCGAGGTGCAGGATCGAGGGCACGCGCGCGCCGCGCGCCGCGGCGCCGTACACCTTCTCGAGCGCCTGGCTGATCTCCTCGTAGAACGCCGGCACCACGCGGTACAGGATCTCCACCAGGTAGAACAGGATCTGCTCGCGCTCGTCGGCGACGGTGAGGCGCTCGCGCGGCAGCTCCTCGGTCTGCCAGGCGGTGGTGAGCTCCATGCGGATGTTGTTCCACACCCCGCGCGCCTCGTTGGGCGTCAGGCTGGGGTCGAGCCGCTCCAGCAGCCGCTGTGCGATGCGCTGCTGCTTGCGCAGCAGGGTGCGGCGGCTGGCCTCGGTCGAGTGCGGGCCGAACACCGGCTCGATCGACAGGCTGCCGAGCAGCTCGAGCACCTGGGCCAGGGACAGGCCCTGCTCCTTGAGCGCCGCGATGGCGTCCTCGACCCCGCCGGGCTGCGGCCGCTGGCTGTCCTTGACGAAGTACTCGCGCCGGCGGCGGATGCGATGGACTTTCTCGGCGATGTTGACCGCCTGGAACCAGGTGGAGAACGCCCGCACCAGATCGCGCGCCAGGGCGGGCGGGCGCCCCTGCACCGCGGCGGCCAGCTCCTCGCGCGCGGCGGGCTCGCCGTTGCGGCCGCGGATGGCGGCGACACGGTCGGCCTCCACCAGCGCAAACAGCGCTTCGCCCCCCTGCTCGTGCAGGATCTCGCCCACCAGCGCGCCGAGCGCGTGCACGTCGTCGCGCAGCGGCTCGTGCTTGGGCGGGAAATGGATGTCGCTGCGGTTCAAGCGCTCACGGCCTCCAGGTGTTGGCCTTGGCGGCGAAGTCGGCGCGCTGCACGCGCACCACGCAGAAGCGCTGGCCGGTGGGTGCCTGCATCACCACCCAGTCGGCCACCGCGGCGATCCGCCTGGCGCCCAGCTGCTCGAGGCGCCCCACCTCGGCGGCGACGTCATCGGCTTCGATGTCGAGGTGCACACGGCTCTCGTGCCGCACCTGCTGCACCTGCACGTGCGGCTCGCCGGGGGCGGTACGCAGCGTGCGGTACAGGGCCTCCTTGGCGTCGGCGGCCGACTCGGTCTCGGCCCCGAGCGCCGCACCCCAGAAGCGCGCGGCCGCGTCCAAGTCGTCGGTCTGGCAATCGATGATGAATCCGCCGAGACGGCTCTTGTGCATGGGTCATTCCCGGCCGCGGGGGTGGCTTGCAGGAGTCCGCGGCGCGCCATTCTACCGTCGGCCGGGCGGCGTGCCTCAGCCGGCGAGCAGCACCGATTCGGCGTGCTCGAGCTCCTCGGGCTGGCCGTAGATCACCACGATGTCGCCGTCGCGCAGCACCGTGTCGGCGCCCGGCTCGCGGCCGAGAATGCCCTGGCGCCGGACCCCGGTGAAGGTCACCTCGACGCCGCGATTGCGTACCTCGGCCAGCGAGCGTCCCACCGCCCAGGCGCCCGGCGGCACGACCACGGACTTGAGCTCCTCGCGGTGCTCGCTGGTCTCGTCCAGCGGGCGCGCGTCGGCGCGCCGCACGATGTTGCGCAGCACCGCGTAACGGCTGCTGCGGATGTCGCCGATGGCACGCACCACGCGCGTCACCGGCACGTGCAGCAGCATCAGCACGTGCGACACCAGCATCAGGCTCGCCTCGAAGGTCTCCGGCACCACCTCGGTGGCGCCCGCCTCGCGCAGCTCCTGGATGCGCGCGTCGTCGGCGGTGCGTACCAGCACCGGCACGTCGGGGCGCAGGCGCCGCACGCTGCGCAGGATGCCGATCGAGGTGCCGGGGTCGGAGAAGCTGACCACCACGGCGCTGGCGGTCGTGAGCCCCACCTTGATGAGCAGATCCTCGTCGGCCGAGTCGCCGAAGATCACCGGATCGCCCACCGTGCGGGCGGCGGCGATGCGCGCCGGGTCGAGATCGAGCGCGATGTACTCGAAGCCCTGCGACTCGAGTACGCGCGCCACGTTCTGGCCGACGCGGCCGAAGCCGCACAGGATCACGTGCTCGCGCTGCGCGATCTCGCCGGTGGCGGCATCCTCGCGCTCCACCGCGGTGCGCGCCGGGGCGTGCTCGCGCAGCAGCAAGCGCGCCACGCGCTTGTTGTTGTTGAGGATCAGCGGGCTCAGCACCATCGACAGCACGATCGCCACCAGCAGCGGCTCGCCGCGCTCCTCGGGTACCAGGCCCGCCTGCAGCACGATGGTGCACAGCGCGACGCCGAATTCGCCGCCGATGGAAATGACGATGCCGGTGCGCAGCGCCTTGAAGCGCGAGTTGGTGAACGGGCGCGTCACCAGCGCGGCGATCGCCGTCTTGAGCACCAGCAGCGTCACCAGCGTGGCGAGCGCCAGGCCGAGTCCGCGCGGGCTGCCGAGCAGGTGCAGGTCGAGCAGCATGCCGACCGAGATGAAGAACAGGCCGAGCAGGATGTCGCGGAACGGGCGGATGACCGCCTCGATCTGGTGCCGGTACTCGGTCTCGGCGAGCATCATGCCCGAGAGGAAAGCGCCGAGCGCGAACGACAGGCCGGCGATGAATGACACCCACGCCGAGGCCAGCACCACCAGCAGTACCGCCAGCGTGAACAGCTCGCGCAGGCGGCTGTGGGCGATCTCGCGGAACAGCGGCCGCAGCAGCCAGCGCCCGGCCGCCAGCACCGCGACGATCGCCAGCACGCCGCCGAGGATCGACACCACGCTCTCGGTGAGACCCAGCCGGTCCTCGCCCGCCGCGAGCATGGCGCCGAGGGCCAGGAACGGCACGAAGGCCAGGTCCTGAAAGAGCAGCATTGCAAAGGCCAGGCGCCCGTGGGTGCGGTTGAGCTCGGCGCGCTCGGTGAGCTGATACAGCAGGATCGCCGTGGAGCTCATGGCGGCCGCCCCGCCCAGCACGATGGCGACCAGCCAGCGCAGGCCGAGCAGGTGGCCGAGCAGCGCGAACACCGCCGCGGTTGCTGCCACCTGGGCGGCGCCCAGCCCGAACACCTCGCGGCGCATGGCGAGCATGCGCGGCAGCGAGAACTCCAGGCCGAGGGTGAACAACAGGAAGGCCACGCCGAGCTCGGCCAGCAGCCGGGTGACCCCGGTGTCGGAGACCACCCCGAGCGCGTGCGGGCCGAGCACCAGCCCGACCGCCAGGTAGGCGATCAGGGTCGGCAGTGCCAGGCGACGCACCACGGTCACCAGGAACACCGAGCCGGCGAGGAGGATCAGGGCCTGCGCGAGCGGGGTGAACATCGCTGCCAAGTTAGACCGTGGCCGCGCGCCGGCGCAACGGTTGCCAACACGGCGGGCGCGGGGCCGGAGGCGGGGAGGCTAGCCGCGCCGCGCCCAGGGGCTGAGCGCCCGCGGCACCGCAATGCCGGGGGCGAGGCGCGGGTCGGGCTCGGGGGCGAGCGCGGCGATCTGCAGGGGCAGGACGCCCGCCCAGCAGGAGAGGGCGTAATCGGCCTCGTCATCGAGCGGCGGCCCGCTGCGGACTTTCGCCGAGGCCTCGGTGATCGGCAGTGCGAGAACCGAGGTGGCGTTGAGTTCCGGGACGTGCGGGGCGCGCGCCACGGCGCTGCGGCCGGCGAGGACGTGCTCGACCACTGCCGTCATGGCGCGGCGCTTTTCCTCGAGTGCGGTGACCTCGCGTGCCACGCCCAGGATCATCACCGAACGGTAGTTCATGGAGTGATGGAATGCCGAGCGCGCCAGCACCAGCCCATCGAGCAGGGTCACGCTCACGCACACATGCACCCCGCCGGCGAGAGTCTTCAGCATCCGATTGGCGATCGCGCCGTGCAGGTACAGCTGCTCGCCAATGCGCGCGTGGATGGTGGGCTGCACGAACGGCTGGCCGTCGACGCTGAAGCCGACGTGGCAATACAGGGCCTCGTCGAGAATCGCGTTGATGGTGTCGCGGTCGTAGCGGCCGCGCTCCTTGCGCCGCACCAGCCGCGTGCGTGGCGTGGGGGAGGTCAGATTCCGGACTGCCAGGTACTCGGCATCCCGGCCTTGCCGATCGCATCCTCGATGGCGAGGCAGGCATCGCGCGCCTCCGGCTGCGCGCGCAGGCTGCGCGCCACCGAATTCAGGAAGCGGCACAAGACCGCCAGGTTGGGATGGTTGGTATGCAGCTGTTCTTCGATCTGGTCGATGGCTTCGATCAGGTCCTCCTGATCGCAGCTCGGAAAGGTCATGCTCGTGACGGCATGTTGTACGGCAACCAGCGCC
>JANWKR010000028.1 GCA_025451275.1 Steroidobacteraceae bacterium
ATCGCGGCGCGAGCTGGCGCAAGATCAAACGCGCTCACACGCTTGATCTGGTTGTGCTGGCAGCCGAGTGGGGCCATGGGCGTCGCAGCGGCAGGCTGTCGAACCTGCATCTCGGTGCCCTCGACACGGCAACCGGCCAGTACGTGATGCTGGGCAAGACCTTCAAGGGCCTCACCGATGCAATGCTCGAATGGCAGACGCAGCAGTTGCTCGCACGCGAGATACGGCGCGATGCGCTGACCGTGTACGTGCGGCCCGAGCTGGTCGTCGAGGTCGCCTTCAGTGACCTGCAGGCGAGCAGCCGTTATCCCGGCGGCCTTGCCCTGCGGCTCGCGCGCGTCAGGCGCTACCGCGAGGACAAGCGTCCCGAGGATGCTGACAGTATGCAGGCCGTGCGGCGCATCTGCGCTGCGAGCAGCTCGGCCTGAGCACGGTACGAGCCATGAGCGAAGAAGAACTCACGAAACGCGCGTGGGGTGCCGCCCCAGACCCGAGCCATCCGGCCTGAGACATTCGTTTCCCGTGCTCATCGATCGTCCCAAACGACGATGCTCAAGTAACTGACTAGCAGAGCGAGAGTGGCAGAAAGTTCGAGCACGATAAATTCCATTGGTCACGCGGCCTTAATCCAATTCGGCCGCGCAGTGTAGTGACCGGCCCTCCAGTGAGGGCGGCTATTCGTGGGGATGGTAAATCCGGAAACGGCCCCATAGCGTCATTGAAGCGCCCCGGTGGACTGACGGCTACGGCAGGCCGGCCATGCACGAAGAGGGTGGTGCCCGAGGTCGGATTCGAACCGACACGCTTTTAAGGGCGGCGGATTTTCCTGCCACTTCGGCTTTCGCCGCCCGCGTTCACGCGGTTCGTGGTCTGGAGCACGCCTTCACCGTGGCCTTCCGGCTGTAGGTGCCCGCCGTCTGCTCTCTACACCTTCCCGCGCTGTACGCGGGCTTGGCTCGGCGTGAGCGCGGGGCGCTCGCGCCCCAGGGCCTTCACCGAGTTTGACGGGTTGCACCCCGGGGATTTCTCCACGGGGGCTCAAGTTTTTTCGTCTGAGTCCGCTGCGTCTACCAATTCCGCCACTCGGGCTGCGAGGGCGCGCGCTGGAGTATAGGGGCACCCGGGCCGCAGGGGTAATGCGCCCGCAGTTGCGACCTTTTGCCGGGCTGGGGCATCTAAGGAGCGTGACCCGACTGGTGGACATTGAGGTGACCCACGAGGTGGTGGCTCGCGCGTGTGCGGGGGAGGAGCAGGCGCGTGAGGCGATCTATGTGGCCACCGCGGCGGCGACCCTCACCCTGATCCGCCGCCTGGTGGGGCAGCGCGCGCTGGCCGACGACCTGTTCCAGGACACCATGATGACGCTGTACGAGCGTCTGCCGCAGTTCCGCCACGAAGCGCCGCTTGGTGCCTGGCTGCGCCAGATCGCGGTGTCGCGGTGCCTGATGTACCTGCGCTCGCCCTGGAAGCGTGCGCGGCTCAGCCTGACGGCGGAGGAAGGCGGGCCGCCCGGTGCCACGGTCGAGCAGGTCACGCCCGGTTTCCGCGGCGAGGCCATCGACGTCGAACGGGCGCTGGCGGCGCTGGCGCCAACCGCGCGTGCGGTGGTGTGGATGTACGAGGTAGAGGGCTACTCGCATCAGGAAATCGCGCGCGAGTTCGGCCGTTCGGTGAGCTTTTCGAAGTCGCAGCTGGCGCGCGCCCACG
Organism: Steroidobacteraceae bacterium; assembly: GCA_025451275.1. GTDB lineage: Bacteria > Pseudomonadota > Gammaproteobacteria > Steroidobacterales > Steroidobacteraceae > 13-2-20CM-66-19. The sequence goes on from JANWKR010000028.1 coordinate 1,708, forward strand.
CCCGCCTGCGCACGTGGCTCGAGCCACAGGAGAACCGGCAGTCATGCACCCTGATCTAGACTCCGAGCGCACCCTCGGCCGGACCCTGCGCGCACTGCCCACGGTAGCTGCCCGCCCCTACGGGTTCGCGGAGTTCGAGCGCCGCGCCGCGCGCCGCACCGCCGCGCACGAGATGGCGCACGGCGGACACGCGCTCGCCGCGGCCATCGCCGTGGTGGCCCTGACGCTGGTCGCCCTCTCGGTCCGGTTCGCCGGCCCGCACGCCGTGCCGCCGCTCCCCGAGGCAACACCGCCGCTCGCCGCGGTGCCGCCGACACCGGTCACCAGGCCGGATGTCGCGGAACACTGGCTGGCCAGCCTGCCAAACGACCCGGCGCTGGTGCGGGTCGGGTCGCGGGCGGCCGTGACTGGGCTCGAGGACCGGATCGCGCAGGTCGACGACCTGCTGAGCGTGGCACGCGCCGAACGGGCGCAGCCCGCGCGGCTGTCCACGCTGCAGGAACAGCGCCGCCAGCTGCTGGGCGCGTTGGTGCGGGTGCGCTACGCCGAAACACTGGCGGCCGCGACACGCTGAACTTTGCGGAATAGGAGCGAACGTGAATACGAACAAGTCCCTCTCGCTGGCCGCCCTGATATTCGGGGCCACCCTGGCTGCGACCCTCCCGGCGGTACCCGTGGCCGCAGATCCTGTTGCTCCTGCTCCGCCAGCGCCAGCCGCACCTTCTGCCCCGCCTGCCCCACCGGCGCCACCCGCGCCAGCGGTCAGGCCCAACAATGCCGAGCTGGATCGGCGGCTCGAGCAGGCGCAGCGCCGCCTGGAGCAGGCCGCGAGCGAAGTGGCGCGCCTTTCCACGCAGCTCAGCACTTCGGCCATGCAGGAGGTCATGCCCATGATCGGCTCCGGCCACGCCATCATCGGTGTGCAGCTCGAGTCCGCGGGCGATACCAGCGGGGCGCGCGTGCGCGAGGTCTCGCCCGGAGGGCCGGCGGCGGAAGCCGGCATCCGCACCGGGGACGTGGTGGTCGCGGTCAACGGCACGACGATCACCGCTGAGGAGCCGACGCGCCAGGTCGTGCGCATCATGCGCGAGGTCAAGCCCGACAGTCGCGTGGCGGTGCGCGTACTGCGCAATGGCAAGCCACAGGAGTTCACCGTCACCGCCCGCAGCACTCCGATGTTCGATCTCGATTTCAGCCTCAGCGATTTGCCGGAGGTGACGGGGGCGTTCATGTTCCACCGTCCACTCATGGACATGGAGCTCGCGACCATCAGCCCGCAGCTCGGCAGCTACTTCGGCACGGACAAGGGCGTGCTGGTGGTGCGCGCCCCGACGGACGGCGCCCTGAAACTCGAGGACGGCGACGTGATCCTCGCCATCGACGGCCGCCAGCCCACCAGCGGCTCGCATGCGACCCGTATCCTCGGCTCGTACCAGCCGGGGGAGAAGGTAACGCTGCGTGTCCTGCGCCGGCACAAGACCGAGGATATCGTGGCGACGCTGCCGGAGCGGTCCGTCCCGGAGCACCGCGAGAGCCATCGGGAAACGATGCGTCGGGCGGGCGCGCATCCTGACGCGGCGCGCAAGTTCGTCATCTTCGGCACCGGCACTGCCTGACGGGCCGGGCGGGCAGCCGCGCGCGTGTAACATGCGCGCGTGCGCCGCCAGGACTTTAGCTACGATCTGCCCGCCGAGCTGATTGCGCAGGCCCCGCCGGCTGAGCGGGCCGCGGGTCGCATGCTGGTGCTCGATACCGGCAGCGGTGCCGTCGCTGACCGCACAATACGCGACCTGCCGGGCTACCTCGCGCCCGGCGACCTGCTGGTGCTCAACGACACCCGCGTGGTCGCGGCACGGGTCTTCGGGCACAAGCCCTCCGGCGGCCGCGTGGAGATCCTGCTCGAGCGCCCGCTTGGCGGCCAGGAGGCGCTGGCGCAGCTGTCGGCCAGCAAGCCGATCCGCGAAGGCCTCGAGGTGAGCACCGCCGGCGGGGTAGTGCGGGTCGTGCGGCGCGAAGGCGAGTTGTGGTGCATCTCACTGCCGCAGCCGGCGCTCGAGTTCTTCGAGCACGTCGGCGAGGTGCCGCTGCCGCCCTACATCCGCCGACCGGCCGCCCCCGCCGATCGCGAGCGCTACCAGAGCATCTTCGCGCGCGAGCCGGGCGCGGTGGCCGCACCGACGGCGAGCCTGCACTTCGACGCGGCGCTGGTGGCGGCCCTGGAGGCGCGCGGCGTGCAGCGCACGCTCGTGACGCTGCACGTCGGGGCGGGCACCTTCCAGCCGCTGCGTGGCGAGGAGCTCGCGACGCACACGCTGCACGCCGAACGCGCCGCGGTCGGGACGGCGGCCTGCGCGGCCATTGCGGCGGCGCGCGCGCGCGGCGGCCGCATCGTCGCGGTGGGCACGACGGTCGTGCGCGCGCGCGAGTCGGCGGCCCTCGCCGCCGGTCAGCACGGGACGCTCGCTCCCTGGGCCGGCGACACTAGGCTGTTCATCACGCCTGGTTTCGCCTTCCGGGTGTGCGATGCGTTGCTCACGAATTTCCATCTGCCCGAGTCGAGCCTGCTCATGCTGGTGTGCGCCTTCGCCGGCCGGCCCGCGGTGCTCGGGGCCTACGCGCACGCGGTGCGCGCCCGCTACCGGTTCTTCAGCTACGGCGATGCCATGCTGATCACGCAGAGGGCCGCTTGAGACCGGCGTTCACGGTCGAAGCGCGAGACGGCAACGCGCGCCGCGGGCGGCTCGCCACCGCGCACGGCGTGGTCGAGACACCGGCCTTCATGCCGGTGGGCACCTACGGCACGGTCAAGGCCATGACTCCCGAGGAGCTCACCGGCCTCGGCGCACAGATCATTCTCGCCAACACCTTCCACCTGCTGCTGCGGCCCGGTCCCGAGGTCATCGCCGCGCACGGCGGGCTGCACCGCTTCATGAACTGGCCCGGCCCGATCCTCACCGATTCCGGTGGTTTCCAGGTGTTCAGCCTCAAGAGCCTGCGGCGCATCGACGAGCAGGGCGTGCGCTTTCGCTCTCCGGTGGACGGCGCCGAGATCTTCCTGACGCCGGAGAGCTCGATGGACATGCAGCTGGCGCTGCGCTCGGATATTGCGATGGCGCTCGATGACTGCACCGAACACCCGGCCACGGAGGCCGCGGCGCGCGCCTCCATGGAGCGCTCCATGCGCTGGGCCACGCGCAGCCACGCCCACTACTACCGCGACGGCGAGCGATCGGCCCCGGGTGGCCTGTTTGGTATCGTGCAGGGCGGCATGCACGTTGCGCTGCGCCGGGCATCGCTCGAGGCACTGCTGCGCCACGACTGGCCCGGCCTCGCCCTGGGCGGCCTGGCGGTCGGCGAGAGCGAGGCGGAGCGGCTCGGGATCCTCGAGGCCGTGGTGCCGCTCATGCCGGCCGACCGGCCGCGCTACCTCATGGGCGTGGGCCGCCCGGAAGACATCGTGGCGGCGGTACTGCGCGGGGTGGACCTGTTCGATTGCGTCATGCCGACGCGGCACGCGCGCAACGGCCACCTGTTTACCGCGACCGGCGTGATCAATATCCGCAACAGCGCCCACGCCACCGATCTCGGGCCGATCGACCCCGGCTGCGACTGTTATACCTGCCGCCACTACAGCCGTGCCTACCTGCGCCACCTGGACCGCTGCAACGAGATCCTCGGTTCGCGCCTCAACACCATCCACAACCTGCACTTCTATATCGGCCTGCTGCGCGCACTGCGCGCCGCCATCGACAGCGGCGGGCTTGCCGGCTGGGCCCGGGAATTCCTCGCCGCCCGGCGCGGAACCGGTGCTGTGGCATAATGCCGCCCTTTTCGCCCCCCGGACCACATACATGAATGGCTTGATTTCGGACGCTTGGGCGCAGGCCGCCAGCCCGGGCGCCGCCCCCGGCGGACAGTTCCAGTTCATCCTGATGATGGCGGCGTTCATCGCGCTGTTCTACTTCATGCTGATCCGCCCGCAGCAGAAGCGCAGCCGTGAACACCAGGCGCTGTTGTCGAAACTCGCGGCCGGCGACGAGGTGGTGACCAGCGGCGGCATGCTCGGCAAGATCGCCGAGGTCGGCGACACCTTCGTCACGCTCGAGGTCGCCGACGGCGTGCGCGTCAAGGTGCAGAAGGCGCAGATTACGCAGCTGATGCCCAAGGGAACGCTGAAGAGCGCCTAACGATGCTCGAGTACGCCCGCTGGAAATACATCCTGGTGGCCGTGGTGCTGCTGCTGGCGCTGCTGTTTGCCCTGCCCAATTTCTTCGGCGAAGACCGGGCACTGCAGGTGGCGCGCAAGGACCATGGCGCCATGACGCCGGATGCCGAGCAGGCGCTCGAGTCATTCCTCCAGCAGCACAATATCCACCCCGGCAAGAGCTACATCGACGCCGGGCGGCTGATGGTGCGCTTCGCCAGCGTGGGCGACCAGCTGGCCGCGCGCGATGCCGTCGACGAGCAGTACAAGGGCACCTACATCACCGCCCTGACGAACGCGCCGCGCACGCCGGCGCTGCTGCGCACGCTCGGGCTGCGACCGATGCCGCTGGGCCTCGATCTGCGCGGCGGCCTGTACCTGCTGTACCAGGTCGACGTGAACTCCGCGGTCGGGACCGCGCTCGATGGCTACGTCCAGGACGCGCGCCGCGCCCTGGCCGCGGCCAACATTCCGGTGAAGGATGTGACCATCGTGGCGGCGAGCGGCGACAAGCCCAACGCGGTGCGCGTCGTGCTGCCGCCGGAGGCCGACGTGAGCGCGGCGCGCAGTGCCCTCGCCACGCCGCTGCAGGGGCTGTCGCTCAATGTCGATAACCTCGCCAGCGGCTCGGCCATCACGGCGACGATGACCACCGCGCAGATCCGCGAGCGCCAGGACTACGCCATCCAGCAGAACATCACCACGCTGCGCAACCGCGTCAACGAGCTGGGGGTGTCCGAGCCCATCGTGCAGCGCCAGGGGATCGACCGCATCAACGTCCAGCTGCCCGGCGTGCAGAACTCCGCCGAGGTGAAGGACATCCTCGGCCGCGTCGCCACGCTGGAATTCCGCCTCGAGGACATGCAGAACAACGCCATCGAGGCGCAGCAGACCGGCCACGTACCCCTCGGCTCCAAGCTCTATACGCACACCCGCTTCGGCCGCCCGGTGCTGCTGAAGCGCGAGGTGATCGCCACCGGCGATCAGCTCACCAACGCCACCAGCGGTCAGTCGCAGGAAGGTCCGGCGGTCAACATCAAGCTGGACGCGCGCGCCGGCGAGAGCATGCTCAAGACCACGCGCAGCAACCTCAACAAGCGGATGGCGGTCGTGCTGATCGAGAAGCGCCGCGAGACCACCGAGGTCAACGGTCAGAAGGTGTCGCGCGAAGTCACCGACGAAGAGGTCATCAACGACGCCACCATCCGCGGCATCTTCAGCAACAGCTTCCAGATCACCGGTCTGCAGGCCGGCGAGGCGCGCGAGCTGGCCCTGCTGCTGCGCTCCGGCTCGCTCGCCACGGTGATCTACGAGATCGAGGAACGCGCCGTCGGGCCGACGCTCGGCGCCAAGAACATCCAGGAGGGCGTGACCGCCCTGGTAGTCGGCATGGCGGGCGTGTTCCTGTTCATGGCGCTCTATTACAAGGTCTTCGGCCTGGTCGCCGACCTGGTGCTGCTCGCCAACGTCGTGCTGCTGACGGCGCTGCTGTCGATGATGCGCGCCTCGCTGTCACTGCCCGGCATCGCCGGCATCATCCTCACCGTCGGCATGGCGGTGGATGCCAACGTGCTGATCTACGAGCGTATCCGCGAGGAGCTGCGCCGCGGGGTCTCGCCACAGGCGGCGATCCGTGCCGGCTTCGAGAAGGCGCTCTCGGCGATCACCGACTCCAACATCACGACCGTGATCGCGGGCGTGGTGTTGTGGGTGTTCGGCACCGGGCCGATCCGCGGTTTTGCAATAGTGCTCACCCTCGGCATCGTCACCTCGATGTTCACTTCCCTCATGGGCAGCCGCGCGCTGCTCACCCTGATGTATGGCGGGCGCCGCAAGATCGCGCGCCTGCCAATCTAAACGCGGCGGGCTCCCGCCGGCTGCGAGGATCGGACGTGGAATTCTTCAGTCACGCGACCAACTACCCATTCATGGCCACACGCAAGGTGTGGTACACGCTGTCGGCGGTGCTGATGGTGGTGGCGTTGGTCTCCTTCTTTACCCGCGGCCTCAATCTGGCCATCGACTTCACCGGCGGCGTGAACGCGGAGGTCAACTTCCCGCGCGCGGTCAACGTCGATGAGGTGCGCACGCGACTCACGGGCGCCGGCTTCCACGATCCGCAGGTGGCGATCTTCGGGTCGGCGCGCGACATCTCCATCCGCCTGCCGCCCGATCCCAAGCAGACCTCGACCGCCGAGATCCGCGCCCGCCTCGACGGGGCGCTGAAGGCCATCGACCCCGGTGCGCAGGTCTCGCAGCTCGACGTCGTCGGGCCGCAGGTAGGGAACGAACTCAAGGTCAGCGCCATGTGGGCGCTGTTCTTCACCCTGCTCGGCATCTTTCTGTACATCGCCTTCCGCTTCCATACCTGGCGGCTGTCTTCGGGGGCGATCTTCGCGGTGCTGCATGACCCGATCCTGGTGATCGGTTTCTTCTCCCTGACGCAGATGTCGTTCGACCTGGCGGTGGTCGCCGCGATCCTCGCGGTCATCGGCTACTCGCTCAACGACACGGTGGTGGTGTTCGATCGTATCCGCGAGCGCTTCGAGACCAACCGGCGCTCGCCGCCCGCGGTGGTGCTCGACCAGTCGATCAACCAGACGCTGTCGCGCACCATCATGACCAAGGTCGTCACCTCGATCGTAGTGGTGGCGCTGCTGTTCCTCGGCGGCTCGGTACTCAAGGGCTTCTCGGCGGCGCTGCTGATCGGCATCATCGCCGGCACCTACTCGTCCATCTACATCTCCAGCGCCATCGCGCTCGACTTCGGGCTGACGGCCGAGCACGTGTTCCCGTCGGTCAAGAAGGCGGCGCTCGATCACCTGCCGTAGCGGAGCGCCGCTGCCCTGTTAGCCGATCCCAACATCTGGCTGGCGTTCGTCACGCTGTCACTGCTGGAGATCGTACTCGGCATCGACAACATCATCTTCATCGCCATCCTGGTGGCGCGGCTGCCGCTGCGGCAGCAGAACATCGCGCGTCTCGGCGGTCTGGCGCTGGCCATGGTGACGCGTATCGCGCTGCTGTTCTCGATCGTGTGGCTGACGCGCCTGACGGCGCCGTGGATCGAGGTCGCCGGACTCAGCTTCTCAGGCCGCGACGTGATCCTGCTGGTTGGCGGCCTGTTCCTGCTCGGCAAGAGCGTGCTCGAGATCCACAAGACCCTCGAAGGCCCGGAGCCGCATGCCAGTACCACCGTGCTGCACGGCGGCCTGACGGCGGTGGTAGTGCAGATCGCGCTCATCGACATCGTGTTCTCGCTCGACTCGGTGTTCACCGCGGTGGGCTTGGTGCGGCAGATCGAGATCATGGTCGCGGCCATCATCGTGGCCATCCTCGTCATGATGGTGGTGTCGGGCGCGATCGGCGCGTTCATCGCGCGCCACCCGACCATCAAGATGCTGGCGCTCGCCTTCCTGCTGCTGATCGGGGTTGCCCTGATCGGCGAGGGGCTGCACTTCGAGATCCCGAAGGGGTACCTCTACTTCGCGATGGCGTTCTCGGTGGGCGTGGAGCTGATTAACACGCGCGTGCGGCGGCGCCTCGACGAGCGGCGCGCCGCGGAACGGCTCCCCGACCGAGGCGAGCGACGCTAGGCCGGACGCGCGGCGCTGGCCGCGCCGTTGGCGGCCTTGCGCACGCAGCTGTGCTGGTAGCCGTAGACCGCGTAGACGACCACGCCGACCGCGGTCCAGATTGCCAGGCGCCACCAGGTGGCGGCTCCCAGGGAATACATCATGGCCCCACACACGATGGCACCGGCGCTGCAGGTGAACCACGGCCAGGGGGCGCGAAACGGCCGCGGCAGGTCGGGCCGCGTGCGGCGCAGGATCAATACCCCGAGGCACACGGTGACGAAGGCGGCGAGCGTGCCGATCGACACCAGCTCGCCCAGCACCTTGACCGGGAACAGGCCACCGATGATCGCGGCCGTCACGCCGGTTATCGCAGTTCCGGTTGAAGGGGTGCGGAAGCGCGGATGCACGCGCCCGAAGAAGGGCGGCAGCAGGCCGTCGCGCGCCATCGCGAAGAAAATGCGCGCCTGCGCAATCGTCATCACCAGCATCACGGAGGTCATGCCGGCGACGGCCCCGAGCTTTACCGGTATGCCCAGCCAGTGAAGTCCCGGGTACTTGTCCAGGGCCAGCGCGACCGGTGCCGCTACGTCCAGCTCCTTGTAGCTCACCATTCCGGTGAGGATCGTCGAGACGATCACGTACAGGACGGTGCAGATGACGAGACTCGCCAGGATCCCGATGGGCATGTCGCGCTGCGGATTCTTGGCTTCCTGGGCCGCCGTGGAAATGGCGTCGAAGCCGATGTAGGCGAAGAAGATGACGCCGGAGGCGGCCATGATGCCGCTCCAGCCGTACACCCCGTGTCCGGCATTGGGCGGAATGAACGGGTGCCAGTTGCCGGTGTTGATGAAGCTCACGCCGAACAGGATGAACAGCACGATCACCGTGACCTTGATGGTGACGATGACCGAATTGAACGCGGCCGACTGCTTGATGCCGATGTAGCAGATGGTCGCGATCGCCGCGACGATCGCCATGGCGGGCAGATTGAGGATGGCCCCGGTGCGCACCAGGTGCAGCGGGTCCGCGCCCTGGTCGAGTGGCGCATTCGATAGCGCGGCCGGGATGTGGATGTGCACCTGCTCCAGGAAGCTGATCGCGTAGCCTGACCAGCCGACCGAGACGGTGGCGACCGCAAACAGGTACTCCAGGATCAGGTTCCAGCCGATGAACCAGGCGATGCCCTCGCCGAGGGTCGCGTACGAGTAGGAGTAGGCGCTGCCGGAGACGGGGATCATCGCGGCGAACTCCGCGTAGCACAGTCCGGCGAACGTGCAGCCGAGGCCGGCGACGATGAACGACAGCGCCAGCGCCGGCCCGGCGTGCTCGGCGGCGGCCGTACCGGTGAGCACGAAGATACCGGTGCCGATAATGCCGCCGATGCCGAGCAGCGTCAGCTGCGTGGCGGTGAGCGCGCGTCGCAGCTGGTTGCCGGAGGATTCCTGCTCGTGCAGCTCGACAATGGACTTGGTCGCAAGAAGCTGGCTTGCCATTAGACCCCCGTCTTTTTTCGCGAGGGACTCTACACAAGCGATCCGGCGAAAGCGAGCGAGGGGGCGGCCGCGTCCGCGCCGCGGCGGCGGCACTTCACGCGTCGCGCAGGTCGGCCGGCACGTGCGGCGCGAGCGTCTCCAGCAGCGCCGCATACACCTTGGGCGTGCCCGCGACGATGTGCCCTTCCTGGCGGTATTCGCCGCCGGTGAGCGTGCCGATGCGGCCGCCGGCCTCCTGGATCAGGAGCGTTCCGGCGGCGGTGTCCCAGGGCGACAGACCGATCTCCCAGAACGCATCCACGCGCCCGGCTGCGACATAAGCCAGATCGAGCGCCGCAGCCCCGGGGCGCCGCACGCCCGCGGCCTGCTCGGTGACGGCACGGAACATGCCGAGATAGGCGTCGAGGTAGCGGATATTGGCGCGGTACGGGAAGCCGGTGGCGACCAGCGCGCCTTCGAGCGCGCGCGCCTTGCTGACCCGCATGCGGTGATTGTCGAGGTGCGCGCCGGCGCCGCGGCTGGCGGTGAACAGCTCCTGGCGCATCGGGTCGTATATCACCGCGTGCTCGAGCCGGCCCTTCACCTGGCAGGCGATGGAGACGGCGAAAACCGGGAAGCCGTGCAGGAAGTTGGTGGTGCCATCGAGCGGGTCGATGATCCAGCGCGTGTCGTGCTCGCCGCTCGCGCCGCTCTCCTCGGCGAGGAAGGCATGCTGCGGGTGGTGGCGGCGGATCGTGGCGATGATCTCCTGCTCGGCGGCGCGGTCGACCTCGGTGACGAAGTCGTTGCGCCCCTTCGAGGACACCGTCAGCGACTCGAGGCGGTTCATGCTGCGCACGATGATCTCGCCGGCGCGGCGCGCCGCACGAACGGCAATGTTGAGAAGCGGCTGCACGGTCCTTAAGCTCGGGTGATCAATCGGCGGCCAGGCTCGCTAGCCTAACAGAATGGACTTGCCCGACATCCGCATCGTGCTGGTGGCACCCTCGCATCCAGGCAACATCGGCGCCGCGGCCCGCGCCATGAAGAACATGGGCCTCACGCAGCTGGTGCTGGTCAACCCGCGCCAGTTCCCGCACCCGGACGCGGCCGCGCGCGCCTCCGGGGCCGACGACGTGCTGGCGCAGGCACGCGTGGCGGGCTCGCTCGCGGAGGCGCTCGCCGGCTGCGGCCTCGTGGCCGCCACCACCTCGCGCGAGCGCGACCAGTACTTCCGCGTCGTGGCCCTGCGTGCCGCGGCCGCGCGGCTGGTCGCCGCGGCACGCCGCTCACCCGCGGCGGTGGTGTTCGGCGCCGAGCGTACCGGCCTCACCAACGAGGAGCTGGAGCGCGCGCACCTGCTCATCCGCATCCCTGCCAACGACGCGTACCCGTCGCTGAATCTCGCCATGGCGGTGCAGCTGGTCGCCTACGAGCTGCTGTGCGCATGCGGCGAGGCCGCCGCCCCGACCGAGCCGCCGGCCGCGCCGCTCGCCAGCGGCGAGGAGATGGACTGCCTGTTCAGGCACCTCGCTCAGGTGCTCGAGGAGATCGACTTCCGTGACCGCACGCAGAGCGGCACGCATCTGATGAGCCGCATCCGCCGCCTGCTGTTGCGCGCGGAGCTCGACCAGAACGAGGTCAACATCCTGCGCGGCATCCTCACCGCGGTGCAGGGCCGGCGCCGTCACGCCGGCGAGGGCCAGCCGCGGTGAGCGCGCAGCCGATCTATCTCGACTACGCGGCGACCACGCCGGTGGATGCGCGCGTGGCCGCTCTCATGGCCGAGTGCCTCACGGCCGGCGACGCGTTCGGCAACCCGTCCTCGGCGCACCCGTTTGGCGCCGCGGCGGCGGCGCGGGTCGAGCACGCGCGCGCGCAGGTGGCCGTGCTCCTCGGCGCAGACCCCGCCGAGATCGTCTTCACCTCCGGCGCCACCGAGTCCAACAACCTCGCGGTGCTCGGCTGCGCCCGCGCCGCCGCAGACCGCGGCCGGCACGTGGTGAGCTCACGCACCGAGCACAAGTCGGTGCTCGATCCTTGCCGGCAGCTCGGCCGCGAAGGCTTCAGCGTGACCTATCTCACGCCGGCGCGCGACGGACGCATTGGTGCCGCGGCGCTCGCCGCGGCGCTGCGCCGCGATACGGTGCTGGTGTCTCTCATGTATGCCAACAACGAGACCGGCGTGCTGGAGGACGTGGGCGCGCTCGCGGCCGTGTGCCGCGAGCGCGGCGTGCCGCTGCACAGCGACTGCGCCCAGGCGGCCGGCAAGGTGGCGCTCGACGTGCATGCGCTGCAGCTCGACTTTGCCTCGCTCACCGCCCACAAGCTGTATGGCCCCAAGGGCGTCGGCGCGCTGTATGTGCGACACGGCGCGCGCGCGCTGCTGCAGCCGCTGAACTTCGGCGGGGGCCAGGAACGGGCACTGCGGCCGGGCACCCTGCCGACGCACCAGATCGCAGGCTTGGGGCTCGCCTGCGAGCTGGCCGGTGCCGCACTCGCTGAAGAGAGCGCACGCCTCACCGCGCTGCGCGAGCGGCTGTGGCGCGGGCTGGCCGTTCTGCCAGGGGTGCATCTGAACGGTGCGCCGGCGGCGCGGGTGCCGGGGATCCTCAATGTGTCGTTCGAGGGCGTGGAGGGCGAGAGCCTGGTCGCCGGCCTGGCCGGCCTTGCGCTCTCGACCGGCGCGGCCTGCAGCTCCGATTCGCCCGATCCGTCCTACGTGCTGCGCGCCCTGGGACGCGATACCCAGCTGGCGCAGGCGTCGCTGCGCCTCAGCTTGGGGCGCTTCACGACCGCCGCGGAGGTCGACCGCGCGCTCGCCAGCGTGACCGCCGAGGTGTCGCGCCTGCGCGCATTGTCGCCGGCCGGGGCGGCCGCGGGCGGCGGCTGGGGCGATGGCCCGGGCACCCGCCTGGTCAGCGGTGAGGGCGGTGGGCCGGGCCGCGACACCTGGGTGCGTTTTGAGCTGCTGACCAGCGGTGACACTGTGAAGGAGGCACGCTTCCGCGTGTTCGGCTGCCCCCATACTACGGACGTCGTGGCGTGGCTATGCGGGCAGCTGCGCGGGCGGCAGCGCAACGCGCTGCTGCCGGGGGCCCCGGCCGCATGGGCCGCGGCGCGCGCCGTACCGGTGGAGAAACTGGGGCGCCTGCTGGTGGTTGAAGACGCGCTGCGAGCGTGCCTCTTGCATTGGGCGTGAGGCGCTACAATACGAGGACTGATGGCCATCTCACTGACGGAAGCTGCTGCCACCCGGGTAAAGACCTTCCTCGCCGCCCGCGGGCACGGCATCGGGCTGAGGCTCGGGGTGCGCAAGACCGGCTGCTCCGGCTTCGCCTACGTGATCAACTACGCCGAGGGCCCGCAGCCCGGGGACGCGGAGTTCGAGGACCGTGGCGTGCGCGTGTTCGTGGACGCGGACAGCCTGACGCTGATCGACGGCACGATCGTCGACTTCGTGAAACAGGGCCTGAATGAGGCCTTTCGCTTCCGTAACCCGAACGTGAAGGGCGAATGCGGCTGCGGGGAGAGCTTCTCCGTCTGAGCTTTCGCGGCGCGCGCGGCCCGGCCGCCGCGACGCCCGATAAAATCCCTTAGCAAACGGGCACTTCCGCCGCATCCCAAATTGCCGCAGGTGAGGCTGGCAAGGTAAACTGCGCCGCTTTGATCCGCGCACCGGCGCGTACCCCGCCGGGACATCTCCCACACCTAACTCAATGATTTCGTTGTAAAGAGGAAAGCGAATGGCGCTCGAGCGCACCCTGTCCATCGTCAAGCCCGACGGCGTGAGCGGCAATCTCATCGGCGAGGTCAGTCGCCGCTTCGAGAAGGCCGGCCTGTCCATCATCGCCGCCCGCATGCAGCACCTGTCGCAGCGCGAGGCTGAAGGCTTCTACGCCGTGCATCGCGAGCGCCCGTTCTTCAAGGACCTGGTGCGCTACATGACCTCCGGGCCGGTGGTCGTGCAGGTGCTCGAAGGCGAGGGCGCCATCGCGCGCAACCGCGAGCTCATGGGCGCCACCGACCCGAAGAAGGCCGCCCCCGGCACCATCCGCGCCGATCTCGCCAAGAGCATCGAGCAGAACGTCGTGCACGGCTCGGACGCGCCCGACACCGCCGCGCGCGAGATCGCCTACTTCTTCAGCGCCACGGAGCTGCACCCGCGCGCCTGAGGCGCGCCGCCGCCATGTCGACGTCCGCCACGCCGCGCACCAATCTGCTCGGGCTGCCACGCCCGGGGCTGGAGGCTTTCGTCGCCGGCCTCGGCAGCAAGCCGTTCCGTGCCCGCCAGCTCATGAACTGGATCTACAAGCGCGGCGCCGACTCATTTGCCGACATGACCGATCTTGCCAAGGAGCTGCGCGCACGGCTCGAGGCGAGCGCCGAAGTGCGTCCGCCCGAGGTGCTGTCGGTGCAGCGCTCGGCGGACGGTACGCGCAAGTGGCTGCTGCGCGCCGACGCGGCGCAGGCCTTCGAGATGGTCTTCATCCCGGAGCCGGACCGCGGCACGCTGTGCATCTCCTCGCAGGTCGGCTGCGCGCTCGACTGCTCCTTCTGCGCCACCGCGCAGCAGGGCTTCAATCGCAATCTGAGCACCGCCGAGATCGTGGGCCAGGTATGGCTCGCCGCGCGCGAGCTGGAGCGCGCGGCACGCACCGGCGCCGCAGCCGACGCCACATCCGGGTCCGAACGGCACATCACCAACGTAGTCCTCATGGGCATGGGCGAGCCGCTGGCGAACTTCCGCAACGTGGTGCCGGCGCTGCGGATCCTGCTGGACGATTTCGGCTTCGACCTGTCGCGCCGGCGCGTGACGCTCTCCACTTCGGGTCTCGTGCCACAGATCTACAGACTGGCCGAAGAGACCAACGTGGCTCTGGCGGTGTCGCTGCACGCCCCGGACGACGCGCTGCGCAACGAGCTGGTGCCGATCAACAAGAAGCATCCGATCGCCGAACTGCTGACGGCCTGCTGGCACTACCTGGACGAGCAGAACGGCCGCAGCGTGACCTTCGAGTACGTCATGCTCGACGGGGTTAACGATGCGCCGGCGCAGGCGCGCGCGCTTGCGCGTCTGCTGCACGGCCATCCCGCCAAGGTCAATCTCATTCCGTTCAATCCATTTCCGGGTACGCGCTACCGGCGCTCGGGCGCCGCGGCCATCCAGCGCTTCCGCGACGAGCTCCTGCAGCGCGGGGTCCTCGCGACCGTGCGCCGCACGCGCGGCGACGACATCGACGCCGCCTGCGGCCAGCTCGCCGGCCGCGTCATCGATCGCACCACGGTAAGACTCGGCAACAAGGTCATCGGCGTCGCGGTTCAACCATGAGTACACCAATCGATCGCTCACTTGGCTGTCTGGCGGTACTGTGTGCCGGTCTCGCGCTGCTGGCGGGCTGCGCGACGAATGCTGCGCAGGACAAACGCAACAAGGACGCCGCGTCCTACAACGTCCAGCTTGGCCTCGCCTACCTGAACCAGGGCGACCTGCAGCAGGCGAAGGACAAGCTCGATCGTGCGGTGAAGCAGAACCCCGACAGCGCCGACGTGCACAGCGCGCGCGCCTATCTGTTCGAGCATCTGAACGATCCGGCCCAGGCCGACAGCGAGTTCCGCACCGCGCTGCGCATCGCGCCGCACGATCCGCAGATCATCAACAACTACGCCGTCTACCTGTGCCAGACCGGCCGCACCGACGAGGGTGTGAAGCGCTTCCTGGAATCGGCCCGCAACGCTCTCTACCAGACACCGTGGGCCGCCTACACCAACGCCGGCGTGTGCCTGCACGCGGCCAAGCGCGACGACGAGGCGCGCACCAACTTCCAGCGCGCACTGCAGATCCGTCCCAATTTCCCCGAAGCGACCTACCAGCTCGCCAACCTGGAGTTCGCGCGCGGTGAGCTGGTGCCGGCGCGCCAGCGCATCGACGCCTACCTCGGCAGCTTCGAGGAGACGCCGGACCTGCTGCTGCTCGGGGTGCGCGTGGCTCGTGCCCAGGGCGACAAAATGGCCGCCCAGCGCTACGCGCGCAAGCTGCAGCTCGACTTCCCCTCGAGCGACCAGGCGCGCGCCCTGGCCGCTCTCGATCGCGGCTGACAGGCGTGGCGAGCGCAGCGGGCGGCGAGGAGGTCCGCGCCATCGGCGCGCGGCTGCGCGCCGCGCGCGAGAAAAAGGCCCTGACCATCCTGCAGGCCGCGGAGCGGCTGCACGTCGACGCGCGCGTGCTCGAGGCACTGGAGGCGCAGGACTTTGGCGCCCTCGGCGCCGATGTCTACGTGCGCGGCCATCTGCGCCGCTACGCCGACAGCCTGGGCGAGTCGGCGGCCGAGCTGCAGGACCTGTACGCCGCCGGCACGCGGGCGGCGCAACCCGACCTGACGCGCATTCCGCGCGGCACTGCCGCGCCTGACAGCGCGCGCTTCATGTTGCCGGTGCTGCTGCTGGTGGTGGGCTGTGCGCTCGCCGGCGCGCTCTGGTGGGTGCTCAACGTGCCGCGCGCGAAGTCACAGCCGGTGCTGGCGGCGACGCCCGTAGCCGTCACGGCGCCGGACGCGGGAGCGCCCGCACCGCCCGCAGCCGCTCCGCAGGGCGGGACTGCGGCAGCGGCCCCGCCCGCCACTGCCGCGGGTGAGACACGCCTGGCACTCAGCTTCAGCGCTGCCAGCTGGGTGGACGTATCCGACGCCGGCGGGCGGCGACTGCTGCAGGGGCTGATCGATGCCGGCACGGCGCGCACGCTCAGCGGAGCTGCTCCCCTGCGCGTCATCCTCGGCAACGCCAAGGGCGTCGTCTTGCAGGTCAATGGCCGTTCGGTGGCGCTCGCCGGCCTGGTGCGCCGCGACGGCAGCGCGCGGCTGCTGATCGACGAGACCGGTCGCGCGGCGCTGGCGCCGCCACGACTCGCGCACGGGGACTGAAACGGTGGCAGTGCAGATCCAGCCCATCAAGGGCATGAACGACGTCCTGCCGGCCGAGATCGGTGCCTGGCAGTATTTCGAGGCCTGCACGCGCGAGCTGCTGGCGGGGTATGGCTACGAGGAGATCCGGGTGCCGCTGCTCGAGCACACCGAGCTCTTCAAGCGTGCCATCGGCGAGCACACCGACGTGGTCGGCAAGGAGATGTACACCTTCGTCGACCGCGGTGGCGACAGCCTGACGCTGCGCCCCGAGGCGACCGCCGGCATCGTGCGCGCTCTCATCTCCAACGGACTGCTGCGCGGGCAACGCCACAAGCTTTGGTGCCTCGGACCCATGTTCCGCCACGAGGCCCCGCAGGCCGGCCGCTACCGCCAGTTCTGGCAGGTGGACGTGGAGGCGGTCGGCTGCCCCGGTCCGGACGTGGATGGGGAGCTCATCGCACTCGGCACCCGCCTGTGGCAGCGGCTTGGAATCACCGGGCTGAAACTCGAGATCAATTCGCTCGGTACGGCCGAGAGCCGCCGTGAGTACCGCGCGCGTCTGGTCGAATACTTCACGGCCCACGAATCACAGCTCGATGCCGACAGCCGGCGCCGTCTCGGGGGCAACCCGCTGCGCATCCTCGACAGCAAGAACCCGCAGCTGCAGGAGCTGATCCGCGGCGCGCCGCTGCTCACCGAGCACCTCGACTCCGACTCGCGCGCGCATTTCGAGGCGCTGTGCGCCTCGCTGCGTGCCGTCGGCATCCCCTATGAGATCAATCCGCGCCTGGTGCGCGGCCTCGACTACTACAACCGCACCGTGTTCGAGTGGATCACCGCCTCCACCGGCGCCCAGAATGCCGTATGCTCCGGCGGCCGCTACGACGGGCTGATCGCCCAGCTCGGCGGTGACGCCACGCCGGCCGTCGGCTTCGCCATGGGAGTGGAGCGCCTGGTGGCGCTGCTGGTGGCTGCCGGGCGCACCCCGGCGGCGGCGCACCCGGACGTCTATGTCGTCGTGAGCGGCACCCAGGCTGCCGCCCAGGCGCTGGCGCTGGTGGAACGCCTGCGCAACGAACGGCCGCAACTGCGCTTCGAGCTCAACGCCGGGGGCGGTAACTTCAAGGCGCAGTTCCGGCGCGCCGACAAGAGCGGCGCCCCCGTGGCGCTGATCCTGGGCGACGACGAGCTTGCCCGGGGCGTCGTGGCCATGAAACCTTTGCGTGCGAGCACCGGTCAGACCGAGTGCCCGATCGCGCAGCTGGCGGCCGGGGTGGACGCCGCGCTGGCGGCAGCCGGGCAGGCCGGCCGGAGCTGATGTTGGGGAGGATGCGTGGAAGACTACCTGTCTGAAAAAGAACAATGGGAATGGCTCAAGGCCCAGGTGCGCGAGAACGGCCTGGCGGTGCTCGCCGCCATCGTCATCGGCCTGGGAGTGGTGTTCGGCTGGCGCTGGTGGCAGGCGCGCCTCGACAGCGGACGGCTGGCTGCCGGCGCCAAGTACATGTCCATGGTGCAGGCGCTCGAGCGCGGCGACCGCTCGCAGGCGCTGGTGGACCTCGGTGAGCTCGAACGCGAGCATGCCGGCTCCGCCTACACCGACCAGGCGCGGCTGCTGGCGGCGCGGGTGTACGTCGACAACGACGAGCTGGACAAGGCCGCGGCGGAGCTCGCCGAGGTGAGCGAGCACTCCAAGGACCGGGATCTCGGCCAGATCGCGCGGCTGCGCCTGGCGCGCGTACAGATCAGCCAGGGCAAGACCGACGCGGCGCTCGCCACGGTCGGCGATGCGGCCGGCGCCGGCGCCTTCGCCGCGCGCTATCACGAGGTGCGGGGCGATGCGCTGTACGCCAAGGGGGATAAAGCCGGCGCGCTCGCCGAGTACCGCAGCGCCCAGACCGCCGATCCCGCCACCGACGCCCAGCTGCTGAGCCTCAAGATCGGGGACCTCGCGAGCGCTGCTGCGCCGGCGACGCCGCCCGCGCCGGCAGCGGCCAAGTGAACCGCATGCCACACCTGCAAGGCATGACGGCCGTGCGCCGGCTGCTGCTGGGAGGCGCGCTCGTGGCGCTGGCGCTGGCGACCGCCTGCTCCAAGGACAAGAACGTCGACCAGCCGGCCAAACTCACGCCGCTGCAATCGACGGTGCGCGTGCAGCACGTCTGGTCCGCCTCGGTAGGCGAGAAGAAGGAAGCCGCACTGCGACTCGGCCTCGGTATCAGCATCGCCAACGGCCGCGTATACGCGGCCGGGCACCAGGGCGATGTCGTGGCCCTGGAGCTGGCCAACGGCCGTGTCGCCTGGCGCACCCGCACCAAGACGCCGCTCTCGGGCGGTACCGCCGCGAGCGCCGACCTGGTGGTGGTCGGCGGCAGCGACGGTCAGCTGCTGGCCCTCGCAGCCGCGAGCGGCAAGATGGTGTGGCGCGTGCGTCTCAACGGCGAAGTGCTGGCCCCGGCGGCCATCAGCACACGGCTCATCGCGGTGCGGACCGTGGACGGCAAGCTGCACGGGCTCAGCCCGGCGGACGGCCACGAGCTGTGGAACGCGGAGCAGCAGGTGCCGCGCTTGTCGCTGCGCGGCACTGCGCGCCCGGTGATCGTGGGCGAGGTGGTGCTGTGCGGCTTCGACAACGGCAAGGTGATGGCGGTCAACGCCAACGATGGCTCGGTGCAATGGGAAGCAACCGTCACGCCGCCGCACGGCCGCACCGAGCTCGAGCGGCTGTCCGACATCGACTCCGCAGTCGATGTGGCCGGCTCAGACGTCTATACGGTCGGCTTCCAGGGCCGGGTCGCCATGCTGGCGCTCGACACCGGGCAGGTGTGGTGGTCGCACGAAGCCTCGAGCTACCGCGGCCTGACGCTCGATGATGACGCCCTGTACCTCGCCACCGCCGACGGCGAGATCGTGGCGCTGAAGACCCGCACCGGCGCGGAACTGTGGCGCCAGAAGGCACTGCTGCATCGTGGGCTGTCGCCGATCGCGGTGGTGGGCGATCAGCTGGTCACCGCTGATTTCCAGGGCTACGTGCACTGGCTCGACAAGGCCACCGGCACGCTCGCCGCGCGCGAGCGCAGCGGCAAGGTCCGGGTCAGCACCGCCCCGGTGACCGCCGGCGACATGGTGGTGGTCATCAACGACCGCGGACAGATCTCTGCCTGGCGCGTCACACCGCGCGCCGGGGCTGCCGCCTCCAAGGGTGCGGCGGTACCGCCGGCGCCCGCCAAGGAAGCCGCACCGCCCGCGGCCCCACCGGCACCCCAGGAGACGCCCACGTCTGGGACGGCGCCGGCGCCTGCTCCGGACACTGCGCCGCCGCCTGCGGAGACTCCGCCACCGCCGGCCCCGGAGGCGTCCGCGCCGCCACCTCCGCAGGAACGCCGCTAGCCTCGACCGCAGGGTCGCCGCACACTCGAGCGCCCATGCTGCCTGTCGTTGCCCTGGTCGGCCGGCCCAATGTCGGCAAGTCGACGCTGTTCAATGTGCTCACCGGCACGCGCGACGCCATCGTCGCCGACGTCCCCGGACTCACGCGCGATCGCCAGTACGGCTATGGCCGGGTAGGCCCGCTGCCGTGCGTGGTCATTGATACCGGGGGCCTGGTCGAGAACCCGAGCGGCATCGAGGCGCAGATGCGTGCCCAGACCGAGCGCGCCGTCGCCGAGGCCGACCGCATCGTGTTTCTGGCTGATGCGCGCGCGGGCCTCACGCCGCAGGACCAGTTCGTGGCGCGCGAGCTGCGCCGCTCCGGCAAGCCCGTGACGCTGGTCCTCAACAAGGCCGAAGGGCTGGATGCCGACGTCGTGGCGGTGGATTTCCACGCGCTCGGGTTCGGTGCGCCGCTCGCGATCTCCGCCAGTCACGGCCAGGGGTGCGAGGACCTCATGGAGCACGTGCTCGCAGGCTTCGAGCCTGGCGCGCAGGCCGACGACGACTCGGGCGCGATCCGCATCGCGGTCATCGGCCGCCCCAACGTCGGCAAGTCGACGCTCGTCAACCGCCTGCTGGGCGAGGAGCGTGTGATCGCCAGCGCCGAGCCCGGCACTACGCGCGACAGCATCCTGGTGCCGTTCGAACGCGACGGGCGCAGCTTCCTGCTCATCGACACCGCGGGCGTGCGCCGCCGCGCGCGCGTCGAGGGCGTCGTGGAGCGCGCCAGCGTCGCCAAGACGCTGCAGGCCATCGACGAGGCACACGTGGTGATCCTGGTGCTCGATGCGCACGACACGGTCGCGGAGCAGGATGCGAGTGTACTGGGGCTGGCGCTCGAGCGCGGCCGCGCCCTGATCATCGCGGTCAACAAGTGGGATGGCATCCCGCAGGAACAGCGCGAGGAGATCCACCGCCAGCTGGCGTTGCGGCTCGATTTCGTGCCGTTCGCGCCGCTGCACTTCATCTCGGCTCGCCACGGCACCGGCGTCGGTGAACTCATGCAGTCCACGGTGCGCGCCTACGAGGCCGCCATGCGTGCCATGCCGACGCGCGAGCTCACGCGCACCCTCGAGCACGCCCTGACCGTGCACCAGCCACCCCTGGTCCGCGGCCGGCGCATCAAGCTGCGCTATGCGCACCAGGGCGGGCGCAACCCGCCGCGTATCGTGATCCACGGCAACCAGACCGCTTCGGTTCCGGACGCCTACACGCGCTATCTCGCCAATGTATTCCGCAAGACCTACGACCTGTTCGCCACGCCGGTGCTGATCGAGTACCGCACCGACGCCAACCCTTACAAGCGCGAGCAGCGCGTGAAGCCGCGCGCGCCGCGGTCGCGGCGCCGGACGGCAACACGGCGCCGCTGAGTCCCGCGCGGCGCTGATGCGCCGAGTCAGCGAATGCGGTAAGTCAGCCGCAACCGGACAGTGCGGGGACGATTGACCGTGACGGCTTTGTAGTACTGCCGGTAGTTCGCAAACAGCTCGGCGCGCGTGTCGGTGAGGTTGTCGGCGTAGAGCTGCACCTGCCAGGCGTCGCGGGCAACCGCGCCGACCTCCTGCCAGTCGACGATGCCAAGGCGTGCTACGAGAACTCGCTGGCCGCGGCAGTCCGTTCGGTCGAGGAATCGCAAGTTACCAGGTTGTACCTGGCGCGCCATACGCTCGAGGAAGCCACCGCGCACGGGACCGACATTGCGGTGCTGGCCTCGAAATAACAGCATGTTGCAGCGCTGGCATGTGGCACCTTCGTCGTCGCGCATGAGCTGATGCGGGCCGGCATCATCTGCGCCGTGGCGTGCCGGGCGGCCGCTCGCTGCTGCGACGGCACTCGCAGCCCCGCTTTCGGTCCGCTTCGTCGAAGCGCGTTCCGCCCACGCCCGGGCACGCTCCACGCTATACCGGCAGGGCGTGTGCGCTCTTGGTCTGCCGCAGCACCAGCAACGAGCGGTAGGAGCGTATGCGGCGGTCGTCGGCCAGGTGCCGGCGGGTGAACTCCGCGAACTGCGGCATGTCGTGAACCGCGACGTACAACAGGTAGTCGATCTCGCCGGCGAGCTCGGCGCACTGGATGACTTCCGGACAGCGTTCCATGCGGCGCTCGAACGCCTGCATCTCGCTGCCCGAGGCGTTGGTCAGAGTGATCTCCACGAATGCCATGACGCCGAAACCAGCACGCGCCGGGTCCAGCAGCGCGGCGTGTGCGCGGATGACGCCCTGTGCCTCGAGCCGGCGCATGCGGCGCAGGCACGTGGGGGCCGACACGCCGGTCTCGGCGGCCAGTGTGCGCAAGCGGCGGCGATTGTTCCGCTGCAGCAGGCGCAGCAGCCGGCGGTCGACGTTGTCGAGCGGGAACGCGCGTTTGTCACTCATGAAACAAATGGAAAGTTTGCTGCTGCATTAGTTTCTCGGGTTTCTCGCGCCTTTGCCACAATCCCGCAGCTGGGCGATGCAGGGGGCGGCAGTGTCAACGGCGGATTCTCGCAGTCGGATGATCGCGGCCGCCGAGTTGCTGCTCGGCGCGGCCGTCGTGCTTGGACACAACGTTTGGCACCTGCTGCCGAACGAAGTGCCGATTCTCGTGGTCGCGGGGCTGCTGTCGATGCGCCTGCACTCCGGCCGCTGGGACTTCTCTCGGCTGGGATTCAGGCGGCCCGGGTCGTGGCTGCGGATCGTATTGCTCGCGCTCGCGGCGGCGGCGATCCGCATCGTACTTGGCGACTTGATCATCGAGCCGGCAGCCGAGCACTTCTGGCCGCCCGCCAAGGCGCCCGCGGGCACCGGGGAGATCACAGGCAGTCTCAGGTTGCTGCTGCTCTATCTGCCGCTCATCTGGGGTTTCGCCGCTTTTGGTGAGGAAATCTCCTACCGCGGGTACCTCATGGGGCGCGCGGCGCAGGCCTTCGGCGGGACGCGCGCGGCCTGGTGGGCCGCCATTCTCGTCAGCGCGACGCTGTTCGGCTTCGGGCACTACTACAAAGGGCCCGCCGGCATCATCGATTCGGGCTTCGCCGGACTGGTACTCGGTGCGGCTTACCTCTGGTCGGGACGCAACCTC
>JANWKR010000029.1 GCA_025451275.1 Steroidobacteraceae bacterium
AGTGAGTTGTACTCCTCGAGCTCGTCGCCCTTGAGGTTCTTCGGCCGCTCCGAGGCCATGATGTCCTTGGACAGGGTACGGTAGAGTTCCGCCATCTCGTAGGTCGCGGCGGTGGTCACCTCCGCGACCTGATATTCCGCCGCGCGTTTGTAGCCGTCCATCGCCGTCTCGAGGGCGTTGCGCTTCACGATCAGGCTCTTCTTGAGCGGCGCGGTGAGGCGCACGGCGCGGAACGCATCGCGCGCCGGCTGCGCCAGCGCCAGCTGCGCTTTGGCGGCGAGGAAGTGCGTGCGCTCGGTGCGCTGCGCTCCGGCGCGCGCATCGGCGTCGATGATCTCCTGGTACCAGCGGTCGCGCTGGCGGACGTCGCCCGCCTGCTGCGCGTAGTCGGCGAGCCGCTGGCGCGCCTCCTCGGCCGGCGCGAGCGGCGTGGGGTTGGCGGCGACGTACTTCTCCAGCATGCCCATGGCCTTGGGGGTGTTGCCGGCCTTGGCGTACAGATCGGCCGACTGTATCAGCGCCTCGCGCTGCACCGCCTTGTCCTCGGCCGGGTTGGCGGCGATGTGCTCGAACTCCGCGGCCGCCTCGCCCGGGCGATTGGCGCTCGAGTAGGCGACCGCGAGCTTACGCGTCACGTCCGGCTGCAGGGAGTTGCCGGGGAAGTCGCGCCGGAAGCCCTCGAGCACGCCGATGGCACGGTCCCACTGCTTGAGGCTGATGAGCTGCGCGGCCGCGTCGTACTGGGCGTTGGCGCGGATCTTGGACGCCGGCGCGACCCGCGCGACGCGCAGGTAGTCCTCGACTGCGCCGGCGGCATCGCCGGTCTTGGCCTTGGCCTCGCCCTGCTTGTAGACGCTCGCCGCCAGGCGTTCGGTGAGGTCGGCGCGCATCTTGTCGTCGCCGCCGGCCAGATCGCGTGCCTGCAGGAAGGCGGGCTCGGCCTTGTCGTACTCGCCCTGGTCGAAGTGCGACTGCGCGATGATGGTCCAGGCGATGCGCTGCTTGGCGGTGTCGACCGGCGGCTGGCGCGCCAGGATCGACTGCGCCACGCCGATGGCGCGCGGCCGGTCGCCGGCAGCGAAGATCTCCTCGGCGGCGCGCGTCAGCACGCCGGCGCTGTCGGGGTGCTCGGGAAAGGCCTGGGCGAACTTGACGCCGGCATCCGTGGCGCGCTTGTGCCACGCGTCCTTGTCAGGCCCACTCAGCCCCTCCTCGCCCTTCTGATAGGCGGCCAGGCCGGCGTAGGCGGCGGTCGCCGACTTGTCGTTCTTCGGATAGTCGTAGGCCGTGTGCGCGTATTCGGTGGCCGCGTCCTCGTACTGGTGGCTCTCGAACAGGGTCTCGGCCAGCAGGTAGTTGGTGGCCGCGGAGTCGGCATCGCCGGGGAAGGACTTGAGGTAGGAGCGGTACCAGGTGGCGGCCTCCTGGTAGTCCGAGACCTTCTTGCTCTTCTGCGCCGTGGCGTGGAAGTAGGTGGCGACGTCCTTGAGGTTGATCTTCAGTTCCTGCACCACGCGCGGGTTGTCGGCGCGGCTGCGCGTCTTCCAGTACGGCGAGTCGAAGTTGTAGCGCTGCACGAACTCGTGCTTGCCGTCGACCACCAGCTGGCTGAAGCCGCCCTTGCCGTAGGCCTCGATCGCGGCCATGTCCAGGTCCGGCGCCTGGTCGCTGTAGGGATCGCGCGCCACGTAAGCGCGGTACACGGTGGCGGCGTCCTGGTAACGCTGCTTGTCGACATACAGGTCGCCGAGGCGCGAATACAGCAGCCACGCGTACGAGCGTTCGCCGTGCTGGTGCATATACTGCTCGAGCGTCGCCGCACCCTCGTTGTAGGAGAAGGTGATGCTCATGACGCGCAGCGTGTCCTCGACCAGCTCGCGATCGGGGCGCTTGAGCGACTCGAGCCGCACCGGCTTGCCGGGCGCGGTGCCGAGCACGTGGTCGAGGACCCCGCCGAAGGACGGCAGGCTCTCGAGCGTGAGCGACTGCTTGAACAGCGACCAGCCGTCCTTGTAGAGGCTCTGCTGGTAGAAGGCGGACGAGGCGCCACGGCCGATGACGGCCGCGTAGGCCTGCTCGGCCTCCTTGTAGCGCTTGGCCGAGAACAGCAGCTCGCCGCGCCGGAACTGCACCTCATCGAGCTGCGGGCTCTGCGGATAGCGCTGCACGATGCGATCGAGCGTGGCGAGTGCCGGCTCGGGCTGCCCGGTGGTCTCGTAGGCGCGCGCCAGCTGGTACAGCACCTGGTCGTTGCGCGCGTAAGCGGGGTAGGCCTTGAGCAGCGTGGTGTAGAGCTTGATGGCCTCGGCGCCCTGCAGGTCGACCATCGTGACCTCGTTCTGCAGGCGCTCCATCTCGCCGGCATCGAGGTTGAGGTCGCCGAGGCGGCGCATGGCCTCGGCGCGCAGCTTCGGGTCGGTATTCTGCAGCTCGAGGAAGCGGCGGTAGTTCTCCATGGCGCGCGAGGCGCTGGCGGCCGCGGGCGTGTCCTTGTGGACCTCGACCTTCTTGCTGCTGAGGTCGCCGATGGTACGCGGCGGGTTCTGCTGCGCCGGCGCACGCGCCGGCCCCAGGGCCAGCATCAGCACCGCCGCCAGCAGCAGCGTCCGGCGCGCGCCGCCGCGCCTCATTGCGGCTTCTCCGGAGGGGGCTCCGGGGTGGCCGGCGGCGCGGCCGGCGGCGGGGCAGGCGCCGCGGGCTGCCCGCTGCTGTCCGCGCCCTTCTGCACCGGCCCGTTCGGCGCCTTTTGCGCGGCTTCGGCATTGGCGGCCCGGTCGTACATGGTCGCCAGCGCAAAGCGCGCCTGCACCTGATAGGTGCTCAGCCGTTCTTTCTGCTGCTGCAGCTCCTGCACGGCGACCTGTGCCAGGTAGCCGCCCTGGCGCTGCTCGGCGTCCGCCAGGCGCGTCTGCAGCGCGTCGATGCGCACCTTGAGGGCGGCGACGCGCGTTGCGAACTCGCCGGTGTTCACGGGCATGTTCTTGCGCGCGCGCTCGACGCGGATCCAGCGGGCCTGTGCCTCGTGCAGCGCCAGGTTTAGGTCCTTGAGGCCGCGGTGCTCCTGCCACAGCCGCGCGCCGTAGGCATCATTGAGGCGGTAAAACAGCACGCCCTTGACGAGCGCCAGGCGCGCCCGCAGGTCGGCGTTGTCGGGGGTGTCCGGGGCGCCCGTCAGGGCGCTCTCGATGCGCTGCACGCGCGCCCACTGCTCGCGCTCGGTGTCGGTACCGAGCGCCCCCACGTCGTGGCGGGCTTCGATGGTGCTGAGCTCGGCCTCGAGTGCCAGGTTGCGCTGCTGCAGCTTGCCGACCGCGTCCGAAGCCAGCAGCGCGTCGGCGCGCGGCAGCCGCTCGGCGTACGCGCGCTCGCGCGTCTGGATCATGTCCTGGAAGGCGACCATGCTGTCGCTCCAGCGATCCAGGGTGCCGCCCATGTACACCAGGTCGCGATAGTTCTTCAGGCCCTCCTGAAAGTCATGGCCGGCGAGCAGCGCATACAGGTAGCGGGACTCGGCCGCGTCGGGCAGGTTCTTCAGCTGCCAGAACCAGCCGTAGCGCGCGTCCTGGTCCTTGACCAGCACGCGCTGCAGCAGGTCGCCCTTCTCGATGCCGGCGATGGCCTGGTCCAGCCGTCCGTTCTCGGCATCGAAGGAGCTCACCGCGGTCTCGTAGTACTCGGCCGACTGCGCGTTGGCATTGAGCTTGGCGAAGGCATAGGGCACGGCCAGGTAAGATTCCTGCACCGCCGCATCGAGCACATTGCGCTTGCGCAGCTCCAGCCACGGCGTGAGCGCGCCCTGGTAGTCCCCGAGCGCGGCATCCGCCCAGCCGATGCCGAGCAGCGCCTTGTTGGAGTACGGCCCGTCGAGGCGCACGCGCGCCAGCGCCGGACGCGCCCGGGCGGGCTCGTTCGCCTGCAGGTAGGCAAAGCCGAGCGCGAGATTGGCGCGGTCGCGCAGCGCCGCCAGCTCCGGAGTATCGGCCAGCAGCGAGCCGACGCTGGACAGGAACGGGTCGGCATCGCTCAGGCGGTTCTGCCGGACCAGCGCCACGCCGAGATTGAAGCGCGCATAGGCGGACCACACCGGCCCGCCGCGCCAGCCCGACAGCAGGCGGATCGCCTCGTCGAAGCGTCCCTCGTGCATCAGCACGTTGCCGAACAGCAGCTCCTTTTGCGCCTCCAGATCGGGCGACATGCGCCCGTTGATCTTGCGCAGTGCGGCATCAGCCTGGTCGAGATAGCCGCGCGCGTACCAGACCTGCGCCAGGTAGAACCAGGCACGGTTGCGCACGCCGGTGGGCACATCGAGCGTCAGCAGCCGCTGGAAGCGCTCGCCCGCCTCGTTGTGCATGCCGAGTGAGAGATACAGCCCGCCGATCAGCAGCTGTGCCTCGTCCTTGTGGTGCGGCATGCGCTGCCAGTGGTCGTACGCGAGCAGGCGCGTCAGCGCCTCGAAGTCATCGTTCTGGTAGTAGTAGAACAGCACGTCGCCGTAGTGCAGGTCGCGGATGCGCGTCTCCGGCAGCTTCTCCGGGTCGTGCCGGCGCGCGCCGGCCGCGCCCGCGGCCAGCAGCGCCAGGACGGCAAGGAACAGCGCGCGGGTGCGACGGGCCAAGGCCTATTCCCAGTCCTTGATCTCGAACTCCGGCTGGAGCTTCCTCTGGCGGTCGTCGATCTTGAGCTCCAGGTACTTTGCGCCGACGCCTTTCTCGAACTTGATCGAGGCGCCGCGCTTGTAGGGGCGGTCGTTCGGGCCCTTGCCGCTGAAGAACGCCACCAGCTCGTGCGGCCCGACCTTGAGGTTGCCCAGGTACAGCCGCTGCACGCCGCCCTTGAGCAGCGCCTCGAGCTCGCGCGGGGTGTACAGGTAGTTGATGACCTCCTTCTGATCGATCTTCAGCTGCACCGCGTCGAGTGCGAAGAAGTCGCCGACGTCGACCGACAGAAACACGGCCACCTGCGTGTTGGCGGGGAACAGCAGCTCCTCCTCGAGCACGAACAGGTCCTTGTTGAGGTCCACCACGTCCTTCTTCAGGTCCTGGATCTGCTGGTCAAGGCCGCGCGTGTCGGCCGATGCCTCCGCCGGCACCGCCGTGCCGGCGGGCGCCGCGCTGGCCGGGGCCGGCGCGGGCGCGGCGGTCGCGGCCGGCGCCGGGACGGCGAGCGGTGGTGCGCCCCAGGCGCTGGCGGCGCACAGCAGCGCCGCCAGCCACAGCAGGGATGCCGCCGGGCGCCACGGCGCCGCAGCAACTCGTGAGTGGGCAGTGGTGTTCTCAGGCATGGTGGTTCCCATCATTCGTTCAGCAGCGCACGCAGCTGCTGCAGGTAGAGCGCCTCGCTCGCCTGGTCGTAGTCGCGCAGCACCCGCCGCACGGTGCCGCCGCGGTCGATGAGCACCGTCATCGGCAGGTTGTCGACCTGGTAGCTGCGGCTGACGGTCTTGGACGGATCGAGCAGCATGGCGAAACTGACCGCCACCGAATGCGCGAACTCGCCCGCCCGCTCCGGCTCATCGTCGACGCCGACACCGTACACCGCGAGCCCGGCGGAGGCGTAGGTATGGTACGAGCGGTCGAGGGCGGCCAGCTGCCCGCGGCACGGCGTGCAGCGGCTGCTCCAGAAGCTCACCACGACGACCTCGCCGCGGTGCTCCGAGAGGCGCACATTGCTGCCGGCGGCGGCGCGCAGGGCGAAATCGGGTGCCGGCTGCCCCAGCAGCTCGTAGGCAGGCTGGGCGCGCGTCGGCAGGCCCGCAAGCACGAGCAGCACGCCGACGCCCAGGGCGGACAGCGCACCCGCACGGGCGCGGAATCCACGCCACTCCGGGCCGTTCGGCCGTTGCCAGCTCAATAAGATTCCTTCGCTTGGGGGGCGACCGTCTGCGCCCGGTGCAAGCGCGCAAAATTGCACAGCGCACTTAACACTGTCAACGAAACGAGCCGCGAAATGAGGCCTGCGACGCGCAGCGCGCGTGGCCATCGGAGGCGGCGTCGTCGGCACGCGACAGCGCCGTAGCGGGCGGGCGCGCCGCGCTGAGGCGGCGCGCCGCACTGTCACACGATCGGCGTGAACACCGTCATGGCCCCGAGCGCGCTGGTCGGGCCGAGTCCCTGCATGGGGAACGTGGTGGTGAACAGGTTGTCTTTGCCCATCAGCCCCATGTAGTTGAGGATCACGAGCTCGACCAACTGGTTCACCGAATTGGCCGCCGGGCTCGAGGTGCTGACCACCGAACCGTCGGAGCTGAACCAGCCGATCTGCTGGCCGGCGGCGCCGTTGCGCAGCCCCGGACGCCCCTTCGGGCTGTACACCAGGCAGAAGGTCGAGGACACGGAGGAGTTGTCGCCCTGCCAGCCGAGCTTGCCGCGGCCGGCGGTGCTGTTGTCCACCATGCTGTTGGAACTGAGCGAGCCGTCCGAGAGCACGTAGATCATCACCGGGGTGTTGCGGCGCGCGGCGTACTCGAGCACCGCGCCGATCATCTGGCCGGCCTTGAAGTTGCGCGTCTCGCCGGTGGCGCGCGTGCCGTCGTGGTAGTCGTAGCCGCCGATTGCGATGGTACCGGCGCCGGCAAAGCCGTCGATCACGAGCTTCATCACCGTGGCGGTGGCGGCGACGTCATTGTCCTGGAAGTCGGCGGCGGTGAAGATCGGCGTGGCGCCGCCGGTGATGGCGGTGTCCTTGGTTGGATCGAGCGCGGAAGGGTCACCGAACAGGTTGGCGGTATTGGCTGACTTCACGTACGCGCAGCGCACCTGGTTCTTCAGCGCGGCGTCCTGCGTCGGGTCGGTGTACAGCTGCACCCCGGGGGTGGCGCCGGCCGGCATGCTCAGCGCGCCGGTAAACGCGCCCTGATCGCCGCCGCCCGCCGTTGGCGTGGTGCCGGTGCTGATGCGGGTCTGCGACTCGAGCACCGCGACCGACAGCGGATCGAGCGTGCCGCCGGGCGGGATGGGCACCAGCGCGGTCGCATCCGAGGGCTGGCTGATGGTGGTCGGCTGCAGCGCCGGGTCGATCATCGCCATGGGCGCCGCCGAATTGCCGCCCGAGACGCTCGATTCCGTGCCGATAAGTGTCAGCAACTGGCCGTTGGCGCCCGCCTTGGCGATGCCGTACATGGGGTTGTGGGGGTTCTGCTGCGTGTCGTTCTGCGACATCGCGCAGAACACCGCGCCGCTGACGCCGGCGGCGGTGGTGGCAGCGGCCTTGGTGGCGATACCGCGCTTGATGGCGCCGTCGGCGTGCCACAGCAGTCCGAGGCTGCTGTCCACGTTGGCGGTCGAGCTCGGCACCATGTTGCCCGGCACGCCGAGCTTGCCGTAACCGGCGGTCGAGAGGAAGTTCGACTGGCCGCCCTGCACGCCCACGATCACTTCCGAACCGACGAGGTTGGCACCGCCGGCGAGGTCGAAACAGATGAAGGGGATGCCGGCGCCGGCGGACTGCACGTTGCACTGGGTGCTGGCGAGCAGCGCCTGGATGTCCGGAGAGAGCGTGCCGGCGTTGGCGCCGCTCGCCTTGAGCAGCGCCCCCAGCCAGGCCGGGCCCACCACCATGGCCGAGCCGGACAGGAAACCGGCGCCGAGCAGCTCGCGGCGCGTAACGGGCCGCGGATGGTTCTCGTGCCGCAGCGGCTCGCCGAGTGCATGCGAACGCGGGGGCTTTTTGCGGATGAACATCTGCTTGTCTCCCGATCCTTAAATCACTGCACGGTCACGGCGGCGCTGCCGAGCACCGCGGTACAGGCCGCGACCGTGGCCTGCGTCACGGTGGCATTGCTGTTGAGCGTGGGGATGCGCGTGATGAGCGCATCGACCTCGTTCTGCACGGCACTGATGGCCTGCGGATTGACGCTGGTGCCGATGGCGTTGTTCACCAGCCCGTTGATCACCAGGGTGCGCTGCGCGCTGCCGCTCGAGCCGAAGAACGCCGAGGCCTTGGTGCCGGCGCTCACCGCGGCGTCCAGTCCGGTGCCGTTGAAGAACGTATCGCGCAACGGGGTGCTGGCCATCATCTCGCCGCAGTAGGCGCTCGCCAGCTGCGAGATCGCGGTCTGCTGCGAGGGCACGAACGCCGCGATCAGCGGCGCGGCCGGCATCGACTGCTGCGAGGTGTTGTACAGCGCGTTAACCACCGAGTCGGTGGTCTTGACCCCGGTGATGCTCGAGAACGCGTGGTTGGCGCGCTCGAAGGTCATGATGCCAAGGTCCGGCTGCGGCGTGGTGCTGAGCGCCGGCGGGGTGACCACCACCGGCGGCTCGGTGAAGGCGTGCACGTGCGAGCCGAACTGGTCGAACGACAGGAAGAACAGGTCGTTGGCCGGCCCGAGGGTGACCGGCACCACCGTGCCCAGGTTCGACAGCAGCTGGCCATTGCCCGCGCTGTAATTGGCGCCGCCGACGCTGACCGCCATGGTCGCGTAGGACTGCCCGGCCGGCGCCAGCACGCCGTTCACGCCGAGGCGCATGCCGCTGATCATCAGGTTGCTCGGCGCAGCCGCGCTGCCGTCGAGGCTGATGAACTTGGGCGCGTCGAACAGGTAGCTGTAATTGTCGTACTGGCTGCCCTGGAAAAGGATGTACGACTGCGGCACGCCCGACAGCTGGCTGACGCCGAACAGCAGGTAGTACTTCTGGCCGACGCCGGCGGCGAAGTTCTGCTGGATCTGCGCCGCGGTCAGCGCGCGGTTGTGGATGGCGGCGAACTTGACGACGCCCGCCCACGGCCGCTGCCCGGTGGTCTCGTTGCCGAGGACCAGCGCGAAAGTGCTGTCCCAGTTGGCGAGCGAGCCGCCCTTGGCAGGGTCCGGGTCGCCGCTGTAGACGCCGTTGACGTACAGCTTCTGGCCGTTCACCGGGTCATAGGTGATCACGACGTGCTGCAGTGCCGCCTGTGCCGCACCGCCGGTGGCGGTGGTGAGCAGCGGCGGCTGGCCGTTGGTGCTGGTGGTGCTGCTGCGCGCCATGCCCTGGTACTGCATGGCGGCCTGCGCCAGCGTCGCATCGCGCGTGGTGTTGCTGCCCGAGTAGCTGAGGATGTAGGCATTGGTCTGCGTGACATCCGCGGGTGCGTCCCACACCTCGAGCGAGTACTCGCCCGAGGACTGGATCATGGCGGCGATCTTGGCGCTCGAGCTGGTCGAGGCCTGCGCCTTGCCGGACGGCAGGTTGCCCATGGCCGGGCCGAACTGCACGCCCCAGCCGCCCACCCAGGTGTAGTTGCCCGACAGCGAGAGATCCGCCGCCGGCGTCACGCCGCTAGTGTCATACGCGGTCGCGCCCTGCCCGGTCATGAACATGTACTTCGCGACCAGGTTGGCCTCGTAGCGGCTGCCGCCCGCGGCGATCGTGCCCTGCTGCAGCGTCACGGCGTTGGACACGACCAGGTTCGGATCGATCGGCGTCACGGCGATGCCGTTGGCGAACGCGGTGATGGCATTCAGCATGGCCTGCGAGCTGCCGGGGCAATCGGGCGCCCCGCCCGGACTCGTGGCCCAGCAGTGGTGGAACTCGTCGCGCAGACGCACCACGAAGCGCGAATCGCTCGGAGTGATGAGGTTCATCTTCGGCTGTGCCGCCGCGTAGGCCTCGTTGACGTCGGCGCTGGCGAAGTACGGCTGCTGCGCGGTAGCAGAGCTCGAGGTATGGCAGCCCACGCAGAACTGCCGCAGTATCGGCTGCCAAACAGTGCTCTGGAAGCTCGTCCCGTTGGTGCCGCTAGTGGCGGCGGTGGCCGGGAACTGCTTGCCGCCGCCGGGCGCCTGCACCGGCGGCGCCAGCAGCGTGATGCTGGTGGTCGAGGAGGAGCCGGCGCCGATCCAGGCCTGGATCCACACCAGCATGGTGGCCGCGCACGCGGACGGGTCCGCGACCCAGCAGTTGTGGCCGCCGCCCACCTTGATAATGAACTCCGACTGCGACGGGTTGGTGAGATTCACCAGCGGGCCCGCCGCCTGGTAGGCGAGGTTCACGTCATCGGTGCGCGCGAACATCGGCGACTGGCCGCCCTGGTGATGGCAGCCGCCGCAGCGGTTCGATGGCACCACGTTCGCCCAGAAATTGATCTTGAAGGACTGCACGTCGGCGTTGGCCGGCGCCGGCCCGGTGTAGTTGTCGGCGCTGCTGCTCGGCGGCGTCGACTGCTGATTCACCGTGGTCGAGGCGCCGCCGCCGCTGCAGGCGGCCAGCGCGGCGAGCAGCGCGAGCGCGGCGCCCTGCCGCAGCAGGCGTCCGGGGCGCAGGGCGCCGGCGGGCACGGTGGCGAGGGGATTGCGGTTCATGGCAGGCGCTCCCTTACTGGCCCGGACAGGCGGCAGCGGTCTGCTGGAACGCCTGCTTGAGTTTGTAGCCGCCGTTCTTGAAGCTGTTCGTCAGCTGCGTGACCGTCGCCTGGTCGGCGGCGGTCGGCGTGCGGAAGCACACCGCCTGGAACACCTTCTGCACCTGGCACTGCGCGAAGGCACCGCTCGACTCGAGCTCCGTGCCGAGCGACTTGGCGCCGTTGCCGCTGCCGGGCAGGTTCGGATCCCAGCCCATCGAGGCATTGACGCCCTGGCGCCAGCGGTTCGACCAGCTGTCGTCGGGCGTGACGAAACCGTACACAAAGTTGGTGGAGTTGATGAAGTACTTCGGCTGCACCTGGCCGGCGGTGTACTCCATGGTGCCGGTGTTGGTCACCGCACCTGCCGTGCCATTGAAGTTGTAGTACGCGAAGGCCTGTGCCATCGGATCCATGCCGCTGTGGCAGCCGACGCAGTTGTTGAGGAATACGCGGCTGTCGCCGCCGGGCGAGCGCGCCACATCCTGGCGGATGCGGTCGGTCGGCCGCGTGGTATCCATCAGCGTCTGCATGTCGTTGCAGAAGTGATTGATCATCGTGACGCGGAACATGGCGCGGTTGGTGCCGTTGATGAAGAACGCGGACTGCGCGCCGTAAGTGGTGATGAGGCCGGCGGTCGCCGCAGACGGCGTGCCGTAGGTGGCCGACTGCGTGGCCGTCCTGAGCGCGGTGCTCAGGTCGACGCCGTTGGTCTCGGCGGTGGCGTAGTGGGCGTTGCTGGCATTGGAGGGCGCCGGCAGGCCCGCGGCATTGACCGTGTACACCAGGTCCGCCGACAGCGCGGTATTGAATGGCACGTCATCGCGCACCATGCCGATCACGGTGGCCGCGTAGTCGTTGAGCGGCGCGAACACCGTCTGGTCACGGTTGGTCCAGGGGATGACCCAGTTCTTCAGGGTCACGTTATAGAAGGTGGGCGCAGTGGCCGGCGTGGTGGCGATGACCGCGGCGGCGACCAGCTTCGGATCGCCCGGTGAGAGCGACGGGCTGCCCGGCGCACAGGTGTTGGCGCCGCACACCGCATTGGCGAGTTGCATCATGACCGCCGGCGATGGCGGCTCGCCCGCGAGGCGCTCGTAGATGCGCTTGGCCTGCTCTGCAGGGCCCGCGCTGGCGGTACCCGCAAGCGACAGCAGCAGCGCGCAGCCGGCCAAGGCCGAGTGGCGTGCGCGACCCGCAACGACCTGTGCCGTGTTGGTTCTGACATTCATGGCGCGCCTCAACTCCCTAAAAGCCCGATGCGCGGACCGGACTATACGGAACCGTCAACCCCGCCCCGAATGTCTCAACCGAGTGACGTCGCCAGCCGCCGACAGTTTGTGTGTTTGTTGTCCTGCGCTGCTCAATGCGCGGCAAACTGCGAGTCCGGTCACGGCGAGGGGCCGACTGAACGTCTACCTAGTAGCGTGATCGCCCCGCACCCGTTGAGGGCCCTATGAAACGCATGCGGCCACGGGCGTGCCGTGACGGAATCGGCGTTACGGCAATGGCGGAGGCGATAAGTCATCTTGAACGCGGTGAATTACGTTACATTTCGGCGCGGGAGGCGCTCATGGGCTGGCAGCTCATCCGGCAGAGACTGATGCGAGACACGGTGCAGGCGCGCCCGCTGTGGGTGCTGCCGGCGCTCGCGGCCGTCGTCGGGCTCGGCGCCTGCAGCAGCGGCGGCAACATTTCCCTGGGCAAGAGCCAGGTCGCGGACCCCGCCACCGTCGACTTCCCGGTGTTCTACGTGAAGCGCCAGGTGCCGGTGAACGCCGACGGCACCCTGCAGCAGGACGACCTGCGCACCATGCGCACCATCGTGCCGCCGGCCGACCTCTTCATGCGCGCCAGCGCCTCGGCGAGCGCCAGCGAGACGAACATCACCGCGCGCATCACCGCCGGCCAGCTGTGGGACGTCAAGGACGTCGACACCTCCGCCGACGGCACCAAGGTCATCTTCGCCATGCGCGGTCCGCTGACCAAGAACCAGCAGACCAAGAACCCGCCCTCGTGGCGCATCTACGA
>JANWKR010000030.1 GCA_025451275.1 Steroidobacteraceae bacterium
ACCCCGCGCCCGCGGCCGGCGGGGTAGTCGCGTGCCGTTCACGCTCGCGCACCCGGCCGCCATCCTGCCGCTGCGCCGCGTGTGGCGGCTGCGCACCGCGCCGCTGATCATTGGTGCGCTGATCCCGGATCTGCCGTACTACGTGCCGGGCTCGATCGGGCGCTTCCTGCCGGAGACCCACAACCTCGAGGGCTCGGTGACGGTGTGCCTGGCGCTCGGCTACCTTGCGCTGCTGGCCGTGTTCGTGCTGCGTGCGCCGCTCACCGCGCTGCTGTCGGCGCGTGCCCGCTGGCTGTGCCTGACCGCGCTGGCGCCGCTGTGCCGGCCGCGCGAGTGGCTGTACGCGGGAATTGCCATCCTGGTCGGTGTGTGGACCCATCTGCTGTGGGACTCTTTCACCCACAGCGACACCTGGCTGGTGCACCGCGTGGCCGCGCTCAGCGCGCCGGTGACGATCGGCTCGTACAACGGCCCGCTGTGCCACGTGCTGCAGTACGCGAGCTCCGCGTTCGGACTGATCGTGATGGCGGTCTGGTACTTCAGGCTGCGCGTGCCGCCGGCCGCGCCGACGTCGCCGGGGGCGGTGCGCTCCTCGGTGCGCCCGGTACTGCTGCTGGTGAGCGCCGCGGCCGTGCTCATCGGCGGTGTGCAGGCACTGGACTATTACGGGCGCCAGCCGATCGTCTACCGCACCCTCAATATTTTCCTCACCCACAGCCTCGCCTGGTTCGGCCTGCTGTACCTGCTGGCTGGCAGTCTGGCGACGCTGCAACAGCAGCACGAGGACCACGGCGTGTGAAGTCGTCGGCGCGCACTAGCGCGGCGTGCCGAACTCCTGGGCCCAGTACACACCCATGCGGTCGTGAGGGTTGATGGCGTAGGCCACGCCCATGTGCCGGAACAGCGGGTCCATGAGATTCGCGCAGTGCTCGGGGCTGCCCAGCCAGCCGCTGACCACCTGCTCGGCACTCATCTGGCCGCTCGCCAGGTTCTCGCCCATCTCGCGCCAGCGGTAGCCGCTGCGCGTGATGCGCTCGGCGGGCGAGCTGCCGTCGCGGCCGTTGTGATCCATGTAGCCCCAGGCAGCCATCTGTTGCGCGTAGTCGCGCGCGGCACGCCCCAGCGTCGCATCGAGCGACAGCGGCGGGGCGGCGGCGTACGGCGTCGGGCCGCAGCGGCGCGCCTGGGCGCGAGCCTGGTTGGTGAGCTGCAGCACCCGGCGGCTGACGGCAGTGCGGTCGCGCGCCGGCGGCGGGGCGAACGGCTCGGCGAGTGCGATCCACGCGGTGCTGCCACGCCGCCAGCTGCCGATCTCGCGGAACGACGGATTGCTGGCCTGCTGGCAGAATTGCCGCGTCACGATCTGCTCCACATCGCCGCTGAGCGGCACCCGGGAGATGCTGACCGAGAACGACGTGGCGGCGTGGTACCCGGCGGCTTGCAGCGCAGTCGTGAGGTCGCTCCCCTGCGACAGGCGCTTCGCCACCTCGTCGAGGCGCTCGCTCTCGCGCAGCGGCGGCGCGCTGTGCACGCGTCCGGCGCAGCCCCCGTAGCGCACGATGTTGACGGCATCGACGATGTCGGCGGCCGCACACCACGGGGCGAAGAGCCCGGCAAGCAGCAGCAGCAGCTGGCATCTGGTGCGCAGGTCGGTCATTGTTCCCTCATGACGGCGGGCCGCGAGAGCGAGCAATTTACAACCACCGGCTGGCCGTGGCGACCGGGCAATCGCTTCCGCCTGCTGGCCGACGGCGGCGAGTTCTTCGCCTGCATGCACGAGGCCATCGACGCGGCGCGCGCGCTGGTGCTGCTGGAGATGTATCTGGTGAGCTCCGGCGCGCTGCTGACGCGCTTCATCGACGCGCTGGTGGCGGCGGCCGGCCGCGGCGCGCGGGTGTGCGTGGTGTTCGACGCCTTCGGCTCGCTCGGCATGTCGCGCCACGACCGCCGCCGCCTGCTCGCGGCCGGGGTGGAGCTGCGCTTCTTCAATCCGCTCAGCCTCGCCAAGCGCATGGACAACCTGCTGCGCGACCACCGCAAGCTCCTGGTCACCGACGGCCGCACCGCCTTCGTCGGCGGCGCGGGACTGGCCGACGAGTTCGCGCCCGGGGCACGCGGCGGCGCGTGGCGCGAGCAGATGCTGCGCATCGAGGGGCCGGTGGTCGCCGACTGGCAGCGGGCGTTCGCGCGCACCTGGCGCCGCTGCGGCGGCGAGCTGGCGCCGGCGCCGGCCCCGGCCTGCGCGCCGTACCCCGGGGGGGCCACGGGGCGGCTGGCCCTCTCGGAAGCGCGCCAGCGCTCGGTGCTCGCCAACGGTGTCATCCGCCGCATCGACGGCGCCGGCATGCGCGTGTGGATCATGAGCGCCTATTTCGTGCCGTCACGGCGCTTCCGCAAGGCGCTGCGGCGCGCGGCACGGCGCGGCGTCGACGTGCGGCTGCTGGTGCCGGGGGCGCGCACCGACCACCCGTGGGTGC
The DNA here is from genome assembly GCA_025451275.1 of Steroidobacteraceae bacterium. Taxonomy (GTDB): domain Bacteria; phylum Pseudomonadota; class Gammaproteobacteria; order Steroidobacterales; family Steroidobacteraceae; genus 13-2-20CM-66-19. The sequence continues at coordinate 2,478 of JANWKR010000030.1, forward strand.
GCCAGGCGGCGCGGCGTTTCTACGGCAAGCTGCTGCGCAACGGCGTCAAGATCTTCGAGTATCAGCCGCGCGTCCTGCACGGCAAGATGACCCTGTGTGATGAGTGGGTATCGGTCGGCTCGAGCAACCTGGACCGCTGGAGCTTTCGCTGGAACCTGGAAGCGAACCAGGAGGTCGCCGACGCCGGCTTCGCGGATAGCGCGGCGGCGCTGTTCAGCGCCGACTTCGCCGAGTCGCGCGCGCTCAGCCGCCGCTCCTGGCGGCAGCGCGCCTGGCTCGATCGGCTGCGTGAGCGCATCGCGGGCGCGCTCGATCGCCATATCGACCGCTGGCGGCGGCTGCGGCGGCGGCCGGACTAGGGTTGCGCGGCGGTCGTGAACAGCTCGCTGCTGCGCACGAACGAGAGCAGGAAGGGCGCGGTGATCCGCATCTGCGTCGCGTAGGCCTCGATGGCCTGCTGCTTGCGGTCTTCTTCGGCCGGTGTCAGGGCGAACACGGCCGGCACCAGGCCGTGCAGGCGCGGGGCGGGCGTGAGCGGCAGGCCGGGCACGAGTCCGCGCGGGCCGGGCCAGCCCTCGCCGCCGTGCACGATCCAGTAGCGCACCGCCGGCAGCAGGTTCAGGTGCTGCGCGACCGTGGCGGTGAGCAGGCCGGCGGCGCGGTGATCGGGATGGCTGTCGAGGGGCGTGGGCGCGAGGATCAGCGTGGGGTGGACGCGCTCCAGCACCGCGGCGAAATCCTGCTCGAGGCTCGCACCGGTGTACGGATGGCGCGGATACAGTGCCTGCGCGTAGGGCACGGCCGCCGCGCCGCTGAAGGGTGAGGCATAGGGCTCGGTGCGGTGCGCGGTGAGCAGCTGCAGCACGCCGCGGTCGGGATAGCCGAGAAACAGCTGACCGGCGGAGGGCACGCCGAGCAGGGCGGTGGCCGCGCGCGCCTCGCGCATGCGGCGCGTCGCCAGGTCCCGCGCCGCCCCGGCGCGCATGAACAGGCTGTGCTCGAGCAGCAGCAGGTCGAGTTCGGAGGCATCGCCGCTCGTCACCCACACGACGCTCACGTGGCCGCCGGCCGCGACCACGCGCTGCATCACCCCGGCGCAGCACAGCGTCTCGTCGTCAGGATGGGGCGCGACCACCAGCAGCGAGGTTGCGGCGTCGAGCGGCGGCAGGTCGGCGGCAACAGCGGGCGGCCCCGCGGCCGCGCGCCCGGGACCTGCCAGCAGCACCGCGAGCAGCACCGCCGCACGGCCGAGACTCGTGTGACGCATCGACAGGCAGTGTCGCACGCGGCGTGCGCTTTTGGTTAGAGTGCCGGCCAGCCACGACTTCGAGGAGCCGACGGAATGCTTTCCTACCATGACCCGGACTTCATCGACTCGGACGAGGGCCGGCCGCTGCGCATCGTGTCCGAGTACCTGGCACCGCTGCGTGCCTTCAATGTCGGCGGCGTCACCGCCACCGTCGTGTTCTTCGGCTCGGCGCGGCTGCGCGCCGACGGGCCGCTCGGCCGCTACATCGAGGAAGCCACCGAGCTGGCGCGGCTCGTTACCGAATGGAGCCGGACGCTCGGCGGCGAACAGCTCGTGGTGTGCTCCGGCGGCGGCCCCGGCATCATGGAGGCGGCCAACCACGGCGCCGCGCTCGCCGGCGGCCGCAGCGTGGGTCTCAACATCGGGCTGCCGCAGGAGCAACGCCCCAATTCCTGGATCACGCCGGGGCTGTGCTTCGAGTTCCACTACTTCTTCATGCGCAAGCTGTGGTTCGCGCACCTGGCGCGTGCCCTGATCGCGTTCCCGGGCGGCTTCGGCACCTTCGACGAGCTGTTTGAGATCCTGACGCTGGCACAGACGCGCAAGCTCGACCGCTCCATCCCGGTGTTGCTGTACGGCTCGGCGTTCTGGAAGGAAGTCGTCAACTTCGAGGCGCTGGTGCGCCACGGCACCATCGCCGCCGAGGACCTGCAGCTGTTCGAGTTCGTGGATGAGCCGCGCGCGGCCCTGGAGAGGCTCAAGGCGTGCATCTCGTTTGCGCCGGCGGCGCAGCCGCGGCCGGCGTTCGCCAAGTCGCGCTGCGCGGCGCGCTAGAGGACCGTGAGCGCGGGGTCCACCTCGCGCGACCACGCCAGCAGCCCGCCCTCGAGGCTGGCGGGTGAGGCGATGCGGGCACGCAGTGCCAGCTGGCACGCCGCCATGCTGCGCCCGCCCGCCCGGCAGATGAACACCGGCGCGGACCCCGGCGGGATCTCGCCGAGCCGCTGCGGCAGCTCGCCGAGCGGGATGTGGAGCGACCCGGGCAGGTGGCCGGCGGCAAATTCCGCGGGCTCGCGCACGTCGACGAGGAGCGGCGCCCCGCCGGCGCGCAGCAGCTCGGCAAGCGCGGCGGCGGACAGTTGGCGTATACCGGTCGGGCTGTCATCGGCCATCGGCTTGGCATCCATGGGTTGGGTGATGCTGGGGGAGTCGCCGCACACCGCGCAGTCGCGGCGCCGGCGGACGCGGAATTCGCTGAAGCTCATGGCGAGCGCGTCGTAGGTGAGCAGCCGTCCGATCAGCGGCTCGCCGGCGCCGGTGATGAGCTTGATGGCCTCGGTCGCCTGCAGCGTGCCGAGCACGCCCGGTAACACGCCGAGTACGCCCGCCTGCGCGCAGTTGGCGACCAGGCCGTCGGCGGCGTGCGGAAACGCGCAGCGGTAGCACGGTCCCTGGCCGGGCACGTAAGTCATGACCTGGCCCTCGAAGCGGTGGATGGCCGCCGACACCAGCGCGCGCCCGAGGAGCACGCAGGCGTCGTTGACGAGATAGCGCGTCGCCAGGCGATCGCTGCCATCGAGCACCAGGTCGTACCCGGCGACGAGCTGCATCACGTTGACCGCCCGCAGCTCTACCGCGTGCGCGATGACCCGGATGTCCGGGTTCAGGGCGGCGAGGCGCTCGCGTCCGGCCTCGGCCTTGGAGCGCGTGAGGGCGCCGGTATCGAACAGCACCTGGCGCTGCAGGTTGGACAGCTCGACGCGATCGCAGTCGAGCAGGCCGAGCGTGCCGCAGCCGGCCGCCGCCAGGTACAACGCCGCCGGCGAGCCGAGGCCGCCGGCACCCACCACCAGCACCCGCGCCGCCTTGAGCCGCTCCTGGCCCGCGGCGCCGATCTCGGCGAGCGCCAGGTGGCGCTGATAGCGCTCGCGCTCGTGCTGAGATAGTGCCATGCAGTCAGGATCCTCGCCCCGCCGCGCGGCTGTCAAACCCCCGGTGGGGCAGACTTAACC
>JANWKR010000031.1 GCA_025451275.1 Steroidobacteraceae bacterium
GCCGCGCCTTCGAGCGGCACGCAGATGTGCTGCGCCACGAACGTGCCGCCCTTGGACAGCGCCTCCACACCGCCGTCGACGTACACGCGGCTGTTCGGCAGCTCGCGCGTGCCCTTGCTCGCGTACACGAACAGCGTGCCGATGCCGCCGTCGATATCGATCCAGGAATCGCCCCGGGTGGCGCCGGTCGCGTACGACAGGGTATAGAACTCGTCCTTGTGCTCGGTGAGGAGCTTGGCGAGCGCCTTGAGCTGCGCGGCGCGCTCGTGGAAGGTCAGGCGGCGCAGGTTCGGACCGCCGACGCGGCGTGCGTGCTCGAGCACCGCGCCCATGTCCAGCCCCTCGGCCGTGGCGTTGGCGATCACGCTGCCGGTGGTGGCATCGCGCAGCGCGCTGCCGGCACCCGCCCCCGCCTGCCAGCCTCCGGCGACGAAACTCTCAAGCTGCATGAGCGGTGCTCCTGTTCAGGCGGTGACCTGCCCCTCGACGCGGTAGGAGCGGCCGCGGAACAGCGCGATGCGCTCACCACGCTGATTGCTGACCACGATTTCGTAAATGCCGTTGCGCTTGGTGCGCCAGGCCTCGCTGGCCTCGGCCGTGAGCTCATCGCCCTCGCGCGCGGCGGCCAGGAAATCGATGCTGGCGGCAGCCGCCACGGTGGCGTCGTTGTGCGAGTTGCAGGCGAAGGCGAACGCACTGTCGCCCAGGCTGAACACGATGCCGCCGTGGCAGACGCCGTGGCCGTTCACCATGTCGGCGCGCACCCGCATCACCACCCGTGCCCACCCGGGGCGCACGGCGTCGATGCGCATGCCGAGGGCCTGCGAGGCGCGGTCGCGCGCGTACAGGGCCGCGGCCGCCTGCTCGGCGCGCCGCTGGGCTCCCTCCCGGTCCTGGTGCTGGCTCATGGTGTTACCTGCCGAATACCCTCGTGCTCAGCGGCCAGTGAACTGCGGCGTGCGCTTGGCCGCAAACGCCGCCACGCCCTCGGCGTAGTCGGCACTGCGCCCGAGCTCGCCCTGCAGGTCGCGCTCGACGTCGAGCTGCTGCTCGAGGGTGCGGCCGAGCCCTTCATAGATCGCCTGCTTGGTGCGCGCCAGCCCCAGAGTGGGCGCGGCGGCAAAGCCCCGCGCCAGGGCGTTCACGGTCGGCGCGAGCTCCGTATCGTCCACGCAGCGCCAGATGAGGCCCCAGGCCGCGGCCTGCTCGGCGGGGAGCTTCTCCCCCAGGAACGAAAGTCCGATGGCGCGCGCCGGGCCTACCAGGCGCGGCAGGAACCAGGTGCCGCCCGAGTCGGGGATCAGTCCCAGCTTGGCGAAGGCCTGCACGAAGCTCGCCGAGCGTGCGGCAATCACCAGATCGCAGGCGAGCGCGATGTTGGCGCCGGCTCCGGCGGCCACGCCGTTCACGGCAGCGATGACCGGCAGCGGCAGGCGGCGCAGCGCCAGCACCAGCGGCTTGTAGTACTTCTCGATCGATTGCGCGAGATCCGGCGGTGCGGCCCCCGGTGCCACCGCACGGTCGCCGAGGTCCTGGCCGGCACAGAAGCCGCGCCCGGCACCGGTCAGCACCAGCACGCGCGCGCCGGAGCCGGCGAGACTCGCCAGCGCCTGCGCAACTTCCGCGTGCATGGCGGTGTTGAAGCTGTTCAGCCGCTCGGGCCGGTTGAGCGTCAGCCGCGCAATGCCGGCGGCGTTCTCGAACAGGATGTGCTCAAAACTCATGACAGCTCCGCAGCTTCACTTCTCGTCGTAGTCGAGCTCGAGGACCGGGGTCTTGACGCGCGACTGACAGGCCAGCACGTAGCCCTGCTCCAGCTCCCAGTCCTCCAGGGCGTAGTTCTGTGCCATCTCCACCTCGCCGCGCACCACCTTGGTGCGGCACGTCGAGCACACGCCGGCGCGGCACGAGAACGGCAGGTCGATGCCGGCGCGGGCCGCCGCATCGAGCACCGTCTCATCGTCACGCTTCATGGCGAATGAGCGGCGCCGCCCGTCCATGAGTATGCTGACCTCGGCCTGGTCGGTGGTGGCGGCGGATGCGCCCGTGGTGTCGCCGGCCGCCGGACGTGCCGCCTCCGCGGTCGCCGGCGTCGCCGTGGCGACCGTGAAGTGCTCGGCATGCACCCGCGCGGGCTCGACGCCGAGCTCGCGCAGCGTCGTGGACACCTGCTCGATCATGTCGCCCGGGCCGCACAGGAAATATTCCGTCACGCCGCGCGGCTCGAACAGCACGCCGGCGAACCGCCGCACCCGTGCCGCGTCGATGCGGCCATTGTAGAGCTCGGCCTCCTGGGGCTCGCGGCTCATGACGAAGTGCAGCGACAGTCGCCCCAGGTGACGATCCTTGAGCGCCAGCAGGTCCTCGAGGCACATGGTGCGCGCGCTGCCGCTGTTGCCGTAGAAGAGGATGACCCGCGCCGGCTCGTGCGCCAGCAGGCTCCGCACCACCGACAGCACCGGGGTAATGCCGCAGCCGGCGGCGAACGCGACGTAGGTGCCCGCCGGCTGCGCCGCAGTGCGCGGCGTGAAGCTGCCGTTGGGCGGCAACACCTCGAGGGCGTCGCCCGCGCGCAGCTGCTCGGCCAGGAAGCGCGACATGCGGCCACGGGGATGCACCCGCGGCACGATGCGCAGCGGCCGCTCCCCCGGTGCGTTCACCAGCGAGTAGGTGCGTCGTGTCTCCTGGCCATCGATGCGGGTCCGTACCACGACGTGCTGACCGGGCGTGCCGCGGTACTCCGCGCGCAGCGCTTCCGGCAGCTCGAGCTCGATGGCGACCGCGTCCTCTGCATCCGGAGTGACGGCGGCAACCCGCAGCGCATGGAATTTCAGCATGTCAGAGGCACTTGAAGTAGTCGAACGGCTCGCCGCACTGGCGACAGCGGTAGTGCGCCTTGCAGGGCGTGGAGCCGAACTCGCTGATGCGCTCGGTGTCGGCGCCGGCGCAGCGCGGGCACGCCACCGGCGTCGCCTGCCACAGGCGGCGCGGGCTCGACACGGGCGCAACGGGTGGCGCGATGCCGAACTGCCGCAACTTGACCCGCCCGGCGGCGCTCAGCCAGTCGCTGCTCCAGGGCGGCGACAGCACCTCCTCGATCTCGGCATCGGGATAGCCGTGCCGGTCGAGGGTGCCGCGCACGGCGGCCCGGATCATCTCGGTGGCCGGACAGCCCGAGTACGTCGGCGTGAGCCCGACCCGCAGCCGGCCGTCGGTGCCGCGGCGCACGTGCCGGATCACGCCCAGGTCCACCACGCTCAGCACCGGGATCTCGGGATCGGGTACCGCGGCGAGCAGCGCGAGGACACGCTCGGCCTCCTCGGCGGCGCTGTTTCCCGGGGTGCTCATCGCCGCACTCACCAGCGCAGCCCGGGATAGGTGCGTTGCAGGTGCTGCATGGCGGCGAGCAGGTGCCCGAGGTGCTCGGTGTGCACCCCGCGCTTGCCGTGCCAGGAATAGCTGGCCACGGCCGGACGGCGCAGCGTGGCGGCCGCAAGATCGGCGTCCACCTGCGCCGACCAGGGCGCCGCGAGACCGGGAAGCTCCGGAGCGATGCCGGCGGCGTGCACGCGCTCATCGACTTCGTCGGGGGCGAAGAACTCCGCGGTGAAGCGCCACAGCTCCTCGAGCGCACGCTGAGCACGCTCGTGGCTCTCGGCGGTGCCATCCCCGAGCCGTGCCAGCCAGCCGCTGCTGAAGCGGTGGTGGTAGAGCGTCTCCTTGAGAGCCTTGGCGGCGATGGCCGCCAGGCGCGTGTCGGTGGAAGCCGCCAGCGCGCGGTACACCTGCAGCTGCCAGGTATCGATGAGCCACTGCCGCACGATGGTGACGGCGAAGTCGCCGTTCGGCTGCTCGGCGAGCGCCAGGTTCATGAACTCGGGCGCGTCGCGCAGGAACGCCAGGTCGTCCTCGTCGCGGCCGCGGCCCTCGAGCTCACCGGCGTAGGTGAGCAGCAGGCGCGCCTGGCCGACCAGATCGAGCGCGAGGTTGGCGAGCCCCAGGTCCTCCTCCAGTGCCGGCGCGTGCCCGACCCACTCGCCCAGACGCTGGCCGAGCACCAGCGCGGTATCGCCGAGGCGCAATACATAGCGGCAGCGCGCCGCCTGCAGCTCGCGCTCCGACTCGGCGGCGTGGCGCTCGGCGCTGCTCACAGGTTCTTGACCTCGTCCGGGATGACGTAGAAGGTCGGATGGCGGTAGACCTTGTCGCGCGCCGGCTCGAACAGCGCCTCCGCCTCACCCGGGTCCGAGGCGATGATGTCGGCCGAGCGCATCACCCAGATGCTGACGCCCTCCTGGCGGCGCGTATACACGTCGCGGGCGTGCTCGATGGCCATGCGCGCATCGGCGGCGTGCAGGCTGCCGACGTGCTTGTGCTCGAGCCCGGAGCGCGAGCGGATGAAGACCTCGAACAGCGGCCATTCTTCGTTCATGTTCGCCCCGTCTGCGCCGTGCTGCCGCCGGTGGACGCGGTGCGCGCCCGCTCCTTGGCCGCGTGCGCGGCTGCCGCCTCGCGCACCCAGCGCCCGGACTCGTAGGCGCCGCGCCGCGCCTCGAGCCGCTCGCGGTTGCACGGGCCGTTGCCCTTCAGCACCGCGTGGAATTCCGCCCAGTCGATCGCGCCGATGTCGTAGTGCTGCGTCGACTCGTTCCAGTGCAGCTCCCGGTCCGGGATCGCGAGTCCGAGGAAGAACGCCTGCGGCACGGTGATGTCGATGAACTTCTGGCGCAGCTCGTCGTTGCTGAAGCGCTTGATCTTCCAGCGCATCGACTGCGCGGTGTGCTTCGAGTCCGCATCACTCGGGCCGAACATCATGATCGACGGCCACCACCAGCGGTTCAGGGCATCCTGGGCCATGGCGCGCTGCGCGGCGCTGCCGCGCGCCAGCGTCAGCATGATCTCGAACCCCTGGCGCTGGTGGAAGCTCTCTTCCTTGCAGATACGCACCATGGCGCGTGCATACGGGCCGTACGAGCAGCGGCAGATGGGGATCTGGTTCATGATCGCCGCGCCGTCCACCAGCCAGCCGATGGCGCCGATGTCCGCCCAGGTGAGCGTCGGGTAGTTGAAGATGCTCGAGTACTTGGCTGCGCCCGACAGCAGCTGCTCGAACAGCTCGGCGCGCGCAACACCGAGGGTCTCGGCGGCGCTGTACAGGTACATGCCGTGGCCGCCCTCATCCTGCACCTTGGCGATCAGCACCGCCTTGCGCCGCAGCGTCGGGGCGCGCGTGATCCAGTTGCCCTCCGGCAGCATGCCGACGATCTCGGAGTGGGCGTGCTGGGAGATCTGGCGGATCAGCGTCTGGCGGTAGGCATCGGGCATCCAGTCCTTGGGCTCGATCTTCTCGTCGGCGTCGACCCGCGCCTGGAAGCGCTGCGCCACCGCGCCCCCCTCGCCGGCGGGTAGCGGTTCCTTACCGTGGGTATCGAGAGCCTGGGTGTACATGGGGGCTCCGTCGCCGCGCTCAGATGTGACACAAGAATATCACAGGGGCGCCAAATCCTGTGTCACAATTCCGGGCCCATGGCCAGCGCCCCGCCCGCCCCCCTCCCCGCACCCGTCCAGGCGCTGCTGCGGCACTTCCGCGCGCAGCGGCCGCTGCGTGCCGGCTCGCTGCTGATGACGCTGTTCGGCGATGCCATCGCGCCACGCGGCGGCGCGGTGACGCTCGGGAGCCTGATCCGCCTGGCGGCCCCCTTCGGCCTCACCGAGCGTCTGGTGCGCACTTCGGTGGCGCGCCTGGCGCGCGATGGCTGGCTGGCGGCACGCCGCTCCGGACGACGCAGCGAGTACCGCCTGACGCGCCGTGGCGCCGCTCGCTTCGCCGAGGCGACGCGCCGCATCTATGGGGCCGGGCCCAGGCAGTGGGACGGGCGCTGGACGCTGCTGCTGCTGCCGCCCGGACCGCAGCGCACCGGCCTGCGGGAGGCCCTGAAGTGGCTCGGTTTCGGCCAGCTCGACCCGGCGCTCCTCGCCCATCCGGGCTACAGCCCGCGCGCGGTGCGGCGCGCCCTGCAGGGCCTGCCGGGGGCGCCGGCGGCGCTGCTGCTCGCGAGCCGCAGCGGGA
>JANWKR010000032.1 GCA_025451275.1 Steroidobacteraceae bacterium
GCGGCAAGCTGGGGCTGGCGGTACGGCCGCTGACCCCGGACGAGCGGCGCCAGTCGAGCATGAAGGGCGGGCTCGTGGTCGAGCGCTCCTCGGGCCCGGCGGCCGACGCCGGCATTCAGCCGGGCGATGTGGTGCTGTCCGCGAACGGCAACCCGGTAACCAGCGCCGATGAGCTGAAGAGCGCGATCGAGAAATCCAAGGGGCACGTCGCGCTGCTGATCCAGCGCGGCGATGCGCAGATCTTCGTGCCGGTGCGCGTCAGCTGACGCACAGCGCGCGGGAGCAGAGGACGGGGCGGCCGATCGGCCGCCCCGTTTTTTTGTTGGTCGTCTTCAGCCGCGAGCGATGATTGCCGCCAGCTGGCGGTTGGACGCACCCGGTGCCAAGAGTGACTTTACGAGCAGATCGGGCGAGACGCTAGGATCACCCGCCTCCATTTTCGCGACCCGCGATTGACTCGAGCGCAGTGTTTGAGCCAGCTGTGTCCGGGTTATGCCGCGCGAGTGACGCCGCATCCTGAGGCCGTCAGCGAGTTTCAGGCGCAGTTCGATATCCGCCGCTTCGCCCAGAGACTCCTTCGCATTGCCGACTCTCCAACCCTTGGCGGTGAGTTTTCCCGGATACCAGTGGGCAGGTCCTGGTGCGATGCGCCGCCGCCCGCAGCCAGTTCAGGCGGGCGGCCCGTTGGTGACCAGCGCCGCCATGAGCTCGTTCACCGGCAGCGCATCGAGCTCGGCCGCCCGGGCGAACAGCGCCTTGATGCGCGCCGCCTGCTTGGCGCCGTAGTAACCGTCCACCGAGGACTCGAACTTCTTCACCAGCACCGGCATACCCTCGGCGCGCCGCCGGCGGTGGCCGATGGGGAAGTCCACGTGCACGCGCTCGCTGGCGCTGCCGTCGGCGAAGAACACCTGCACGGCGTTGCCGATGTAGCGCTTGTCGGGGGCGTAGTACTCCTGGGTGAAGGTCGGGTTCTCGCGCACCTGCATGCGCGCGCGCAGCGCGTCGATGCGCGGATCCCGCGCCACCGTGTCCTCGTAGTCCGCGGCCGTCAGCCGCCCGAAGATCAGGGGCACCGCCACCATGTACTGGATGCAGTGGTCGCGATCGGCGGGGTTGGCGAGCGGACCTGTCTTGTCGATGATGCGCACGCCCGGCTCCTGGGTCTCGATCACCACGCGCTCGATGCTGCCGAGGCGTTCCTGCACCTGCGGATGCAGGCGCATGGCGGCCTCGACGGCGGTCTGGGCGTGGAACTCCGCCGGGTACGAGATCTTGAACAGCACGTTCTCCATGACGTAGCTGCCGAAGGGCTGCGGCAGGACGAGGGGCTTGCCCTTGAAGAGCACGTCCTGGAAGCCCCAGGTCCTGGCCGACAGCGCCGACGGGTAGCCCATCTCGCCGCTGAGCGCGATCAGCCCCAGCCGCACCGCGCGGCTCGTGGCATCGCCCGCGGCCCAGCTCTTGCGCGAGCCGGTGTTGGGCGCATGGCGGTAGGTGCGCAGCGCGCCGCCGTCGATCCAGGCATTCGATACCGCGTTCACCACCTGCTCCTCGCTCCCGCCGAGCATGGCGGTGGCCACCGCGGTGGAGGCGACCCGCACCAGCAGCACGTGGTCGAGCCCGACGCGGTTGAAGCTGTTCTCCAGCGCCAGCACCCCCTGGATCTCGTGCGCCTTGATCATGGCGGTGAGCAGCTCGCGCACCCGCGGCGGGGTCTTGCCCGCCATGACCGCGGCGCGCGCCTGGTAGTCGGCGACCGCGAGGATCGCGCCCAGGTTGTCCGACGGATGGCCCCACTCGGCCGCCAGCCACGTGTCGTTGAAGTCGAGCCAGCGGATCATGGCGCCGATGTTGAAGGCGGCCTGCACCGGGTCGAGCTCGTAGGACGTGCCGGGCACGCGTGCCCCGCCCGCCATCACCGCCCCGGGCACCACCGGACCTAAGAGCTTGCGGCACGCCGGGTAGGCGAGCGCCTGCAGTCCGCAGGCGAGGGTGTCCATGAGGCAGTAGCGCGCCGTCTCGTAGGCGCCCGCGCTCGTGACCTTAAAATCGCGCGCGTAGCGGGCGATGGCGGTGAGCGCCGCATCCGGTGCCGGGCGCTCGGCGGACTTGATGTCGTGGGCGGACACGGGACTCAAGGCCGCTGGTCGAGGGGCACGAACTTCAGGTCCTCGGGGCCCACGTAGTTGGCCGCCGGGCGGATGATCTTGCCGTCGGCGCGCTGCTCGATGACGTGCGCCGACCAGCCGGTGGTGCGCGCGATGACGAACAGCGGCGTGAACATCTCGGTGGGGATGCCCATCATGTGGTAGGCGACGGCCGAGAACCAGTCGAGGTTGGGAAACATCTTCTTGGCGTCCTGCATCACCGTCTCGATGCGCTCGGCGATGGCGAAGCGCTTCATGTCGCCGGCCTCCTGCGACAGCTGCCGCGCCACCTCCTTGATCACCTGGTTGCGCGGGTCGGCGATGGTGTACACCGGGTGCCCGAAGCCGATGATGACCTCCTTGTTGGCCACGCGCGCCTTGATGTCGGTCGCGGCCTGGTCCGGGTTGTCGTAGCGCTGCTGGATGACCAGCGCCGTCTCGTTGGCGCCGCCGTGCCTGGGTCCGCGCAGAGCGCCGATCGCGCCGGTGATGCACGAGTACAGGTCGGAGCCGGTGCCGGCGATGACGCGCGCGGCGAAGGTCGAGGCGTTGAACTCGTGCTCGGCGTACAGGATCAGCGAGGTGTGCATGGCGCGCACCCAGGAGGCGGACGGCGGGCGGCGGTGCAGCAGGTGCAGGAAGTGCCCGCCGATCGAGTCGTCGTTGGTCTCGACCGCGATGCGCTGGCCGGAGTGCGAGAAGTGGTACCAGTAGACCAGCATCGAGCCCAGGCAGGCGATGAGGCGGTCGGCGATGTCGCGCGCGCCGGCGGCGTCGTGGTCGTCCTTCTCCGGCAGCGTGCAGCCCAGCACCGACACCCCGGTGCGCAGCACGTCCATGGGGTGGCTGGAGGCGGGCAGCACCTCGAGGGTGCTGCGCACCGTGGCCGGCAGCCCGCGCAGCGCGCGCAGCTTCGACTTGTAGGCCTCGAGCTGGGCGCGGTTGGGGAGCTTCTCGTGGATCAGCAGGTGGGCGATCTCCTCGAACTCGCTCACGGTGGCGATCTCGAGGATGTCGTAGCCGCGGTAGTGCAGGTCGTTGCCGGTGCGGCCGACGGTGCACAGCGCGGTGTTACCCGCGGTCACCCCCGACAGCGCCACGGACTTCTTCGGCTTGAACGCGGGCGTGTCAGTCATGGCTGGTCTTTCCCGAAGAGCTCGTCGAGCTTCTGTTCGTAGGCGTGATAGCCGAGCACGTCGTAGAGCTCGGCGCGCGTCTGCATGTACGGCAGCACGTTTTTCTGCGTGCCGTCGCTGCGGATGGCCGCGTACACCCCTACCTGCGCCTTGGCGGCGGCACGCGAGGCCGACAGCGGGTACAGCACCAGCCGCACGCCGGTGGCGGCGAGTTCCGCCACGGTGAACAGCGGCGTCTGCCCGAACTCGGTGAGATTGGCCAGCACCGGCACCGGCACCGCCTGCACGAACTGGCGGTACTCCTCGAGGGTCTGCAGTGCCTCGGCGAAGATCATGTCGGCGCCGGCGGCCACGTAGGCCTGCGCGCGCTCGACCGCCGCCGCCTGGCCCTCGACCGCGTGCGCATCGGTGCGCGCCATGATGACGAAGCTGGCATCGGCGCGGCCGTCGACCGCCGCCTTCAGCCGGTCGACCATCTCCGCCGGCGGCACCAGCGCCTTGCCGGGCCGGTGGCCGCAGCGCTTGGCGGAGACCTGGTCCTCGAGGTGCAGTCCGGCGGCGCCGGCGCGGGCCAGCTCGCGGCAGGTGCGCGCGATGTTGAAGGCCCCGCCCCAGCCGGTGTCGGCATCGACCAGCAGCGGCAGCGGGCAGGCAGAGGAGATGCGCCGCACGTCCTCGCACACGTCATCGAGCGAAGTCATGCCGAGGTCCGGCAGCCCGTAGGAGTGGTTGGCGACACCGGCGCCGGAGAGATAGATGGCGCGGAAGCCGGCCCGTTGCGCCAGGAGCGCGGCATAGGCGTTCACCGTGCCGACGATCTGCAGGGGGCGTTCCGCCTCGACCGCGGCCCGCAGGCGCGCGCCGGCGCTGACTGGCGTTACCGACATGCTGAAAAACCTCGCAAGCGAAGCGTGATTCTATACGCGCGCCGCCTCACGCGGCCACAGCGATGCTACTCGCCGGTAGGATCAGGGGATGCGCACCACGGTGCGCCCGGTGACGCGGCCATCCAGGTAGGGCGGAAACGCCGCCGGCAGCTCATCGAAGCCGATGCTGCGGGTAACGATGCGCGCCAGGTGGCGCGGCCTGAGATCGGTGGCGATGCGCTGCCACACGGCGAGCCGCCATTCGCGGCGCGTCGCCGAGGAGTTGATGCCCAGGAGTGCCACGCCCCGCAGGATGAAGGGCATGACGGTGGTCTTGAGCTCCGGTCCCCCGGCGAGCCCGACGCTGGCGATGCTGCCCCAGAAGTCGACGCAGCGCGTCAGCCAGGCGAGCACGTCGCCCCCCAGGTTGTCGATGGCGCCGCCGAAGCGCGCGTTTTCGAGCGGGCGCGAGCCGAGATCGAGCTCGCCGCGCAGCAGCACCTCCGCGGCGCCGAGCGCGGTGAGATAGGCCGCCGCCTCCTTCTTGCCGCTGACGGCGACGACCTTGTAGCCGCGCCCCGCGAGCATGTCGACGGCGATGCTGCCGACGCCGCCGCTGGCGCCGGTGACGGCGACGGGGCCGCCCTGCGGGCTCTGGCCGTTCTGCTCCATGCGGTGGATGGCGAGGGCGGCGGTGAAGCCGGCGGTGCCGATCCCCATGGCGGTGGGCGCATCCAGCCCCGGCGGCATCGGAATCACCCAGTCCCCGGGCACGCGCGCGTACCCGGCATAGCCGCCGTCGTGGGTCTCGGACAGGCCGCAGCCGGTGACCAGCACCGCCTCGCCCGGCTTGAAGCGCGCATCGGCGGAGGACTCCACCACGCCTGCCAGATCGATGCCGCCCACGAGCGGGTAGCGGCGCAGGATCTTGCCGGCGCCGGTGGCGGCGAGGGCGTCCTTGTAGTTGATGGAGGAGTGGCTGACCTGGATGACCACGTCGCCCGCGGCGAGGTCGTCGAGGGTCAGCTGCTCGAAGCGCGCGGCGATCTTGCCGCCCTCGGAATGGATGCGGAACGCCTTGAACGGCTTCATGACTTCACCGCCTTGTCGCGGATGCGGGCGAGCCAGGCCATGAGGCCCTGGGTGTTGAGGGTCAGGTCCCCGGCGAGCGCGTGCTCGATCGCGGCGTCCGGCAGCGTGCTGCCGTGCGCGCGCGCGAGCTGCAGCCACAGGGCCAGCATGTCGGCGCGGATTCCGGCGGCCGGGTCGGGCTCGGCGGCGTGCGCGCGCGCCATGGCCGCGAGCGAGCGGATCTGCTCCTTGAGCGATGCGGCCAGGCGCGCCACGTCCGTCACGCGGCTGAAGTGCATGAGGTACATGGACTCGGGACCGTAGCCGAGCATGCGGTCGATGGAGTCGAGGTGCTGCTGCGGGTCGAACTGGGTCGGCACCGTGGACGGGGTGATGAAGTTGCCGCGCGCGGTGTCGAGCGCGCGGTAGGAAATGCCGAAGGTGTCGCCGGTGAAGATGCTGCGGTGAGCGGCGTCCACCACCACGTAGTGATGCGCGGCGTGCCCGGGGGTGTGGACCAGCTCGAGCGTGCGCGCGCCGAGCCGCACGCGCTCGCCGTCCTCGACCGCGCGCAGCCGCGCGGCCGGGATCGGCAGCAGCTCGCCGTACAGGCGCCGGAAGCGCTCCTCGCCGTACACCGCCATGGAGCCGGCGACGAGGCGCGTCGGGTCGAGCATGTGCGGCGCGCCGCGCGGATGCAGCAGCGCCTGCGCGTTCGGCAGCTCGCGCATCAGGGTGCCGGCGCCGCCGGCGTGGTCGAGATGCACGTGCGTCAGCAGCAGGTAGTCGACGGCTGCGCGCGCCACGCCGAGCTCGGCGAGCGCGGCGAGCACGTACGGTACCGAGTCGTTGGTGCCCACATCCACGATCGCCGCGTGCCCGGAGTCGACGATGACATGCGCCGCGGCGTGACCTGCGTACAGGTATTCGACATCGACCGCGGTGATGCCGTGCGGATGCCGGTACAGTCGCGGCGTCACGGGAACATCGGCGCGCGGTGCGTGTCGGTCGCTGTGGCGCATGTACACATCCTAACCAAGTAAGCTAGCTTAGACACATGAGCCGTCAGGGTCGTTTCTTCGCCGCCGGTGTCCTCGGCGCGGCGCTCCTGGGTGCGGCCGCCGTCCCGGCGCAGCAGCCCCGCACCCGGGTCGAGGGCAACCTGGTATTCGACGGCGTGCCCGCGGCCGACCCGGCGCTCGCGCAGCGCCTGCAGCGCTACCAGCAATCGCGCGGTGCCACCTTCCTCGACTGGACCGCGGACGGGAGCCTGCTCATCCAGACGCGCTTCGGCGCCACCGAGCAGGTGCACCGGGTGGCGGCCCCGCTGGGCATGCGCGAGCAGCTCACCTTCTACGACGAGCCCATCGAGTGGGCGCACGCGGCGCGCAGCGGGGCGGGCTTCGTGTTCCTCATGGACCAGGGCGGCAACGATAACGCGCAGGTGTACTACCAGCCCGGCAGCGGCGCGGTGCGAGCGCTCAGCCACGGTGACTTCATCCACGGCAGCGCCGTGTGGGCCCACGACGGCAAGCGCGTCGCCTTCTACGGCAACGACCGCGACTCGGTGAGCTACGACGTCTACGTGGCGGACGTGAGCTCGGGCGCCGCGCCGCAGCTCGTGGTCGGGGGCCATCAGGACACCTGGTATCCGCTCGACTGGTCGCCGGATGACTCCAAGCTCCTGGTGTGGAAGTACCTGTCCCTCAGCGAGAGCTACCTGTACCTCGCCGACACCACCACCGGTGCCCTCACCCCGCTCGAGGACAAGCCGAAGAAGGTCGGCATCCGCGCCGCCCGGTTCGATCCGGGCGGGCGCGGGGTGTACGTGCTCACCGACGAGGACGGCGAGTTCATGCAGCTGAAGCTCAAGGACCCGGTGACGCACGACAGCCACCTGGTGAGCCCGGAGGTCGGCTGGGACGTGGAGGACTTCGACGTGAGCGCCGACGGGCGCTACGTCGCCTACGTGCTCAACGAGGACGGCCGCAGCCGGCTCACCGTGCTCGACACGCTCGGCAAGGTGACGCTCACGCCCGCCGGCCTGCCCGAGGGACGCATCGGCAACCCGCGCTTCGACCGCACCGGGCGCCGCCTCGCCATGTCGGTCGAGACCGCCACTTCGCCGCGCGACGTGTACGTCTACGAGCTCGACAAGGGCGGCGTGACGCGCTGGACCAGGAGCGAGTCCGGGCCGCTCGATGCCGCGACGCTGGTGGCGCCGGAGCTGGTGCGCTATCCGACGTGGGACCGGGTCGCCGGCCACCCGCGGCTGCTGTCGGCGTGGGTGTACCGGCCGCGCGGCGGCGCCCCGGCACCGGTGGTGATCGACCTGCACGGCGGCCCCGAGGAGCAGGCCCGCCCGGGCTGGAATCCGTTCGTGCAGTTCCTGGTGAACGAGCTCGGCTACGCGGTGGTGCAGCCCAACGTGCGCGGCTCCTCCGGCTACGGCAAGACCTTCCTGGCGCTCGACAACGGCCTGCTGCGCGAGGACGCGGTGCGCGACGTGGGGTCGCTCTTGGTATGGGTCGGCGTGCAGCCCGGCTTCGACCGCGAGCGCGTCGCGGTCATGGGCGGTTCCTACGGCGGCTACCTCGCGCTCGCCTCGCTCGTCACCTACGGCGAGCGGCTGAAGGGCGGCATCGACCTGGTCGGCATCTCCAACTTCGTGACCTTCCTGCGCAATACCGCCGCCTACCGCCGCGACTGGCGCCGCACCGAGTACGGCGACGAGCGCGACACCTCGATGCGCGCCTTCCTCGACCGCATCTCCCCGCTCACCAACGCCACGCGCATCAAGCGGCCGCTGCTGGTGGTGGCGGGCGAGAACGACCCGCGCGTGCCGGTCTCCGAGTCCGAGCAGCTGGTGTGGCGGGTGCGCGCCAACGGCGGCGAGGTCTGGTACCTGGTGGCCCGGGACGAGGGCCACGGCTTCCGTAAGAAACCCAACCGCGACGAGTACCTGCTTACGGCGGCGAGCTTCCTGCAGAAGCTGGCGGAAACGACACCGTCACGCTGAGGCCGCGGCCGCCGGCCCCGTCGGCCAGCGTCACCGTGGCGCCGTGCGCATCCGCGATCGCCTTGACGATCGCGAGCCCGAGGCCGCTGCCGGGCGGCACCGTGCCCGGGCGGCGGTAGAAGCGATCGAACACCCGCGCGCGCTCGGCGGCATCGATCCCCGGGCCGTCATCGCTCACGGCGAGGCGCGCGCCGGCCGCAGCCCTCGCCGGCACCACGCTCACGTCCACCCGGCCGCCGGCGGGCGTATAGCGCACCGCATTGTCGATCAGGTTGCGCAGCAGGGTGCGCAGCGCGTCGGCATCGGCCGCGACCACGGCCGGCTGCGCCGCCTCGACCCCGAGGTCGATGCGCCCGGCATCGGCGAGCGGCACGAGCTCGGCGACGATCTCGCGCGCCAGGTCATCCAGGCGCACGGGCTGGCGCTGCGCCGCGGCGCGCGGCTCCTGGCGCGCCAGCGCCAGCATCTGCTCCACCAGGTGGATGGCGCGCTGCACCCCCGCCGACAGCGTGCCCATGGCAGCGGCGCGCTCGCCCTCGTCGCTGGCGCGCGCCAGCATGCCCATCTGCAGGTGCAGCGCGGTGAGCGGGGTACGCAGCTCGTGGGCGGCGTCGGCCATGAACGCGCGCTCGCGCCCGAGCGCCGACTGCAGCCGCGTCAGCAGCTCGTTGAGCGCGCCGACCAGCGGCTGCACCTCGGCGGGCAGCTGCGAGTCCGGCAGCGATTCGAGCGCCTCGACGCGCCGCGCCTTGACCAGTGCCGTGAGGCGTCGCAGCGGCTCGAGCGCGTGCCCGACCGCGAACCAGATGAACAGCGCCAGCAGCGGCAGCAGCAGCGCGAACGGCTTGAGCGTCTCGAGGGCGAGCTCGGCGGCGCGCTGCTCGCGCACGCTCATCGGCTGCGCCACCTGGATGACGCGCGTCACGGCCTGGATGCCGAACACGCGCCAGCGCCCCTCGCTGGTCGAGACGGTGGAGAAGCCGAGGGTGGTGATCTCGGGCAGCACGGTGTGCGGGCGCGACAGGTAGACGCGCACCCCGTCGAGCGACCACACCTGCACCACGAAGTCGTAGGAGGCGGTGGCCGGCGGGAACTGCGGCGCCAGCAGGTACTGCACCGGCTGGTCGCGCAGCAGCAGCGCGGTCTGGCGCAGGTGATAGTCGAAGAACGCGTCGGCCTCGGCGAGCGCGTTGCGGTACACCACCCAGCCGCCGACCACGCCGACCAGCAGCACGCCGCCGAGCAGCAGGCCGAGCAGGCGGGCGCGCAGCGAGCTCATGCGCCGGGCGCCACGCGGTAGCCGACCCCGCGCACGGTGAGGATGAATGCCGCGCCGAGCTTGCGGCGCAGGCCATGGATGTGCACCTCGACGGCGTTGCTCTCCACCTCCTCGCCGAACCCGTACAGGCGCTCCTCGATCTGGGCGCGCGACAGGATGGTGCCGGGGCGCTCCATGAGCAGCTGCAGCAGCGCGAACTCGCGCGGCGACAGCGCAACCTCAGCGCCGTCGCGGGTGGCGCGGTGCGCGGCCGGGTCGAGCACCACGCCCTGGTGCTCGATGAGCGGTGCCGGGCGGCCGGAGCGGCGCCGCAGCAGCGCGCGGATGCGCGCGGCCAGCTCGTCCAGGTCGAAGGGCTTGATGAGGTAGTCGTCGGCGCCGGCGTCGAGACCGGCGACCCGGTCCGAGACCGCATCGCGCGCGGTGATGATGAGCACCGGCAGCGCCGCGCCGCGCTGGCGCAGGCCCTTGAGCAGCGTCAGGCCGTCGCTCCCGGGCAACCCCAGGTCGAGCAGCAGCAGGTCGAACGGCTCGGTGGCGAGCGCGGCGCGCGCCGCGGCGGCCTCGTGCATCCAGTCGACGGCAAAGCCCTCGCGCTTCAGGCCCGCGCGGATGGCCTCGCCGATCATGGCATCGTCCTCTACCAGGAGCAGTCTCACGGTGTGCAAAGTATGATCAATCGGCACATCCAGACGCGAGGAGAGCCGTGAGTCCGGTCGAACGCCTCGTCGAGGACGCGGCAACCCTCGGCGTCGTCCTGAGCGCGGACGCCGCCGGGCGGCTGTTCCGGCTGCTCGAGGAACTGGAGCGCTGGAACCGGCGCTTCAACCTCACCGCCATCACCGAGCCCGAGGCCATGGTGACCCAGCACCTGCTGGATTCGCTCAGCGTCTCGCCCGATCTCGCCGGCACGCGCATCGCGGATGCCGGCACCGGCGCCGGCTTCCCGGGGCTGCCGCTGGCGGTCGCCAACCCGCAGCGCCAGTTCACGCTCATCGATTCGACCAGCAAGAAGGTGCGTTTCGTGGCTCACGCCGCCCAGCTCATGCAGCTCGCCAACGTCACGGCCCTCGCCGCGCGGGTCGAGTCGCTGAAGGACGCCGCCTTCGACACCGTCGTGGCGCGCGCCTTCGCCCCGCTGCCGCGCCTGCTCGAGCAGGTCGGGCCGCTGTGCGGGCCGGCGACCCGGGTGCTGGCCATGAAGGGCCGGCCGCCGGAGGAGGAGCTGGCGGCGCTCCCGCCCGGCTGGCAGGTCGTGACCACGCGCGACATCCATATCCCGCGCCTCAGCGCCCAGCGCTGCGTCATCGTGCTGCGCCGCGCCCCCTAGCCGGGGTGCAGCGGCAGCGCCGTGGTCTCCTTGATCACCGCCAGCGCGATCGAGGAGTTGACCGACTGCACGCCCGGGAAGCGCGACAGGTGATCGAGGAAGAACGCCTCGTAGGCCTTGATGTCGCGGCACACGATGCGCAGCAGGAAGTCGGTCTCGCCCATGAGCGTGTAGCACTCGAGGATCTCGGGGTGGGCGCGCACCGCCTGCTCGAAGCGCAGCAGCGCATCGCGCCCGTGGCCGGCCACCTTCACGTGCGAGAACACCATGACCGGCAGGCCGAGCTTCTCGCGATCGAGCAGCGCCACGCGGCGCCGGATCACCCCCTGCTCCTCGAGCCGGCTCACCCGGCGCCAGCAGGTGGACGCGGTCATGCCGAGGCGCTCGGCCACCTCCGCCGAGGATAGCTGGCCCTGCTGCTGCAGCAGCTCCAGGATGCGCAGGTCGCTGCGGTCGAAATCTTGCATGATTCATGTCGCATTTAGGCGTTATAGTGAAATGAATATGCCACCAAATGCGTACGGACGGGCAACTTTTGTGACGACGCGTGCAGCACGACGCGCGTAGCCTTGCCGGCCATGGAACTGTTCGAGCTGCGCGAGTTCGACGCCCACGAGCTGGTCGTCTTCGGCCACGACGACGCCACCGGGCTGCGCGCGGTCATCGCCGTGCACTCCACCGCGCTCGGGCCGGCGGCCGGCGGCTGCCGCATGTGGCCGTACCCGGGCACCGCCGAAGCCGTGGCGGACGTGCTGCGCCTGTCGCGCGGCATGAGCTACAAGAACGCCATGGCCGGGCTCGCCTTCGGCGGCGGCAAGGCCGTGATCATCGGTGACTCCTCCCGTGCCAAGACGCCGCAGCTGTTCGAGGCCTTCGGCCGCTTCGTGGACTCGCTCGGCGGGCGCTACATCACCGCCGAGGACGTCGGCACGACCGTCGCCGACATGGCGAGCGTGGCGCGCACCACCCGCTACGTGTCGGGGCTCGGCGCGGCGCCGGGCGAGGCCGGCGGTGACCCCGGGCCCAAGACTGCCCTCGGCGTGCACCTCGGCATCAAGGCGGCCGTCAGATTCGGCCTCGGGCGCAGTGATCTCAGCGGCGTCAGCGTCGCGGTGCAGGGGGCCGGCGGGGTCGGCTATCGCCTGTGCGCCATGCTGGCGCGCGAGGGCGCACGGCTCACGGTCGCAGACGTGCGCCCGGCGGCCGTCGAGCGCGTCTGCGACGAGTTCGGGGCCCGCGCCGTGAGTCCCGAGGAAGTGCTGGCGCAGCCGGTGGACGTACTGTCCCCGTGCGCGCTGGGCGCGGTGCTGAACCCCACCTCCATCCCCGGGCTCCGCGCCCGCATCATCGCGGGAGCGGCCAATAACCAGCTGGCGCAGGGCCAGGACGGCAGCGTCCTCAAGGCGGCCGGCATCCTCTACGCCCCCGACTACGTGATCAACGCCGGGGGCATCATCAGCGTCGCCCACGAGTACCGTGGCGGCGGGAGCGAGGCGGCGGTCATCGCCGACATCCAGGGGATCCCCGCCCGCCTGACCGAGATCTTCGAGCGCGCCCGGAGCGAGAACCGCACCACCAATGCCGTGGCCGACCAGATGGCGCGCGAGCGCCTCGGCCGCCACTCGCCGCCGCAGGCAGCCTGACACCCCCCGCCAGCGGCCCCGCCGTCGCCAGCGCCCGACGCCGCGGCGCGGGCGGCGCCGTGCAGTACACTGTGGCCATGAAGCGGGTCATCGCCATCGCGAACCAGAAGGGCGGCGTCGGCAAGACCACGACGGCGGTCAATCTCGCCGCCTCGCTCGCCGCCACGCGGCGGCGCGTGCTGCTCATGGATCTGGATCCCCAGGGTAACGCCACCATGGGCAGCGGCGTCGACAAGTCGCAGCTCGCGCGCAGTGCGTGCGAAGTGCTGCTCGGGGAATGCGAGCTGGCCCAGGCGCTCGTCGGCGTCGCGCAGGGCGGCTTCATGCTGCTGCCCGCCAACCAGGACCTGACCGCCGCCGAGGTGCGGCTGCTCACCCTGCCGATCGGGCGGGAGACCAAGCTGCGCATCGCGCTCGCCCCGAAGCGCGACGCGTTCGACGTCATCCTCATCGACTGTCCGCCGGCGCTCAACATGCTGACCGTGAACGCACTGGTGGCCGCCGACAGTGTGCTGATCCCCATGCAATGCGAGTACTACGCGCTCGAGGGGCTGACGGCGCTGCTCGACACGGTGGAGCAGATCCGCGTCGCTGCCAACCCGCAGCTGTCGATCGAGGGCGTGCTGCGCACGATGTTCGACCCGCGCAACAACCTCGCCAACGAGGTGAGCATGCAGCTCACCACGCATTTCGGCGACAAGGTGTTCCGCACCGTCATCCCGCGCAACATCCGCCTGGCGGAGGCCCCCTCGTTCGGCAAGCCGGCGCTGTTCCATGACCGCGAGTCGCGCGGCGCGCTCGCCTACCTGGCACTCGCCGGCGAGATGATCCGGCGCGAGGACGAGGCGTTCGCGGCGCGGGCGCGCGAGGCGCTGGCGAAAGACAGCGAGTTTGCCGCGGCGCTGGCCGAGGACGGCCCGCCCGTGGCCGTGACTGCGCCGGAGGCGCAGCCGGCTCGCGCAGCCGACGCCGCGCCCGCAGAGGCGCCGCCGTCCAACGGCGCACCGGATACGCCGCACGAGCCCGCGCCCGAGGCGCTGCCGGACACGGAGTCGCACGCCGCCGGGCCGCACGAGACGCAGGCGCCTCAGCCGCAGTCACACGCGTACGGTGAGGAGCACGGCAACGGCGCCGACGACGACGAAGCGCACCACGAGCCGCTCGGCGAGGCGAGCACGGGTCAGGAGATCGGCGAGGTCACGCGAAGATGATGCACAGAAAACCCACGCTCGGCCGCGGCCTGGCGGATCTGCTCGGCGCGCGCTCGGCGCCGGCGCCAGCCGTGGTCGCCGCGACCCCGCCGCCCCGGGACGAGGAGCTCACCCGCCTGCCCCTCGACCTGCTGCAGCGCGGCCGCTACCAGCCACGCGTGGACATGCGCACCGAGACGCTCACCGAGCTGGCCGATTCCATCAAGGTGCAGGGCGTCGTGCAGCCGATCGTGGTGCGCCCGCTCGAGCCGCCCGGCGCCGGCCACTCGCAGCGTTACGAGATCATCGCCGGCGAGCGGCGCTGGCGCGCCGCGCAGCTGGCGGGCCTCAGCGACATCCCGGCGGTGGTGCGCCGCATTCCCGACGAGGCCGCCATCGCGGTGGCGCTCATCGAGAACATCCAGCGCGAGAACCTCAACCCGCTCGAGGAGGCGCGCGCCCTGTCACGCCTCATCAGCGAGTTCGGGCTCACGCACCAGCAGGCGGCGGATGCGGTCGGCCGCTCGCGCGTCGGGGTGAGCAACCTGCTGCGCCTGCTGGAGCTGGCGCCCGAGGTGTGCGAGCTGCTGGAGAAGCGCGCGCTGGAGATGGGCCATGCGCGGGCGCTGCTGGCGCTGACGCAGAAGCGCCAGCAGACCGAGGTCGCCGCCCTGGTGGCGCACAAGGGCCTGTCGGTGCGCGAGACCGAGGCGCTGGTGCGGCGCCTGCAGGCGCCGCCCGGAGCGGCGGCGGCCGCCGGCAAGGCGGACGGCCGCGACCCGAACGTCGCACGCCTCGAGCAGGACCTCGCCGAGAAGCTCGGTGCCCGCGTCGCCATCCAGCACGGCGCCGGCGGCAAGGGCAAGCTGGTCGTGAGCTACAACAGCCTCGACGAGCTCGACGGCATCCTCGCGCATATCCAGTAGCGCCTCAGGCGAAGCCGCGCTGGATCAGCGCCTCCATGGCGTCGGCGTCGTGCTGCACCGCGCGGCTCCCGGCTGGCCGCGCGCTCGTCGCGGCTGGTCTGCGCCTCGAGACAGGTACCCGCCATCATGGATATGGCGGCCGCCGCGGCTCCCGAGGTGCCCTCCTCCATGCCGAAGACGACCGTGCCGGCGGAGGCCTTGAGGCTGTTCCTGAGTCGCCGGGCGAGTGACATTTCTGGCATAGGTTTCCTTCGGGCCGGGGCGCTGTGGACTGATACGCGGGGGGTCTCTATAATCCCGCGGCTTTTTCGCCGGACAGTCTAAGTGACTGAACGGCCGAGTAATGTAAAGCCACTTGCGTCCGCTCAAGACGCAAGGCACGCGGCTCTTTTGAGCCCCTCGAGCTGGACTTATATAAGGTGTCGGCGATCGATCTGCCCCATGCGCGGCGGCTGGCCTTCGGCGTCGTGCTGGGTCAGGCGGGCGTCACCGTGTTGGCGGCTCTCGCGGCCTGGTTGGTTGGCGGGCGCGTGGCGGGTACTTCCGCGCTGCTCGGCGGCGGCGTCAGCACCGCCGGCAGCTTGGCGATGGCGCTGCTCGGGTTCCGCAGCCCGGCGAGTGCGGGCGGGGTCACGCTGTTCGCGACCCTGCTGGTCGGCGAAGCGGCGAAGTTTTGCGTGATCGTCACGCTGTTCGTACTGGTGCTGACGTTGATAAGGACTTCGGCCGCGGCGTTGTTGGCGACGTACGCAGCGACTTTTCTGGTGTACGGGGCCGCGCTCGCCGTGCTTGCGCGGCGTGGGCGGCGCGAAGTGATGAGCGTGGACGCGATGTCTGAGCGTGAGATGCAATAGAGATCTGACATGACCAGTGAAGCTCCAAGCTCCAACGAGTACATCATCCATCATCTGACTTTTCTCACGAACCAGAGTCCCAGAGGGGTCCTGGATTTTTCCACGATCAATCTGGACAGCGTTTTCTTCTCGGTACTGCTTGCCGTCGTGTTCGGCGGCCTGTTCTACCTGGCGGCGCGCCGCGCGAGCGCCGGTGTTCCGACCCGGTTCCAGAATTTTGTGGAATGGGTGGTCGAACTGGTCGACGCGCAGGTAAATGACATCTTCCATGCCCAGAGCCGGCTCATCGGGCCGCTCGCCCTTACCATCTTTTGCTGGGTATTTCTCTTCAACGCACTCGACGTGGTACCGCTTGACCTGCTGCCTGGCGCGGCCGGCGCGTCGGGCATCGGCCATCTGCGCATAGTGCCGAGCACCGACCTCAACATTGTCTTCGGTCTCTCATTAACCGTGTTCCTGCTCATCATCTTCTACAGCATCATGATGAAGGGACTGGTGGGTTTCCTCGCCGAGTTTGCGTTGCATCCTCTGCGCATCAAGGGCCGCCCGCTCGTACAGACCCTGGTGGCGCCCTTCAACATCGTGGTGGAGCTTGCCTCGTTCCTCGCGCGCCCGGTGTCGCTGGCGTTGCGACTTTACGGCAACATGTTCGCCGGCGAGATGGTGTTCATCCTCATCGCCCTCATCACACTATCGAGCGGATTCGCTGGGCTCGCATCGCTCGGAGGCTGGGTGGGAACGCTCGGTTCGCTGCTGCTGGGAGTCCTGTGGTCGGTGTTCGACCTGTTCATCGGGTTCCTGCAGGCCTTCATCTTCGCGATCCTGACGGTCGTATATCTGGCCGGAGCGGCCGAGCACCATGACTGATCCGGCGACACCTTCGCCATAATCGATTTCGTAGCTAGGAGAGTTTGATGGAAAGCATTGCACACATTGAGGCCATGACGGTGCTCGCCGTCGGCATCATTTTCGGTATGGGCGCCTTCGGCACGGCGATCGGTTTCGGACTCCTCGGCGGCCGTTTCCTTGAGGGGATGGCGCGCCAGCCCGAGCTCGGGCCCGCGCTTCTCGGTCGCGCATTCATCTTCGTTGCGCTGCTGGACGCGGTCACTTTTATCGGCATCGGCTTCGCGCTGTTCTTCACCTTCGCGAATCCGTTCGTGTCGGCCGTACAGGCGCTGCAGTCGGCGGCGCACTGAAGATCGCAGGCGCGGCGGCCCAACGCGGCGAAGCGCCGTTTGCGTAGGAGACGGGATTGAATATCAACCTGACGCTCGTCATCCAGATGATCGTGTTCGCGCTCCTCGTCTGGTTCACGATGCGGTTCGTGTGGCCGATGATCCTCGGCCCCCTGGAGGAGCGCTCGCGCAAGATCGCGCAGGGCCTCGCGGCCGCCGAGAAGGGCGAGCAGTCCCTCGCCGAGGCGCGCGACAGGGTCGACGCCATCGTGCGCGAGGCGCGCGAGCGCGCCAACCAGATCATCGATCACGCGCAGCACCGCGCCAACGAGCTGGTGGAGCAGGCCAAGGCGGCCGCCAGCAGCGAGAGCGCGCGCATCGTGGCCGCGGCGCAGGACCAGATCAACCTCGAGGCCCAGCGTGCCAGGGACGACCTGCGACGCCAGGTCGCCGGCATCGCCGTCAAGGCCGCCGGCGCACTGCTCGGACGGGAGATCGACGCGCGCACGCACGCCGACCTGCTCGACAAGCTCGCGACGCAGATCTGACGAAATGGCCGACCGCCTCACGATCGCCCGCCCCTACGCCCGCGCCGCCTTCCGCGTCGCGGGAGCCAAGGCTGCCGACAGCTGGTCGCAGCTGCTGCACGTCGCCGCCAGCACCGTGCAGGACGCGCGGGTCGCCGCTCTCCTCGGCAACCCGCACGTGACCCCGCAGCAGCTCGCGGACCTGGTAAACGGCGTCGTCGACGACGCCGGCGGCGTCGGGCTCGCGGGCGAGGAGGCGCGCAACTTCGTGCGCACCCTGGCCGACAACCGCCGGCTCGGCTACCTGCCGGAGATCGCCGCGCGCTTCGATCAGCTGAAGGATGCCGCCTTCGGCGTCGCCGACGTCACGGTGACCTCGGCCGCACGGCTCGACAAGGCGGAGCAGGACAAGCTCGCCGCGGCGCTGGCCAAGAAGCTCGACCGCAAGGTGCGTCTGCACTGCGCGGTCGATGCGGGGCTCATCGGCGGCGCGGTGCTGCAGTCGGGGGATCTGGTGATTGACGGTTCGCTGCGCACGCGCCTGCAGCGCCTGGCGTATGAGCTGACCGCGTAAGTAACGAATTCGACCTAGAGAGAAGCTACATGGCGATCAAGGCAACCGAGATCAGCGAGCTGATCCAGGAACGCATCCAGGACTTCAAGTCCGTCATCGAGGCGCGCAACGTCGGCACCATCGTGTCGGTCACCGACGGCATCACGCGCATCCACGGGCTCGCGGATGCGCGCTACGGCGAGATGCTGGAGTTTCCCGGCAACACCTTCGGGCTGGCGCTCAACCTCGAGCAGGACTCGGTCGGCGCGGTGGTGCTCGGCGACTACAAGCACCTGAAGGAAGGCGACACCGTCAAGACCACCAACCGCATCCTCGAGGTGCCGGTGGGGCCCGAGCTGCTGGGGCGTGTGGTGGACGCACTCGGGGCACCGATCGACGGCAAGGGCCCGATCAAGGCCACACGCACCGCGCCCATCGAGCGCGTGGCGCCGGGCGTCATCTACCGCCAGTCGGTGAGCCAGCCGGTGCAGACCGGCTACAAGGCCGTCGACTCCATGGTGCCGATCGGCCGCGGCCAGCGCGAGCTCATCATCGGCGACCGCCAGACCGGCAAGACCGCGCTCGCCATCGACACCATCATCAACCAGAAGTCCTCGGGCATTAAGTGCGTCTACGTCGCGATCGGCCAGAAGCAGTCGACCATCGCCAACGTGGTGCGAAAGCTCGAGGAGCACGACGCGATGAAGCACACCATCGTGGTGGCCGCTTCCGCCTCGACCCCGGCCGCCATGCAGTACATCGCCGCCTACTCGGGCGTCACCATGGGCGAGTACTTCATGGACAACGGCGGCGACGCCCTCATCATCTATGACGACCTCTCCAAGCAGGCCGTCGCCTACCGCCAGATCTCGCTGCTGCTGCGCCGGCCGCCCGGCCGCGAAGCCTTTCCCGGCGACGTGTTCTACCTGCACTCGCGCCTGCTCGAGCGTTCGGCGCGCGTCAACGCCGAGTACGTCGAGAAGGCCACCAACGGGGCGGTCAAGGGCAAGACCGGCTCGCTCACCGGACTGCCGATCATCGAGACCCAGGCGGGCGACGTCACCGCGTTCGTGCCGACCAACGTCATCTCCATCACCGACGGCCAGATCTTCCTCGAGACGGACCTGTTCAACGCTGGCATTCGTCCGGCGATGAACGCCGGCATCTCGGTGTCGCGCGTGGGCGGCGCCGCCCAGACGGACATCATCAAGAAGCTCGGCGGTGGCATCCGACTGGCACTGGCCCAGTACCGCGAGCTGGCCGCGTTCTCGCAGTTCGCCTCCGACCTCGACGAGGCGACCCGCAAGCAGCTCGAGCGCGGGCAGCGCGTCACCGAGGTCATGAAGCAGAAGCAGTACGCGCCGATGTCGGTGGCCGAGATGGCACTGTCCATCTACGCGGTCAACAGCGGCTACATGGACAAGGTGGACCTGAAGAAAGTGGTGGCGTTCGAGGCCGCCCTGCAGGGCTTCGCGCACACCAACCACCAGAAGGTGCTCGATGACATCAACGCGACGCCGAAGTTCTCCAAGGAGAACGAGGCGGCGCTGAAGAAGGTCATCGACGACTTCGTGGCCACCGGCACCTACTGAGGGCGCACGGCGCATGCCCGGCACCAAGGAAATCCGCTCCAAGATCGCGAGTGTCAAGAGCACTCAGAAGATCACCAAGGCCATGCAGATGGTGGCCACGAGCAAGATGCGCCGTGCCCAGGAGCGCATGAAGCAGGCGCGCCCGTACGCGCAGAAGATGCGCAACGTCATCGGCCACCTCACCGAGGCCAACCCCGACTACCGCCACCCGTTCCTCGTGACGCGCGAGCCCAGGGCGATCGGCGTCATCGTCATCTCCACCGACCGCGGACTCGCCGGTGCGCTGAACGCCAACGTGTTCAAGCAGACGCTCACGTTGATGCGCGAGTGGCAGGGCAAGGGCGCGCAGTTGAGCCTGTGCCTGATCGGCAGCAAGGGGCTGAGTTTCTTCCGGCGCCTCGGCATGCCGATCCTCGCCAACGTCTCGGGCCTGGGCGACCGGCCGCACGTGAAGGACCTGATCGGCACGGTCAAGGTCATGCTGGACGCGTACCGCAAGGGCGAGCTGGACCGGTTGTTCCTGGTGAATGCGCATTTCGTCAACACCA
>JANWKR010000033.1 GCA_025451275.1 Steroidobacteraceae bacterium
CATCGGCAGCGACGTATACGTGCCTTGCCCCATCTCGACCTTGGGCAGCACTACTGTCACGATGCCGTCGGAGTCGATGCGGACGAACGCGTTGAGATCCGCTCCGTCGCGCGGGTGACCGGCGCGCCGCACGCGCTGGGTGGTGATGCCGAGGACCAGCGCACCACCGGCGGCAGCGGATGCCAGGACGAAATGACGACGGGTGAGCGCGGCGCTCATGAACCCGATGGCGGCGTCCCCGAGACCACCGCCGCTACCCGCGCCTTGCGCCGTACGTCGACCGCCAGGAACAGAACGACGGCGACCACCAGCGAAACGACGCTCCAGAAAATCTGCTGCTGCGAGTCCCCCGGCGTAAGCGCCATGCCGATCAGGACCGCCGCCATGCCGCCGAGCGCCGCGTAGTCCAGCCACGGGAACAGCCACATGGTGAGCGCCGGCGCGGGCACGCCGCTCGCCTCGCGCGCGCGCCGCACGCGCAAGTGCGCCACGGCGATGATCATATATATGAATACCATGAGCGCTCCCGAGGCATTCACCAGGAAGGCGAACACCGTCTTCGAGGAGGTGATGGCCGCGAGTATCCCCAGCACGCCGGCGAGGCTTCCCATCCACACCGAGCGCGTCGGCACGTGGCGCGCGTTCACCTGCACCAGCCACTGCGGCGCGTCCCGGTGCTCGGCCAGCACAAACAGCACGCGCGAGCAGACGTAGAAGGCGGAGTTGAGGCACGACAGCACGGCGGTGAGGATGATGGCGCTCATGGCGAGGCTCGCCCACCGGAACTGCATCGTCGCGAGTGCCAGTGTAAACGGTGACTCGCCCGAGACCACCCGCGTCCACGGCACCACGGTGACGATCAGCAGTATCGAGCCGACGTAGAAGGTGAGGATGCGCACGATCACGGTGCTGCTCATGCGCGCCACGGCACGCGCCGGCTCCCGCGACTCCGCGGCGGCGATGGTGGTGATCTCCGCACCGGTGAGCGAGAAGTACACGGTGACGGCGCCGGCGAGCACGGCCACCGGGCCCTTGGGCATGAAGCCGCCGTGCGCCGTCAGGTTGGCGAAGGTGGGGCCCGCCGGCGAGGTCAAACCGAAGGCGAACAGCGCCGCGAGCGCGATGAACACCAGGATCGCAGCCACCTTGATGGAGGCGAACCAGAACTCGAACTCACCGTAGGAGCGTGCCGACATGAGGTTGACCGCGGT
This sequence comes from Steroidobacteraceae bacterium, assembly GCA_025451275.1. Classification (GTDB taxonomy): domain Bacteria; phylum Pseudomonadota; class Gammaproteobacteria; order Steroidobacterales; family Steroidobacteraceae; genus 13-2-20CM-66-19. The sequence goes on from JANWKR010000033.1 coordinate 1,212, forward strand.
CATGATGCCCATGAGGACCAGACCCAGCGCCCAGGCCGGCACGGCAACATAGGGCGCGAACCAGGCCTGCAGGATATTGGCGCCGGCGATCGCCTCCACCGGCACGACGATCATCCAGAAGTACCAGTACAGCCAGCCGGCGACGAACCCCGCCCACGGACCCAGGCCCGCGCGCGCGAACTCGCTGAAGGAGCGCACCTGCGGCAGCGACACCGCCATCTCGCCCAGCATGCGCATGACCAGCAGCACCAGCGTGCCGGTAATCAGGTAACTGAGCACGATGGCCGGCCCGGTGGCAGCGATCGCCGCGCTGCTGCTGACAAACAGCCCCGCGCCGATCATGCCGCCGATCGAGATCATGGTGATGTGACGCGGTTGCAGCGAGCGACTGAGTTCGGGCATCGGTTCCCCTCGGCGGGTCGGGCTTGGTGGCGGCGTGGCCGCGGAGTATGGCCGCCAGCGGCGGCCCGTGATCGATAGTCTATGCGAGGCGCTCGGCGCCGCCCATGTAGGGGTGCAGCGCCGCCGGCACGCTCACCGAGCCGTCCTCGTTCTGGAAATTCTCGAGTACCGCCACCAGCGTGCGGCCGACCGCCAGCCCGGAGCCATTCAGGGTGTGCACCGCTTCCGGTTTGCCGCCATCGGGGTTGCGCCAGCGCGCCTGCATGCGCCGCGCCTGGAACGACTCGAAGTTGCTGCACGAGGAGATCTCGCGATAGCGCTGCTGCGAGGGCAGCCAGGCCTCGAGGTCGTAGGTCTTGGCGCTGGCGAAACCGATGTCGCCCGCGCACAGCGCGACGGTGCGGTACGGGATCTCGAGCCGCTGCAGTACCGTCTCGGCGTGTGCGGTCAGCTGCTCGAGGGCGGCATAGGAGTCCGCCGGCCGCACGATCTGCACCAGCTCCACCTTGTCGAACTGGTGGTTGCGGATCATGCCGCGCGTGTCCTTGCCGGCCGCGCCGGCCTCGGAGCGGAAGCACGGAGTGTGCGCCACCCACTTCAGCGGCAGCCGTTCGGCCGGCACGATCTCACCCCGTACCAGGTTGGTGACCGGCACCTCCGCGGTGGGGATCAGGTAGAACTGCTGCTCGCCGCGCACCGCAAACAGGTCCTGCTCGAACCTGGGCAGCTGTCCGGTGCCGACCAGGGCGGGCGCCTGGACAAGATACGGCACGTACACTTCGGTGTAGCCGTGTTCGCGCGTATGCAGGTCGAGCATGAACTGCGCCAGCGCCCGATGCAGCCGGGCCACGCCCGCGCGCATCACCACGAAACGGCTGCCGGAGATGCGCGCCGCCGCCTCGAAATCCATGCCGCCCAGGTGCTCGCCAATCGCCACGTGATCGCGCGGCGGGAATGCCAGGCGCCGCGGCTCGCCCCAGCGGCGTACCTCGCGGTTGGCGCTCTCGTCGCGCCCATCCGGGACCGAGTCGTGCAGCAGGTTCGGCAGTCCGAGCTGCCACAGCTCGAGCGCCTGCTGCACCTCGTTCAGGTCGCGCTCGGCCCGTTCCAGCCCGGCGTTCAGGCTCTCGCCCTTGGTGATCAGGGCGGCGGTGTCCTCGCCGCGGCCCTTGGCGATGCCGACCGCCTTGGCGTTGGCATTGCGTTCCGCGCGCAGCCGGTCCAGCTCCACCTGACAGGGCTTGCGCCTGTCCTCCAGCGCCTGCAGGGCGGCGACATCGAGCGCGAAGCCACGGCGCGCGAGATTGCGCGCCACCGCCTCCGGATCGGTTCGCAACAGCTTCGGGTCGATCACTGCCCTGCTCAGCCTTTCCTGGGTTCCCGTGCACGCAGTCGCGCCAGCGCCTCGCCGATCTTGATTTCGAGCCCGCGCGGCACCGGCCGATAGTATCGCCGATCCGGCAGCTCATCCGGCAGGTAGCGCTCGCCGGCCGCGTAGGCGTCGGGTTCATCGTGCGCGTAGCGGTAGTCCCGTCCGTGACCGAGGTTCTTCATCAGACGCGTGGGCGCATTGCGCAGTTTCAGCGGCACTTCCAGCGTGCCGAACTCGGCCACGTCGGCCATGGCCTCGCCCATCGCCATGTACACCGCGTTGCTCTTGGGAGCGCAGGCGAGATAGACCACGGCAGTGGCGATGGCGAGCTCGCCCTCCGGGGTGCCGAGACGCTCGTAGGCTTCCCAGGCATCGAGACTGAGTGCGAAGCCGCGCGGGTCGGCGAGTCCGATGTCCTCCACTGCCATGCGCGCCACGCGGCGCGCGACGTAGTGCGGGTCGCAGCCGCCATCGAGCATGCGGCACAGCCAGTAGAGCGCCCCGTCCGGATCGGAACCGCGCACCGCCTTGTGCAGCGCCGAGATCTGGTCGTAGAACTGGTCACCGCCCTTGTCGAAGCGCCGCGGGCCGGCGGTGGCCACTTCCTGCACGCCCTCCTGCGTCAGCCGGCGCACGCCCTGCGCCTCGGCCAGGCCGGCCGCCAGCTCGAGCATGTTGAGCGCGCGCCGCGCATCGCCGTCGGCGGCGCGTGCCATGAGCTCCAGGGCCGCCGGCTCCGCCTCGAGCTGCTGCCGCCCGAGCCCGCGCTCGCTGTCGACCAGCGCGCTGCGCAGCAACCCGGTCAGATCCTCGACCGACAGGGCCTTCAGCACGTAAACCCGGGCCCGCGACAGCAGCGCGCTCACGACCTCGAACGAGGGATTCTCGGTGGTGGCGCCGACGAAGGTGAGCGTGCCGTCCTCGAGGTACGGCAGAAAGGTGTCCTGCTGCGCCTTGTTGAAGCGGTGTACTTCGTCCAGAAACAGCAGCGTCGGCCGCCCGTCCTGTGCGCGGGCCTGCCGTGCGGCCTCGACCGCGGCGCGGATGTCCTTGACGCCCGCCATGACCGCCGACAGCGGAATGAACTGTGCATTGGAGGCCTGCGCGATGAGTCGCGCCAGGGTGGTCTTGCCGGTGCCCGGCGGTCCCCACAGGATCAGCGAGTGCAGGCGCCCGTCGGCGATGCTCGCCGCGAGCGGCTTGCCGGGGCCGAGGATGTGCCGCTGCCCGGTGAACTCCGCCAGCGAGCGCGGCCGCATCCGGTCGGCGAGTGGTCGCAGTGCGTCGCGCTCCGAGGCCGCGTTCACTTGCGCGGCGTACCGATCACATCCGCGCCGGCTGGCGGCGTGAAGCTCACTTCGGCGGGCGTCACCGGGCCGTTGCGCTCGACCTTGTCGAAGATGATGGTCGCGGTCTGGTCGAGCTTGTCCTCGAGGATCATGCGCTTGAGGTCGCCGTGCTCGAACCCGAACAGGGCGCGGCGAAAGTCGGCCTGCGCGCCATTGGGCTCGACCAACACCCAGTCGAGCCCCAAGCGCTGCCCGGCGGAGGAGATGTTGAAGCTCTTGCGCACATCGACCGCCCCCGACAGCAGCATGGCCGGCGTTGCCGACAGGGCGGCATCGACGGGCTTGACCGTCACCTGCTCGAGGTCACGGTCGAAGAACCACAGGTTGGTGCCGTCGCAGACCATGAGCTGGCCGGCGCCGCCGGCGCCGGCTGCACCGGCCGCCGCCGCAGCACCCGCGGCGGTCGCCTGCGGATGGATGTCCCAGCTGAACTTGCCCGGCCGCGACACGATCAGCGTGCCGCTGGCGCGGTCGATCTCGCGGCCGTGCGGGTCGGCGAGGGTCTGCAGGAAGCTGGCACGCAGCGTCTTGAGGTTGTCCAGGTAGGCATCGAGGGGTGTCGCGGCACGCGCCGCACCGGCCGCCAGCCCCAGCCATGCCGCCAGCAGCGCGAGTGCCGGCCGCTTACCGAACCCTGCGACTGTCAGCATGTCAATCCTCCGGTGGCGCAGGCGCAAGCACGTCGCGCGCGCCGTTGGCCTGCAGCGGACCGACCAGGCCGGCCAGCTCCATCGCCTCCAACAGCCGCGCGGCGCGGTTGTAGCCGATCTTCAGCCGGCGCTGCACATAGGAAATGGACGGTTTGCGCTCGGTGGTCACGATGCGCACCGCCTCGTCGTAGAGCGGATCGGCCTCGGCATCCTCGCCGCCGCCGGCACCACCCTCGCCCTCCTCGCCCGGCAGTCCCGGGATGGGCGTGCGCGGACCCGACAGCACCTCCTCGATGTAGTCGGGCGGCGTCGAGGTCCTGAGCGCCTGCACCACACGATGCACTTCCTGATCCGCGACAAAGGCGCCGTGCACGCGCGTCGGCAGCGAGGTGCCCGGCGGCAGGTACAGCATGTCGCCGTGCCCGAGCAGGGTCTCGGCGCCCATCTGGTCGAGGATGGTGCGCGAGTCGACGCGCGCCGAGACCTGGAAGGCGATGCGGCAGGGAATATTGGCCTTGATGAGCCCGGTGATCACGTCGACCGACGGGCGCTGCGTGGCCAGCACCAGATGGATGCCCGAGGCGCGCGCCTTTTGCGCCAGGCGCGTGATCAGCTCTTCGACCCTCTTGCCGACCACCAGCATCAGGTCGGCGAGTTCGTCCACGACCACGACTACGTACGGCAGCGGCGTGAGGTCGGGTATCAGCCGCTGATCGATGCTCGGATCGTTGGCGGCGCGCGCCGTCATCACCGGGTCGCGGATCGGCTTGCCGGCATCGTTCGCCTCCTTGATCCGGCGGTTGAAGCCGATGATGTTGCGCACCCCGAGCGCCGCCATCAGCTGGTAGCGGCGTTCCATCTCCGCGACGCACCGGCGCAGCGCGTTGGCCGCCTGCTTCATGTCGGTGACCACCGGCGCCAGCAGGTGCGGGATGCCCTCGTACACCGAGAGCTCCAGCATCTTGGGGTCGATCATGATGAGACGGACGTGTTCGGCGGTCGACTTGTAGAGCAGCGACAACACCATGGCGTTGATGCCCACCGACTTGCCCGAGCCGGTGGTGCCCGCGATCAGCAGGTGCGGCATGCGCGTCAGGTCCGCGACCACCGGCTGGCCGCCGATGTCCTTGCCGAGCGCCAGCGCCAGCGGCGAGTGCATCTCGTCGTAAGCCTTGGAACGGATGATCTCGCCGAGCGTGACGACTTCGCGCTTCTCGTTGGCGATCTCCAGCCCCATGACGCTCTTGCCGGGGATCACCTCGACCACGCGCACCGACAGCACCGACAACGCGCGCGCCAGGTCCTTGGCGAGCGCGGTGATCTGGCTCGCCTTCACCCCGGGCGCCGGACGCAGCTCGAAGCGCGTGACCACCGGTCCCGGCTGCACCGCCACGACCTCAGCCTCGATGCCGAAGTCCTTGAGCTTGAGTTCCACCAGGCGCGACAGCGCTTCCAGCGCCTCGGCCGAGTACAACGGCTCGCGCGGCGGCGGATCATCGAGCAGCTTGAGCGCCGGCAGTTCGCTCGATTTGGGCGGGTCGAACAGCTGCACCTGGCGCTCGCGCTCGACACGGGCACTTTTCTCCACGGCGGGTGCCGGCGCCTCGATGCGCGGCGGCGCGCGCGGCGCGACCTTCTTCTGCAGCGTCTCGGCCGCGACCGCCTCCTTGCGTGCCTGGCGCCGCTCGCGCCCCTCAGCCAGCTCGCGCGAGCTGCTCCAGCGCGTGCGCAACCAGCTCAGTCCGGCCCAGCTGGCGGTGCCCAAGCGATCCATTATGGTGAACCACGACACCCCGAAGGCGAGCGACAAGCCCGCCATCCAGGCGGCGATCATCAGCAAGGTGGCGCCAAGGAAGTCGACGCCGGCCGCGAGACTGCCGCCCACCACGCTGCCGACGACCCCGCCGGCGGTCTGGCGCATGACACCCGGCTGCCAGTGGAGCGTCGTGAGGGCGCAGCTGGCGACCAACACCATCAAAAACCCTGCGACCCGCACCAGGGTGTTCGCCCGCGATGCGACCTCGGTCTTCAGGCGTCGCTGCAATCCCCAGCAGGCCGCGGCCAGCACCGCCGGGAACAGGAAGGCCGGACGCCCGAAGAGGAAGAACAGCACGTCGGCGAGCCAGGCGCCGACCACGCCGATGCGGTTGTGCACCGGGGCGCTGCTGCTGCCGGTGAACGAGAAACCGGGATCGTCCGCGCTGTAGGTGAGCAGCGCGACGAACAGTACCAGCGCCACGATGGCGATGGCGATGATGGCGCTCTCGCGCAGGCCACGGCTGACGGCCGTTGTGAAGCGCGACGCACCGCGCGCCGGCGCGGAAGACTCAGCCAACGAAGATCCTTCACCTTAAGATAGACGGCCCCCATTATAGGGCTTGCTACCATGCGTCGAGGCCACGATCACCGGACCAGCCCATGACGAGTACCCGCCACGCCCGCCTCATCATCTTAGGCTCCGGCCCCGCGGGCTACAGCGCGGCCGTGTACGCCGCGCGCGCCAATCGCGCGCCGCTGCTGATTACGGGCGTAGAACAGGGTGGCCAGCTCATGACCACCACCGACGTCGACAACTGGCCCGGCGACGTCGAGGGCCTGCAGGGACCGGCGCTCATGGAGCGCATGCGCCTGCATGCCGAGCGCTTCGCCACCGAGATCCGCAACGATCACATCCACAGGGCCGAGCTCGGCACGCGGCCCTTCCGCCTGCACGGTGATGCCGGCGAGTACAGCTGTGATGCGCTCATCATCGCCACCGGCGCGGCGGCGAAATACCTGGGGCTGCCGTCGGAGGAGAAATTCCGCGGTCGCGGCGTGTCGGCGTGCGCCACCTGCGACGGCTTTTTCTTCCGCGGCCATCGCGTGGCGGTAATCGGCGGCGGCAATACCGCGGTCGAGGAGACGCTGTACCTGGCGCACATCGCCCAGCACGTGACTCTCGTGCACCGGCGCGACAAGCTGCGCGCCGAGAAGATCCTGCAGGACCGGCTGTTCCGCGAGGTCGAGACCGGCAAGGTGTCGGTGGTCTGGGACCACACGGTGGACGAGGTGCTCGGCAACGAGCACGGCGTTACCGGGGTGCGGCTGCGCGCGATGAGCGGCGCCGGGCACCGTGCGCTCGAAGTCACCGGCCTGTTCATCGCCATCGGCCACACGCCCAATACCAGCCTGTTCGCCGGCCAGCTGGACATGCGCGAGGGCTACCTCACCGTGCGCGGCGGCGCCGACGGCGACGCCACCGCCACCAGCGTGCCCGGCGTGTTCGCCGCCGGTGACGTCGCCGACCACGTCTACCGCCAGGCGATCACGTCCGCGGGCGCCGGCTGCATGGCCGCGCTGGATGCCGACCGCTACCTCGAGTCGCTCGGCGCGGGGTCGCACCGCTGACCCGCCCCACCGGCATGCGCGAGGTCGAGTTTCACCGCAGCATCGAGGCCGTCACGGCCGCCGAGTGGAATGCGCTGGGCGCGGCTGCCAATCCCTTCACGCGTCACGAGTTTCTGCTGGCACTCGAGCAGACGCAGTGCGTCGGCGGCGACAGCGGCTGGGAGCCGCGCTATCTGACGCTGCGCGATGCGCACGGGCTCGCCGGGGCCGCGGCGGCCTTCGTCAAGACCCATTCCTACGGTGAGTTCGTGTTCGACTTCGCCTGGGCGCGTGGCTATGAGCGGCTCGGGCGCCGCTACTACCCCAAGCTCACCCTGGCCGCACCGTTCACGCCCGCGACCGGTCCGCGGCTGCTGGTGCGCGCCGGCGCGCAACGCGAGGCGCTGAGCGCACGGCTGCTCACCGAGCTCGAGAAGTACGCGGTCAGCCACTCGCTCTCGGGCGTGCATGCCCTGTTTCTCGATGAGGCCGCGCGCGCCGCGTGTGCGCG
>JANWKR010000034.1 GCA_025451275.1 Steroidobacteraceae bacterium
GGGCCACTCTTCGGTCCGCCGTTGAGCGCGGTGAGCAGCGGGCTGTTCACCTTGGCGACGGCGTCCGCCATCGCCGCCCGGTAGCAGGCCTGCCAGGCGCGGTGCTCGTCCAGCGCCGTGTTGGGCTGGTCGCACACCGAGCGTGCGGCCTTCTTCAGGCGGCTGTACAGGGCGTTCGCCCCCTCGATGGTCGAGAGGTTGAGGTCGCGGTAGTTGACGGTAACGCTGCGCGTCCCGATGACGTGGTCGGCCGAGGCCTGCGTGGCGCCGAGCAGGCACGCTACGGAGGTGAAGGCCAGGGACCAGAACGAGGGACGCTGGATCGACTTGAGGACTTGCATTGCGGTTCTCCCGGTTGGGTTGTTTAAGGACCGCAGGCAAGGTATGCGCCCGCACCGCGCCCCGCATGAAGCTCCCCTGAAGTGGCGTGAAGGGCGGGTGATGTTTGCGTGATGTCGGGCCGCAGGCGGGCCCGGTACGTGAAGATTGGGCGCGGGGTGCGGCTTGGGGGGGCGGAACCCCGCGGGCCGGGGTGGCGCGGGGGTGAAAAACGCCCGGCGCTCAGCGCTGCTCGACGCCCTGCGCGGTGCCGATGAGGAGCACGTCGGCGGGACGGGCGGCGAACAGCCCCACGGTGACCACGCCGGTGATCTGGTTGAGCTCACGCTCGAGCGCGACCGGGTCGGTGATGGTGAGGCCGTGGACGTCGAGGATGTGGTTGCCGTTGTCGGTCACGAACCCCTCGCGCCACACCGGGTCGCCGCCGCGGGCGCGCAGCTGCCGCACGACCAGGGCGCGCGCCATGGGGATCACCTCGACCGGCAGCGGGAAGCGCCCGAGCGTCGCCACCAGCTTGGTGTCGTCGACGATGCACAGGAAGCGCCGCGCCGCCGCGGCGACGATCTTCTCGCGGGTGAGCGCACCGCCGCCGCCCTTCACGAGGTGGCGCGCGGCGGTCGCCTCGTCTGCGCCATCGATGTAGAGGTCGAGCCCGTCGAGCTCGTTCAGGTCGGCGATGGCGATGCCGGCGGCGCGCAGCCGCGCGCTGCTGGCTTCGGAGCTGGACACCGCGGTGCGCACGCGCCCGGGATTGGCGGCGAGTGCCTCGATGAACAGATTGACGGTCGAGCCGGTGCCGACGCCGATGACCGCATCGTGTGCTGCCAGCTGCAGGGCGGCGAGCGCGGCGCGCCGCTTCTTTGCATCCGCATCCCCCATGGCGTCCTCCAGAAACGACTGTGCCCGCTGTCAGAGCGGGCACAGTCTTCGAATTCGACTCGGCGGCCACTTGCGCGACCGCCGAGTTTTAAGGCCTATTTCTTCTTCGAAGCTTTCTTCTTGGCCTTCTTCTTTGCCTTCGCCATGTTGGCTCTCCAATGTACGGGTTAGTCCGGGATCCGAGTATATACACGCGAATCGAAATTACAAGCGAGCGCGATCGATGTGTGCTATGCGCGCGCGCTCGCGGCGACGCGCACGTGCACCGCGCGGCGCGCGGTGCGCATCACTCGAGCGAGAGAATGAACTTCCAGTGCGCCGCTTCGACCGGGGTCACCGAGAGTCGATTGCCCGGACGCAGCAGCACCATCCCCTTGAGCTCCCGGCCGGCGTGCGCGCGCAGTTCCTCGAGCGTGATGACGCGCGCCAGACGGCGCTTGAGCTGCACGTCCACCATGAACCAGCGCGGATTTTTCGGATCGCTGTCCGGATCGTAGTGATGGTTCTTGCGGTCGAAGGCCGTGGGATCCGGGTAGCCCGCCTTCGCGATCTGCATGATCGCCGCCACGCCCGGCACCTCGCAGCTCGAGTAATAGAGGAAGGCCTGGTCGCCGCGCCGCATCTCGTCGCGCAGCATGTTGCGCGCCTGGTAGTTGCGCACGCCGTCCCAGCCGGTGGTGTGGCGCGGCGCGGCGGCCAGGTCCTCGACGCCGAAGGTGGTCGGCTCGGTCTTCATCAGCCAGTAGCGCATCGGATCATCCCTTGTTCGGTGATTACCGCATCCATGCGCACATCGTGCGCGGCGGCGGCGATGTGCTCCACCTCCTGGAAGGCGTAGGCCAGGCCCACCAGCCGCGGTGCGTGCCAGGCGTGGCGCAGCGCCCGGAAGGCGAAGGCGCGATCGTAGTAGCCGCCGCCGGCGCCGAGGCGCACGCCGCTGCGGTCGAAGCCGACCAGCGGCAGGAATACCAGGTCGAGCCAGCGCGCGCCCAGCCCGGCGCCGAGGGCGGTGGGCTCCTCGATGCCGAGGCGGTTGCGGCGCATGGGTCCGGCGAGCTCGAGGAAGCGCATGCCGCGCGCGTCGCACCGCCGGTCGATGCGCGGCACGTACACGCGGCAGCCGCGCTGCTGCGCCAGCGCGATGAGCGGGGCGGCGTCCAGTTCGTGGGGCAGGGCGGCGTAGAGCGCGATGCGGGCGCCGCCCCGCAGGCGCAGCGCGCGGTCGGCCTGTTGCGCGACGCAGCGCGAGCGGCGCGCGCGCTCGGCGGGGTCCAGGGCGCGGCGCCGGGCGCGCAGCTGCGCCCGCAGGGTGCTGCGGGCGGCTGCGGGCAGGGAATTAGATGGCGCCACCCGCCTGTGCCGGTGCGGACCGTTGCTCTCGAACCAGAGCAACAGGTGGGACGAGCTGCAGCAGGTAAGGCTTTCCGCTCAACTGCGGACTTGCACAATGCTGCCGCAAAGACTTAGTCCCGAGGGTGTTTCAATTAGGGTCCGAGGTAACCCGGCCCGCTTATCGAACACCGCAGGCGACGCCGCGATCACTCTACACCAAGGATGCGCATTGCGCTGCGGTGAAATCCGCGAGTCGCGGCGTGCGTCACAGCTCGAGCTGCTGACCTTTTTCCAGGGCCCCCTCGACGCGCTCGCGCAGGGCGCGCACGCGGTGGCCGACGCCGCTGTCGAGCTTGGACTCGCGGTCCTTGCCCTTGAGCAGCTCGTGCGCCAGGTTGAGCGCGGCCATCACCGCGATGCGGTCCAGGCCCACGACCTTGCCGCTCTCGCGGATCTCGCGCATGCGCACGTTGAGGAACTCGGCGGCGTCGAGCAGCGCGGAACGCTCCTCGTACGGGCAGGCGACCACGTACTCCTTTTCCATGATGCGCACGCTGACGCGTGCCGGCTCCGGCTGGCTCATGCCCCGTGTTCCAGGGTCTTAAGCCGGCCGATCATGGCCTCGACGCGGGTGCGCACCTGCTCGTTCTTGTGCATGAGCGTGGCACGCTCGCCGGCCAGGGACTCGTGGCGCGCGCGCAGCGCGCGATTCTCGTCGCGCAGGTGCTCGAGGATCGCCACCAGCTCCTCGATGCGCTTGGCCAGCCGCGTCAGCTCGGCATCGAGTTGTGTTTTTGTTGTGTCGCTCATGCTCAGGACTATAGGGCCGCGCTGCGCCGGGGGCAATATAATGACCCCATGATCCACCCCGACTACGCCCTTATCCAGCAGCTGCTCGTGCAGGAGCGCTCACTCACCGACGCCGCCGAGGCGCACGGCACGCTGGGCGGCTGCCTGTGCGGCGCCGCCGGCTATCGCCTGGAAGACTGGCTCAAGGAGATCCTGCCCGACGGGGCAGCGCGCGCCGGCGCCGGCGATGCGCTGCGCGGGCTGTTCGAGGCGACCGCGGCGGCGCTGCGCCAGCCGGACATGGAGTTCGAGCTGCTGCTGCCCGACGACGCCGAGACCATCGAGGTGCGCACCGCGGCGCTGGCGCATTGGTGCCAGGGGTTCCTCTACGGCCTGGGGGCGGGCTCGATCGCGGATGCCAGCGAGCTGCCGGGCGAGGTGGGCGAGGTGGTGCGCGACTTCATCGAGATCTCGCGCGCCGGCGTCGATGCCGCCCAGGACGCGGAGTCGAACGAGAGCGCCTACGCCGAGCTGGTCGAGTTCGTGCGGGTCGCGGTGCAGCTGCTGTTCGAGGAGCTGGCGAGCGCGCGCACCCCGGCGGCCCGGGCCACGGCGCCGCTGCACTGACGGGAAACGCGATGGCGAGAGACGAGTTCGCGCGCCGCCGTCGCCAGCTGATGCGCCTCATGGGGCGCGACTCGATCGCCGTGCTGCCGGCCGCCCCGGTCCGGCACCGCAACGGCGACGTCGAGTACGCCTACCGCCAGGACAGCGACTTCCAGTACCTGACCGGCTTCGGCGAGCCCGAGGCGGTGGCGGTGCTGGTGCCCGGCCGGGCGCACGCCGAGTACATCCTGTTCGTGCGCGAGCGCGACCCGGCGCGCGAGAGCTGGGACGGGCGGCGCGCAGGTCCGGCCGGCGCCCGGCGCGACTACGGCGCCGACGACGCCTTCCCGGTCACCGACCTCGACGAGATCCTCCCCGGGCTGCTCGAGAACCGGGCGCGCGTCTACTACACCATGGGCGCCTACGCCGACTTCGACCAGCGCGTGGTCGGCTGGGTGAACGGCCTGCGCAGCACCCAGGCCAAGAACGGCCGCCACCCGCCCCAGGAGTTCGTGGCGCTCGATCACGTGCTGCACGACATGCGCCTGTACAAGTCGCGCCGCGAGCTCGAGCAGCTGCGCAGCTCGGCGCGCATCGCCGCCCAGGCGCACCAGCGCGTCATGCGCTTCTGCCGCCCGGGAGTCACCGAGTACCAGGTGATGGCGGAGCTGCTGCACGAATTCCGGCGCCACAACGCCGACCTCGCCTACCACCCGATCGTCGGCAGCGGCGCCAACAGCTGCATCCTGCACTACCGCGACAACGATCAGCCGCTCGCGAGCGGCGACCTGCTGCTGGTGGATGCCGGCTGCGAGCTCGACTGCTACGCCTCGGACATCACCCGCACCATCCCGGTCAACGGCCGCTTCAGCCCGGCGCAGCGCGCGGTTTATGAAGTGGTGCTCGAGGCCAACCGCGCCGCCATCGCCCGGGTGCGTCCCGGCAACCACTGGAACGAGCCGCACGAGGCGGCGGTGCGCGTCATCACCCAGGGACTGGTGCGGCTCGGACTGCTGAAGGGGCGCGTGCCGGCGCTCATCAAGTCCGGCGCCTACCGGCGCTTCTTCATGCACCGCACCGGGCACTGGCTCGGGCTCGACGTGCACGACGTGGGCGACTACAAGATCGGCGACGAGTGGCGGGTGCTCGAGCCGGGCATGGTGATGACGGTCGAGCCGGGCATCTACCTGCCGGCCGGCGCGCGCGGGGTGCCGAAGCGCTTCCGCAATATCGGCGTGCGCATCGAGGACGACGTGGCGGTCACCAAGCGCGGCGCCGAGGTGCTGACCGCGCGCGCGCCCAAGGACCCCGACCAGATCGAAGCACTCATGGCGCGCGCCTGAGCATGGCCACGGCTGCCCCGCTCGAGGTCGATGTCGCGGTGGTCGGCGGCGGCATGGTGGGGGCGAGCCTCGCCGCGGCGCTCGCGGGCAGCGGCCGCTCGCTGCTGCTCGTCGAGAGCGTGCCGCTCGGCGCCGCCGCGCAGCCGAGCTTCGATGAGCGCACCACCGCGCTCGGCAACGCCAGCCGGCGCATTTTCGAGGGCCTCGGCGTGTGGGGCGACATCGCGCCGGAGGCGGCCGCGATCCGCGCCATCCACGTCTCCGAGGCCGGGCGCTTCGGCTTCGCGCGCCTCGAGGCCGCCGCGCAGGGGATCGATGCCTTCGGCTACGTGGCGGCCAACCGGCGCATCGGCGCGGCGCTGTGGCGCCGGCTCGCGGCGGCGCCGGATCTGAAGCTGCGGGTGCCGGCGCGGGCGCAGGACATCGACATCGCTGCCGGGCGCGTGCGTTTTACCGTGCTGGGCGCGGACGGCGCCGCCGCGACGGTGAGCGCGCGCCTGGTGGTGGCCGCCGACGGCGCCCACTCGCAGATCCGCGCCGCGGCGGGCATCGCCGCCGACGTCGAGGACTACGACCAGGTGGCGGTGGTCGCGAGCGTGGCCGCCGACCGTCCGCACCAGGAATGCGCGTTCGAGCGCTTCACGGCCGAGGGGCCGCTCGCCGTGCTGCCGCTCTACGACGGCAACTTCGCGGTGATCTGGGCCTGCCGCCCCGCTCACGCCCGCGAGGTGCTCGCGCTCGATGACGTGGCCTATCTGGCGCGGCTGCAGCAGCAGTTCGGCTGGCGCGCCGGGCGCTTCGTGCGCGCCTCGCGCCGCGGCTCCTACCCGCTGCAGCTGACGCGCGCCAGCACCACGGTCGGTGCGCGCACGGTGCTGATCGGCAACGCCGCACAGGCGCTGCACCCGGTCGCGGGCCAGGGCTTCAACCTGGGGCTGCGCGATGCCGCCATGCTCGCCGAGCTCATCGTCAATGCCGCAGGCGACGTCGGCGCACCGGACCTGCTCGCCACCTTCAGCGCCTGGCGCGCCCGCGATCGCGCCGGCGTGGTGCGCTTCACCGACGGGCTGGTGAAGCTGTTCGCCGACCGGCGGCCCGGGGTGCCGCTGCTGCGCAACCTCGGCCTCCTGATGTTCGATCTCGCCCCGCCGGCCAAGAGCGCGCTGGCACGCGTCAGCCTCGGCTTCGGCGGTCCGGCGCCGCGCCTCGCCCGCGGCCTGCCGGTGCGCCATGTATGAGGTCGTCGTGGTCGGCGGCGGCCCGGTCGGGGCCTGCCTCGGGGCGCTGCTCGCGCGCGGCGCCGGCGGCGCCCGGCCGCTGCCGGTGGCGGTGCTCGAGCCGCAGCCCCCCGCAGCGCCGGCGGCGGACGCGCCGCTCGAGGCGCGCGTGGTGGCGCTGTCGCGTGCCAGCGAGCGGCTGCTCGCGGCGGCCGGCGCCTGGAGCGCCATGGCCGGCGCGCGCGTGTGCCCGTACGAGCGCATGCGCATCTGGCACGAGGGCATCGCTCCCGACAGCGACGGGGTGCTGACCTTCGATGCCGCGGAAGTCGGCGAGCCCAACCTCGGCTACATCGTCGAGAACCGCCTGCTGCAGGCCGCACTCCTCGCGGCGTTGGTACAGGCCGGCGGACACGTCGAGCGCGCGGCGCTGACCGGGCTGCAGATCGGCGCCGCGGGCGTGACGGTGCGCACTACCGCCGGGGAGCTGAGCGCGCGCCTGGTGGTGGGGGCGGACGGGGCGCGCTCGGCGCTGCGTGAGCACGCCGGGCTCGGCGCCGATACGCGCGGCTACGGGCAGACGGCGATCGTCGCCACGGTCGCCACCGCGCGCCCGCACCGCTCGACCGCGTGGCAGCGTTTCATGAGGGACGGCACGCTCGCCTTCCTGCCGCTCGCCGACGGCTCGTGCTCGATCGTGTGGTCGGCGGATGAGGCCCTCGCCGCGCGCCTCGCGGCGCTCGAGCCGGCGGCGTTCGCCGCCGAGCTCGACCGGGCCTCCGACCTGGCGCTCGGGGCCACCCGGCTGGTGAGCGCGCGCGCCTCGTTTCCGCTCACGCGTCTGGCGGCGCGGCACTACGTCGCCGAGCGCGTCGCACTGGTCGGCGATGCGGCCCACGTGGTGCATCCGCTCGCCGGGCAGGGGGTCAACCTGGGACTGCTGGATGCGGCGGCGCTCGCGCAGCAGGTGGGGGAGGGGGTCGCGCGCGGCGAGGACCCGGGTGCGCTCGCCGTGCTGCGCGCCTACGAGCGCTGGCGCAAGAGCGAGGTGGCGCTCATGAGCACCGCCATCGACGCCTTCGACAGTCTGCTGGCACACGGCGCGGGCCCCGTGGCGCAGCTGGCGCGGCGCGGGCTCGGCTGGGTGAACCGCGCTCCGGAGCTGCAGCGGCTGTTTATCCGCCGAGCGCTCGGCGTGAGCGGGGAGCTGCCGCGGGCGGCACGCTGAGGCTGCGCCGCGCGTGCACCGGCCGGTGCTCGTGGGCACGGGCGGGTGAGGCGCCGCCGCGCGGGAGGCGCGCCGCGGTCTGCGTGCGCGGCGCCCGTGTCGCCAGCCACACGCCCGCGGCCGCGATCGCCAGGCCCGCCACCTTGAGCGCCGTGAGCGCATCGCCCAGCACCAGGAAGTCGAGCACCGCGGTGACCGGGGGCATGAGGAAGAAGAGGGTGGATACGCGGCTGACCGCGCCGCGCTTCAGAAGCACGAACAGCAGCGCGAACGCCACCAGCGAATTCACCAGCACCAGCCAGCCGAGGCTCGCGGCGAGCGCCGCGCTGGCATCCAGACGCAGGCCCTCGGCGAGCGCGAAGGGCGCGAGCAGCGCGGTCGCGACCAGGTGCTGCACGGCAAGCCCGCCGCGCAGGTCGACCGCCGAGCCGAGGCGCTTCTGGTAGAGCGTGCCGGCGCTCACCCCGAGCAGTCCCAGTGCCAGCGCCAGATATGCCAGGGGCGGCGCGGCGTGCCGGCCCGAGCTGATGCTCTCGGCCACCGTGATCACCACCCCCGCGAAGCCCAGCCCAAAGCCGGCCCACTGCACCGGGCGTACGGCCTCGCCGAACGGCAGGCCCATGAGGGCCGTGACGATCGGCATGGTGCCGATGACGAGGGCGCAGATGCCGACGTTCACGCCGAGCCCTGCGGCCAGATACAGCGCGCCGAACTGCAGCGCGAGCGACAGGGCACCGACGACGGCGCTGTGCAGCAGCTCGCGCCCGCGCGGCCACACCCCCGCCGCCTGGGCGAGCGCCGCGTAGATCAGGCCGGCGATTCCGAAGCGCAGCGTGATGATGGTGAAGGGCGCGGCGTGATCGAGCGCAATGCGCGCGGCCGGGTAGCCGGTGCACCACAGGACAAGGAACGCCGCGCTGAGCACTCCCACCGGAACGCTGCCCGGGCGCAGCGCCCGCCCGAGGGCCAAGCGCCGCGCGCGGGTCTGGGTTTTGAGGGTTGCCATGCCGGCACGCTATAGGAAGCGTAATTCGCGATAAACTGGCCAAAGTGGAAATGACCATTGCGAGAATCGCAATAAAGCCATGGACCGCCTCGGCGAGCTGAGCGCATTCGTGGAGGTAGCGCGGCGGCAGAGCTTCGCGCAGGCGGCGCAGCAGCTCGGGCGCCACCCTTCCGCGGTCAGCCGCGCCGTGGCCGCGCTCGAGGGCCGGCTCGGCGTGCGGCTGCTGCAGCGGACCACGCGCCGCGTGGCCCTGAGCGCCGCCGGTCGCGACTACTTCAAGCGCTGCGAGGCGCTGCTCGCCGAGTTCGAGGGCGCGGACGCCGAGGTGCGCGATCTGGGCACCTCGCTGCGCGGCACGCTGCGCGTCAGCGCCGCCACCGGATCGGGCCAGACGCTGATCGCACCGATGCTGGCGGAGTTCCTGATCGCGCATCCGCTCCTGATGCTCGATCTGCAGCTCACCAACCGCTACGTCGACCTCATCGAGGAGGGCTACGACCTGGCGTTGCGGGTCGGCGCACTCACCGACTCGCGCCTGGTGGTGCGCCGCCTCGCCCCCAGCCGCCAGATCCTCATGGCCAGTCCCGCCTACCTCGAGCGTCACGGCACGCCGCGCTCCCCGCGCCAGCTCGAGGGGCACGCCTGCCTGGTGCTCGATGTCGGCGGGCAGCCGCAGCGCTGGCAGCTCGAGTCGGGCCGCGCCCGCGCGGCCCATGAGGTCCGGCCGCAGATGCGTTCGAACAACGTGCCGGCGCTGCTCGCCGCCTGCCGCGGCGGCCTCGGCATCGCGCTGCTGCCGGAGTACGTGAGCGGGGACGGGCTCGCCAGCGGCGCGTTGCGGCGCGTGCTGCCCAACTGGGCCGGCGCGGAGCAGGCCATCTTCGCGGTCTATCCGACCGCGCGCTTCATCCCGGCCAAGGTGCGCGCCTTCGTCGACTTCGTGGCCACGCGGCTGCGCGCCGCCGCGGCCCGCTAGCTCAGCGGGATGAGGTCCACCTTGGCCGCGCACACGAAGTCGTTCTCCGACAGGCCGCGGATCGAGTGGGTGGTGAAGGTGACCCGGCAATAGTTGTAGCCGACCTCGAGATCGGGGTGGTGATCCTCGATGTTGGCGACGTGCGCGAGCGCGTTGACGAAGCTCATGGTGCGGTAGAAGTCGCGGAAGCCGAACTCGCGGCGGATGGCGTGCGCCTCGTCCGTCAGTGCCCAGGAGGCGGACACCTGGGTCAGCAGCTGCGTCGCGGCCTCGGGGCTGAGCGGCGCGGTGCCGCCCTCACAGGGCTTGCATTTGCGGGTGGCGAGCTCGTTCACGGGGTCCTCGCTCGCGCGTAGCGGCGCGCGACGTAGCGTTCGACGATGTCCTGGAATTCCTCGGCAATGCGCTCGCCCTTGAGCGTCACGGTCTTCGCGCCGTCCTCGTACACCGGTGCCACCGGCCGCTCGCCGGTCCCCGGCAGGCTGATGCCGAGGTTGGCATGCTTGCTCTCGCCCGGGCCGTTGACCACGCAGCCCATGACCGCGACCGTCATGTCCTCGACGCCGGCGTACTCGCGCCGCCACTGCGGCATGCGCGCGCGGATGTGCGCCTGGATGGCCGCTGCCAACTCCTGGAAGTAGGTGCTGGTGGTGCGACCGCAGCCCGGGCAGGCGATCACCAGCGGCGCGAACGCGCGCAGTCCCATGGTCTGCAGGATCTCCTGGGCGACGATCACTTCCTGGGTGCGATCGCCGTCGGGCTCGGGGGTGAGCGAGACGCGGATGGTGTCGCCGATCCCCTGCTGCAGCAGCACCGCCATGCCGGCGGTGGAGGCGACGATGCCCTTCGAGCCCATGCCGGCCTCGGTGAGGCCGAGGTGCAGCGGGTAGTCGCAGCGGGCGGCGAGATCGTGGTAGATCGCGATCAGGTCCTGCACGCCCGATACCTTGGCCGAGAGGATGATGTGATCGTGCGGCAGGCCGAGCTCTTCGGCGCGCTGCGCGCTGTCGAGCGCCGAGCGCACCACCGCCTGGCGCGTCACCTGCCGGGCATCGAGCGGCTCGGCGCGGCGCGAGTTCTCGTCCATGAGGCGCGTCAGCAGGTCCGGGTCCAGGCTCCCCCAGTTCACGCCGATGCGCACCGGCTTGCCGTGCCGGCAGGCGGTCTCGATCATCTGCGCGAACTGCGGGTCGCGCTTGCTGCCGCGGCCGACGTTGCCGGGGTTGATGCGGTACTTGCCGAGCGCCGCGGCGCAGGCCGGGTGCTCGGCGAGCAGCTTGTGGCCGTTGAAATGGAAGTCGCCGATCAGCGGCACGGTGACCCCGGCGCGCTCGAGCCGCTCGCGGATCGGCGCGACCGCCGCCGCCGCCGCATCGGTATTCACCGTGATGCGCACCAGCTCCGAGCCGGCGCGGGCGAGGGCCTGCACCTGCGCGACGGTCGCCGCGATGTCGGCCGTGTCGGTATTGGTCATCGACTGCACCACGATGGGCGCCCCGCCCCCCACCGGGACCTCACCGATGCGTACCTGGACCGAATTGCGGCGGCTGATGCTCATGTTCTGTGAAGCAGTCTGAAGAGCGCGGATTCTACCGTCGCGGCGCTTGGGCGGCACGAAGCGTGGTGCTAGGATGCGCCTCGCCCGAATCGGTCTGCTCGGAGAGGGTCCGGCTCACGCCGGAACGCCGAAGGCGCAATTCCGCCCGGAAACGCTCAGGCACACGAACGGCAGACGGCGGCACGCCGAGGCGTCCGCGGGGCTTCTGGAGAGCGGTGGAGCACGTCGCTTCACCCACCGAAGGGGAGCGGCGCACCGAGCGCCTGAATCTCTCAGGTCACAAGGACAGAAGGGCGGCAGGGAACCTCGCGCCGGGCGCGACGGCACCCTGCCGCTCTTTTTCATTTGGAGAAGCCTGTGGGACGACAGACGCCGCTCTTCAAGCTGCACCAGGAACTCGGCGCGCGCATGGTGGACTTCGGCGGCTGGGACATGCCGGTCCAGTACAGCTCGCAGATCGGCGAGCACCACGCCGTGCGCCGCGCCGCCGGCGTGTTCGACGTCTCGCACATGTGCGTGGTCGACCTCACCGGCGCGCGCGTGCGTGCCTTCCTCGAGCACCTCATCGCCAACGACGTCGGCAAGCTGCGCGTGCGCGGCAAGGCGCTCTACAGCTGCCTGCTCGACGAGCAGGGCGGCGTGCTCGATGACCTCATCGTCTATTTCCTGAGCGAGAGCTGGTTCCGCCTGGTGGTGAACGCCGGCACGCGCGACAAGGACCTCGCCTGGATCCGCCGCCACGCCGCCGCCTTCGGCGTCGAGGTGAGCGAGCGCGCCGATCTCGCCATGCTCGCGGTGCAGGGGCCGCAGGCGCGCGCCAAGGCCGCCCAGCTGCTGCAGCCGGCGCACGCCTCCGCAGCACTCGCCCTGGGCACCTTCGTCGGCTGCGAGCTCGGCCACTGGTTCGTGGCGCGCACCGGCTACACCGGCGAGGACGGCTTCGAGATCATGATGCCGGCGCGCGATGCGGAACCGGCGTGGCGCAGCCTGAACGCGCTCGGTGTCGCTTCCTGCGGCCTCGGGGCGCGCGACACGCTGCGCCTGGAGGCCGGCATGAACCTGTACGGCCACGACATGGACGAGAGCACCCACCCGTACGAGTCGGGGCTCGCCTGGACGGTGGCGCTCGAGCCGCGCACCCGTGCCTTCATCGGCCGCGCGCCCCTCGAGGCGATCGTCGCGCGCGGCTCGCCGCGCAAGCTCGTGGGCCTGTTGCTGGAGGATCGCGGCGTGCTGCGCAGTCACCAGAAGGTGGTGGTGCCCGGCGTCGGCGAGGGCGAGATCACCAGCGGCACGTTCGCGCCGACGCTCGAGCGCTCGATCGCGCTGGCGCGCGTGCCGGCCGCCACCGCCGACAAGGTGCAGGTCGACATCCGCGGCAAGCTGCTGCAGGCCCGCGTCGTCAAGCCGCCGTTCGTGCGCAACGGCAAATCCCTGATCAGCTAAGAGCGAAGGATCACTCCATGAGCAACGTTCCCGCGGATCTCAAGTACACCAAGTCCCACGAGTGGGTGCGCACGCTCGCCGACGGCAGCGTCGAGATCGGCATCACCGATCATGCCCAGCACGCCCTCGGCGACCTGGTGTTCGTCGAAGTTCCCGACGCCGGGCGCGCCGTCAAGGCGGGCGAGGCGTGCGCGGTGGTCGAGTCGGTAAAGGCCGCCTCGGATGTCTACGCGCCGCTGACCGGACAGGTGACCGCCGGCAACGCCAAGCTCACCGCGGAACCCGAGACCATCAATACGCAGCCCTACGGCGAGGGCTGGCTGATGCGCCTCAAGCCCGCCGCCGGCGCGCTCGCCGCCGCGGAGCTGTTGTCGCCGGCCGATTACCAGAAGCTGCTGGACGCGGAGGGCGGCTGATGGCCTTCATTCCCCACACCGCCGCCGACGTCGCCAGCATGCTGGCGACCATCGGCGTGTCGCGCCTCGAGGACCTGTTCGACGAGATCCCGCGCGAGCTGCGCATCAAGTCACTCGCCGGCGTGCCCGAGGAGCTCAACGAGATGGAGATCGGGCGGCTGATGAGCGAGCGCGCGGCCGCCGACGGTACGGCGCTGTCGTTCCTCGGGGCCGGAGCGTACGAGCACCACATCCCGGCGGCGGTGTGGGCCATCACCACGCGCGGCGAGTTCTACAGCGCCTACACCCCCTACCAGGCCGAGGCCAGCCAGGGCACGCTGCAGACGATCTACGAGTTCCAGACCATGATCGCGCGCCTGACGGGCATGGAGGTGTCGAACGCCTCCATGTACGACGGTGCCTCGGCCGTGGCCGAAGCCGCGCTCATGGCGGTGCGTGCCAACCGCAAGTCGCGCGCCGCGCGCATCCTGGTGCCGGGCACCGTGCACCCGCACTACCGGCGCGTGGCCGTGGCGACCGCCGCCAACCAGGGGCTGCGCTTCGAGGAGCTGCCGTACTGCACCGAGGCGGGCGTGACGCCCGCCGCCTCGCTCGCCCGCTACGAGGGCGAGGACGTGACGGCGCTCCTCATCCAGCAGCCGAACTTCTTCGGCCGGCTCGAGGACGTGGACGCGCTCACCGACTGGGCGCATGCGCACAACGTGCTGGTGATCGCGGTGGTCAACCCGACCTCGCTCGCGCTGCTGAAGCCGCCCGGCCAGTGGGGCGCGCGCGGCGCCGACATCGCGGTCGGCGAGGGCCAGCCGCTCGGCGTGCCGCTGTCCTCGGGCGGCCCGTACTTCGGCTTCATGACCACGCGCATGGAGTACGTGCGCCAGATGCCGGGCCGGATCGTCGGCCGCACGCTCGATGTCGCCGGGCACGAGGGCTTCACGCTCACCCTGCAGGCGCGCGAGCAGCACATCCGCCGCGCCAAGGCCACCTCCAACATCTGCACCAACCAGGGGCTGCTGATGACCGCGGCCACCATCTACATGTCGCTCATGGGGGCGCAGGGGCTGGCGCGCACCGCGGCCACCTGCCACGCGCGCACCCGCGAGCTGGTGGCGGCGCTGACGCGCCTGCCCGGGGTGCGCCCGGCGTTCAGCGGGCCCTGCTTCCACGAGGCGGTGCTGCTGCTCGACCGGCCGGCGGCACCGGTGCTCAAGGCGCTCGCGGCGCGCGGCATCTTCGGCGGGCTCGATCTCGGCGCTTACTACCCCGAGCTGGGCGCGGCGCTGCTGGTGTGCGCCACCGAGACCAAGACCCAAGCCGACATCGAGCGCTACCGCGCCACGCTGCAGGAGACGCTGCAGGCCGCGCGCGCCGCCTGACGCCTACGAGGTCCGACCATGTCCGCCCGTGAAAAGGTGATCTTCGAGTACTCGCACCCGGGACGCGGCGCGAGCGATCAGTGGCCGCACGACCCGGGGCCGGCCGCGCTCGCCGACCTGCCCGCGGCGCTGCGCCGCGCGCAGCCGCCGCAGCTGCCGGAGGTGGGCGAGCTCGAGACGGTGCGCCACTTCACGCGCCTGTCGCAGCTCAACTTCTCGATCGACACGCACTTCTATCCGCTCGGCTCGTGCACCATGAAATACAACCCCAAGGCGTGCAACCAGTACGCCATGCTGCCGGGGTTCCTCGGGCGCCATCCGCTCGCACCGGAGTCGCACGGCCAGGGGTTCCTCGCCTGCATGTACGAGCTGCAGGAGATGCTGAAGGCGGTGACCGGCATGGAGGGCGTGGCGCTCTCGCCCATGGCCGGTGCGCACGGCGAGTTCGCCGGCGTCGCCATGATCCGCGCCTACCACAGGGCGCGCGGCGATCTGAAGCGCAACGAGATCATCGTGCCCGAGGCCGCGCACGGCACCAACCCGGCCACCGCCACGATGTGCGGCTGCGTGGTGCGCGAGATCCCGGTGGATGCCCAGGGGGACGTCGAGCTGCAGGCGCTGCGCCAGGCGGTCGGCCCCAACACCGCCGGCATCATGCTCACCAACCCCTCGACGCTGGGAGTGTTCGAGCGGCGCATCCAGGAGGTGGCGCGCATCGTGCACGAGGCGGGCGGGCTCCTTTACTACGACGGCGCCAACCTCAACGCCATCCTCGGCAAGGTGCGCCCCGGCGACATGGGCTTCGACGTCATCCACATGAACCTGCACAAGACCTTCTCCACGCCGCACGGCGGCGGCGGCCCCGGTGCCGGGGCGGTGGGGGTCGCCTCCCGGCTGCTGCCATTCCTGCCGCTGCCGGTGGTGGGCAAGGAGGGCGAGCGCTACCGCTGGCTGGCCGAGGCCGACCTGCCGCAGTCGATCGGGCGGCTGTCGGCATTCATGGGCAACGCCGGGGTGCTGCTGCGCGCCTACATCTACATGCGCCTGCTCGGGCGCGACGGCATGCGGGCGGTGGGCGAGTACGCCACGCTCAACGCCAACTACCTGCTGAAGCGGCTGATGACGGCCGGCTTCGACGCCGCCTATCCGCAGCGCCGCGCCAGCCACGAGTTCATCGTCACGCTGAAGCGCCAGGCGCGCGAGCTCAACGTCACCGCCATGGACTTCGCCAAGCGGCTGCTCGACCACGGCTTCCATGCCCCGACCACCTACTTCCCGCTGCTGGTGCCGGAGTGCCTGCTGATCGAGCCTACCGAGACCGAGAGCAAAGACACGCTTGACGCATTTGTGGCGGCCATGTCACAGATCCAGAAGGAAGCCGAGCAGGAACCCGGGCGCGTGACCAGCGCTCCGCATACCATGCCGGTGCGGCGCCTGGACGACGTCCGGGCCGCCAGACAACTGGATCTCACATGGAAGCCAACGGCGCAGCCGTAGATCGCTACAAACCCCGCGGCGTCACGCGCGTGCTGCGCGCCCTCGCGGCCAGCCTGCACGGGCTCGCCGGTGCCTACCGCGAGGAGGCCGCCTTCCGCCAGGAACTCGCCCTGGCGGTGCTCGTCATACCCCTGGGCCTGTGGCTCGGGCACTCAGGGATCGAGCGTGCGCTGCTGGTCGGCCCGATGCTGCTGGTTCTCATCGTGGAGCTCCTCAACAGCGCGATCGAGGCGACCGTGGACCGCATTTCCTTCGAACATCACGCCCTCGCCGGCCTCGCCAAGGACATCGGTTCCGCGGCCGTGCTGATGTCGATCGTGCTGCTGGTCTCGATGTGGCTGCTCGTGCTGCTCGGGCGTTAGGCGGGCAGCCGATCATGCGACTGACGAGCCTGCTGTGGCTGTGCCTGTTGGCCGTGCCCCTGGGTGCGGGCGCCGGGCCCACCACGCCCGCCCCGGCGGCCACCACGGCCGCCGCGGCGCCGCTGCCGCCGCAGAGGCCGCCGCCCGCGCTGCGTCCGCCCGGCCCCGAGGCACCGCCTCCCGGGCAGACGCCGCCGACTCCCGAGGCGCAGGCGGCCGCGGTGGAGGGCAATCCCGACTGGGCCGAGACGCTCGAGCGCATCGCCGGCAGCGTCGTATCGATCGACGTCGACATGACGCGTGCCTTCGATACCGAGTGGAACGCCACCGCGCAGGCGACCGGCTTCGTGGTCGACGCCGAGCGCGGCCTGATCCTCACCAACCGCCACGTCGTGACCCCGGGCCCGGTGACCGCCGAGGCCACCTTCCTCAACCGCGAGGAGGTGCAGCTCTACCCGGTGTACCGCGACCCGGTGCACGACTTCGGCCTGTACCGCTACGACCCGAAGAAGCTGCGCTTCATCAAGCCCAAGGCGCTGCCGCTGTACCCGGAAGGGGCGCAGATCGGCCGCGAGATCCGCGTGGTCGGCAACAATGCCGGCGAGCAGCTCTCGATCCTCGCCGGGACGCTGGCGCGCCTCGACCGCGACGCGCCCGACTACGGCATCGCCAAGTACAACGACTTCAACACCTTCTATCTGCAGGCGGCCTCCGGCACCTCGGGCGGCTCGTCCGGCTCGCCGGTGATCGACATCCGCGGCCGCGTGGTGGCGCTGAACGCCGGCGGCGCCAACGGTGCGGCCTCCAGCTTCTACCTGCCGCTCGGGCGCGTGCGCCGCGCGCTGCAGCTGATCCAGCAGGGCAAGCCGGTGACGCGCGGCACCCTCTACAGCGTCTTCAACTACGTGCCCTACGACGAGCTCGAGCGTCTCGGCCTCGACGCCGCCACCGAGGCGGCGGTGCGCAAGGACTTCCCGCGCTACACCGGCATGCTCGTGGTGACCGAGGTGCTGCCCGGCTCGCCCAGCCAGAGCGTGCTGCAGACCGGGGACATCCTGCTGCGCCTCAACGGCCGCTACGTCACGCAGTTCGAGCCGCTCGAGGAGGTGCTCGATGCCTCCGTCGGCCAGCAGCTCGAGGTGGAGCTGGAGCGCGGCGGCAAGCTGGTGTCGGCGAAGGTGCCGGTCGGCGACCTGCACGCCATCACGCCCAGCGCGTATGCCGAGTTCGGCGACGTGGTGGTGAACGCGCTCTCCTACCAGCAGGCGCGCCACTTCAACGTGCCGGCGCGCGGGGTGTACATCGCCAACCCCGGCTACGTGTTCGGTGCCGCCAGCATCCCGCGCGGCGCGGTGATCGTGGCGCTGAACGGCAAGCCGACCGACACGCTCGCCGAATTCGAGGCCGGCATCGCGCAGCTCGGCGACGGCGACCACGCCACCGTGCGCTACATGACCATCGACGATCCCAACAGCACCGAGCTGCGTGCCGTCCGCATGGACCGCCTGTGGTTCCCCGCGCACCACTGCGACCGTGACGACGCGGCGGGGCTGTGGGACTGCCACGATCTGCCCGCGGGGCCGGCGCCGAAGCCGACGCCGGTGAGCTCGACCGCCTTCCCGGCCTACCAGGATCCGCGCCTCAACGCGCTGGCGCCCTCGCTGGTCATGGTGACCTTCGACATGCCGTACTCGGTATCCGGCATCACCGAGCGCAACTACCACGGCACCGGCCTGGTGGTGGACGCGCAGCGCGGCCTGGTCGTGGTCGACCGCAACACCGTGCCGGTGGCGGTCGGGGACGTGACGGTGACCTTCGCCGGCACCGTGCAGGTCCCGGGGCGCGTGGTGTACATCCACCCGCTGCACAACTACGCCGTGGTCGCCTATGACCCGAAGCTCATCGGCACCACGCCGGTGAAGTCGGCCCGGCTCACCCCGCGCGAGCTCGCCGCCGGCGAGCCGGTGTGGGTGGTGGGACTGGCGGGCGACATCCAGCTGCACGCGCGCAGCACCGAGGTCGCGAGCATCGACCCGCTCGAGCTGCCCCTGTCGCGCACCATGCGCTTCCGCGACAGCAATATCGAGACAGTGCAGCTGGTCAACCCGCCCAACGAGTACGACGGGGTGCTGGCGGACAAGTCCGGCAACGTGCTCGGCACCTGGTCGAGCTTTGCCTACGAGAACGGCCGCGAGATCGCCCAGGAGACGCGCGGCGTACCGATCGACGTGGTCGCGGACATGATCGATCGCGTGCGTGCGCAGCGCCCGCTGCACTCGCTCGAGGCCGAGCTCGGGGTGCTGCCGCTGGCATCGGCGCACGAGCTCGGCCTGCCGGAGAGCTGGACGCGGCGTCTGGCGCAGCACACCCCCACGCGCCGCCAGGCGCTCAGCGTGATACGCCTGGCGGGCGGCTCGCCGGCCGCGCAGCTGCTGCAGCAGGGCGACCTGCTGCTCGCGATCGACGGGGCGGTGGTGACGCGCTTCCGCGAGGTCGAGA
>JANWKR010000035.1 GCA_025451275.1 Steroidobacteraceae bacterium
CAAGATAAAAATAGCCACGGCGAGGGTTTAAGGAGATGCCGCGGCAGGACTAGAACTAAAAGGGGATATGGAAGATGCTCATTCTCACGCGACGGGTCGGCGAGACAGTCATGATCGGCGACGACGTCACCATCACGGTTCTGGGGGTCAAGGGGAACCAGGTGCGCGTCGGAATCAATGCGCCGAAGCATGTCGCCGTTCACCGGGAAGAGATCTACGAGCGCATTAAGCGCGAGCAGCACAACAACAACGACTCCGACGACGTGTCCGAGAAGCCCAAGACCGCGGAGTACGCGCCTGCCTGACCGTCGCGGGCGCGGTGGCCGCGCCCGACGCTGAAGTCTCCCGCGAGCCGCGCTCAGATGTGCGCGGCCTGTGCCTACATCACCCCGCTCCTCTTGAACACTGACTCCTGATGCGCTGTTGGGTCGCCCGCGCGACGGCGAGGTGCATCAGCGCTCGTCAGCGGTAGCTCGGCAACAGCTCGCGCGCCAGGGCCTGCACTTCGTCGCGCCGCACGGTGCGCGCGGCGGCCTCGATATCGGTGGCGAGCAGCCGGTCGTTCTGTGCAAACGGCACCGCGAGGCGCATGAGCGCATGCGCGGCGGCGAGGCGCGGCGAGGTCTTGAGGGGCGCACGGAAGTCCAGGCCCTGACAGGCGGCGAGGAACTCGATCGCCACGATCTGCCAGGCGTTGGCGGTCATCGCGAGCAGGCGCCGCGCGCCGTGCGTCGCCATGCTGACGTGGTCTTCCTGGTTGGCCGAGGTCGGGATGCTGTCGATGCTCGCCGGGTGGCAGACCATGCGGTTCTCGGCGACCAGTGCCGCGGCGGTCACCTGCGCCATCATGAAGCCGGAGTTGACGCCGCTGTCGGCGGCCAGGAATGCCGGCAGGCCGCTCATCTTCGGATCGATCAGCAGCGCCAGGCGCCGCTCCGAGATCGAGCCGACCTCGGCGCAGGCGAGTGCCAGGATGTCAGCGGCGAAGGCCACCGGCTCGGCGTGGAAGTTGCCGCCCGACAGCACCGTGTCGCTGTCGGCGAAGATCAGCGGGTTGTCGGTGACCGCGTTGGCCTCGGTGAGCAGGGTGCCCGCCTGCTGCGTCATGAGGTCGAGGCAGGCGCCCATCACCTGCGGCTGGCAACGCAGCGAGTACGGGTCCTGCACGCGCGTGCAGGTGCGGTGCGACTCGCGGATGGCGCTGCCGGCGAGCAACGCCATGTACACCTGCGCCACGCGCGCCTGGCCGTCGTGGCCGCGCACGTGCTGGATGCGCGGATCGAAGGGCGCATCACTCCCCTGCAGCGCATCGAGCGACAGAGCGCCGCTCACCACCGCGGCCGCGTATACCCCCTCGAGCTCGAACAGGCCGGCGAGGGCGAGCGCGGTCGAGACCTGCGTGCCGTTCAGCAGCGCCAGTCCCTCCTTGGGCCCGAGCGCGAGCGGGGCCAGCCCCTCCTGGGCGAGCGCCTCGGCCGCCGGCAGCACCTCGCCGTGGCGGCGGATCTCGCCGAGCCCGAGCACGCTCAGTGACAGGTGCGCGAGCGGGGCCAGGTCGCCCGAAGCGCCGACCGAGCCCTGCGCCGGCACGCACGGCATGAGCTGCGCGTTGATGAGGCGCTCGAGGAAGCGCGCCAGCTCCTCGCTCACCCCCGAGAAGCCCTGCAGCAGGCTGGCGAGCTTCAGGACCAGAGTGAGCCGCACGATGGCGTCATCGAGCAGCGGCCCGACGCCGGTGCTGTGCGAGAGGATGATGTTGCGCTGCAGGAGCGTGCGCTGCGCGGGCGCGATGCGCGTCTGCGCGAGCAGGCCGAAGCCGGTGTTGATGCCGTAGGCGGGCGCATCCGCGGCCGCCAGGCGCAGCGTCGCGGCGTGCGCCTCGCGCACCGCGCCCAGGGACTGCGCGTCGATCGCCACGGTCACCGGACCGGCGTACACGCGCCGCAGGTCGGCGAGCCGCAGCGGTCGCGCGCCCAGCTTCAGGACTTCTGATTCGGCCATCGCTGCACCTCCGCCGCGCGGACCACGGTCCGGCGGGGGTTGAAACCAATCCAGTAGCCGAGCTCCTCCACGGCGCCGACGTTCCAGACCACGAAGTCGGCCGCCGCGCCCGGCGCGAGCGCGCCGCGCTGGCCGGCCAGTCCGAGGGCCTGGGCGGCGTGGCGCGTCACGCCCAGCAGTGCCTCCTCGGCGGTGAGCCCGAACAGGCGGGTCGCCATGCTCATGGCGGTCAGGAGCGAGGTGCCGGGCGCCGAGCCCGGGTTGCAGTCGCTGGCGACCGCGATCGCAGCGCCGGCGGAGCGCAGCGCCGCGACCGGCGGCTTGTGCGTGTCGGCGAGGCAGTAGAACGCCACCGGCAACAGCACCGCCGCGCTGCCGGCGGCGGCGAGCGCTGCGGCCTCGGCCTCGCCCGCGTACTCGAGATGGTCGCAGGACAGGGCGCCGAGCCGTGCCGCGGCGAGCGAGCCGCCGAGGTTGGAGAGCTGCTCGGCGTGCATTTTCACCGGCACGCCGAGCGCGCGCGCCGCCGCGAACAGCCGCTCGGCCTGCGCGACGCTGAAGGCGATGCCCTCGCAGAACACGTCGACGGCGTCCACCAGGCCCGCGTGCGCCAGCGCCGGCAGCCACTCGCGCGCCACGGCGTCGATGTAATCATCGGCGCGCCCCTGGTACTCGGGTGGCACCGTGTGCGCCGCCAGGAGCGTCGTGCGCACCGTCACCGGGAAGGCGCGCCCGAGCTCGCGCGCCACGCGCAGCATCTTGGCCTCGTCCTCGAGCGTCAGTCCGTAGCCGGACTTGATCTCGATGGTGGTCACGCCCTCGGCGAGGAACGCCGCCAGGCGCGGCGCCGACTCATCGAACAGCTGCTGCTCGCTCGCCGCGCGCAGCGCGCGCACGCTCGAGAGGATGCCGCCGCCGGCGCGCGCGATGTCGGCGTACGAGCGCCCGCGCAGGCGCTCGGCATACTCCGCGGCGCGATTGCCGGCGAACACCAGGTGGGTGTGGCAGTCGATGAGTGCGGGCGTCACCCAGGCGCCGCCGAGATCGTGGCTCTCATCCGGCGTCACCGCCGGCAGCGCCTGCTCCTCGCCCACCCACTCGATGCGCGCGCCGCGGGTGAGGAGGGCGCCGCGCTCGATGCGGCGCGCCGCGGCATCGCAGGTGGCGAGGCGCGCGTGGCGCCAGAGCCTCAGGGTCTCGGCCATGATCAGCGACCGGCGAGGAACGGCAGGTTGAGGCCGCGCTCGCGTGCGCACTCCACGGCGAGCTCGTAGCCGGCATCGGCGTGGCGCATGACGCCGCTCGCCGGGTCGTTCCACAGCACCCGCTCGATGCGGCGCGCCGCCGCCGCCGTGCCGTCGCACACGATCACCACGCCCGCGTGCTGCGAGTAGCCCATGCCGACGCCGCCGCCGTGGTGGATCGAGACCCAGGTAGCGCCGCTGGCGGTGTTGAGGAGCGCGTTCAGCAGCGGCCAGTCGGCCACCGCGTCCGAGCCGTCGCGCATCGACTCGGTCTCGCGGTTGGGGCTGGCGACCGAGCCGGAGTCGAGGTGATCGCGGCCGATGACGATGGGGGCCTTGAGCTCGCCCTTCGCCACCATGTCGTTGAAGGCGAGGCCGAGGCGGTGGCGGTCGCCGAGTCCGACCCAGCAGATGCGCGCCGGCAGGCCCTGGAACTGGATGCGCTCGCGCGCCATGTCCAGCCAGTGGTGCAGGTGGGGGTCATCCGGCAGGAGCTCGCGCACCTTGGCGTCGGTGCGGTAGATGTCTTCCGGGTCCCCCGACAGTGCCACCCAGCGGAACGGGCCCATGCCGCGGCAGAACAGCGGCCGCACGTAGGCCGGCACGAAGCCGGGGAAGGCGAAGGCGTCCTTCACGCCCTCATCGAGCGCCACCTGACGCAGGTTGTTGCCGTAGTCGAACACCGGCAGGCCCTGCGCCTTGAACGCGAGCATCGCCTCCACGTGCCGCGCCATGGAGGCGCGCGCGGCGCGCTCGACCTGCGCGGCTTCCGCCGGCGAGCCGCCGCGCAGCCGGTCCCACTTCTCGACCGACCAGCCGCCGGGCAGGTAGCCGTTCAGCGGGTCGTGGGCGGAGGTCTGGTCGGTGACCGCGTCGGGCCGCACGCCGCGGCGCAGCAGTTCGGGCAGCACCTCGCAGGCGTTGCCGAGCAGTCCCACCGACACCGGCCGGCCGCTGTGCCTTGCGCGCTCGAGGAGCGTGAGTGCCTCGTCCAGTGTCCTGGCCTCGACGTCGAGGTAGCGGGTCTGCAGGCGCTTGGCGATGCGCTCCGGGCGGCACTCGATGGCGAGCATGGAGAACCCGGCCATGGTGGCGGCCAGCGGCTGCGCCCCGCCCATGCCCCCGAGTCCCGCGGTCAGGATCCAGCGCCCGCCGACCTGGCCGCCGAAGTGCTGCCGGCCCACCTCGACGAAGGTCTCGTAGGTGCCCTGCACGATGCCCTGGCTGCCGATGTAGATCCAGGACCCCGCGGTCATCTGGCCGAACATCATGAGGCCCTTGCGGTCGAGCTCGTTGAAGTGCTCCCAGGTGGCCCAGTGCGCCACCAGGTTGGAGTTGGCGATGAGCACGCGCGGCGCGTCGGGGTGGGTGCGGAACACGCCCACCGGCTTGCCCGACTGGATGAGCAGCGTCTCGTCGTCCTGGAGCTGGCGCAGCGCGGCCACGATCTGCTCGAAGCACTGCCAGTTGCGCGCCGCCTTGCCGATGCCGCCGTACACCACGAGCTCCTGCGGGCGCTCGGCGACCTCCGGGTCGAGGTTGTTCATGAGCATGCGCAGCGGGGCCTCGGTGAGCCAGCTGCGGCAGCTGAGGGTCGGGCCGCGCGGGGCGGAGAGGCTCGGCCGGGAGGCGGTGTCATTCATGGCAGTGACCTCGGCTGACAGTTCGCGGCGAGCTCGTAGCGCGAACCGGGATGATAGAGATCGGCGATGCTGGCGACACGTCCCTGCGAGAAGGTGCGGCGCATGATGAGCAGGCACGGCTCGCCGGCCTCGAGCCGCAGCAGGCGCCGGATGCGCCGCTCGGGCAGCAGCGCGCGCACGGTGTGCTCGGCGCGCTGCAGCGGCGCCACGCGCACCAGGAACTCATGCGGCGTGGTGCGGGTGAAATCGTTGCGCAGGTAGCCGGGCGCGGCCAGCGGATTGACGTAGCGCTCCTCGACCTGCAGCGGCGCGCCGTCCTCGAAGTGGGTGAGGAGCGAGTAGTCGAGCGGCGCGCCGGGCCGGAGCACGAAGCGCTCGGCCAGCTCGCGGCTCGCGGCCACGCTCTCCAGCGCCACGACCTTCAGGCGGTGCTCGTGGCCGCGGGCGCGGATCTCGTCGGCGATGTTGCGCACCTCGAGCGGGTGGGCGTGCACGCGCTGCTCGGCGACGAAGGTGCCGACGCCTGCGACCCGCACCAGCACCCCGTCCTCGGCGAGCTCGCGCAGGGCGCGGTTGGCGGTCATGCGCGAGACGGTCAGGGTGCGGGTGAGCTCGTTCTCGGACGGTACGCGTTCCCCGGCGCGCAGCGACCCGGCCGCGATGCGGTCGAGGATGAAGTGCTTGACCTTCTGGTAGCGGGCGGTGGCCGGCTGCAGCGTCACGGGGCGCCTCTTTTAAGGGGGCAGGGCGGGACCGGCGCGTATGGTGGCAGCCCCGCCCTGGGTTGTCTATACAGGCTTAGGGCGGGTGGGCCGGCGGGCCGCCGCCCGGGCCGGGTGGCGGGGCCCGACGGCAGTTCCCCCCGGGGCCGGACTTCCGGTAGAATGCGCGGCCCCCCGTGGTTCGACGTGGCGCGGGGACGGGTGGCTGGTACCGCTGCCGCGACCGGGACGTCCGGCGCGCGGTACCCCCGAGAGTGAGCAGATCCGGAAAGCCCCCCGCGGGGCTTTTTGTTTTTGGGGTGGGCCTTTAGGCCCATTTTTGTTTGCAGCGGCGTTGCACCGGGCGCTGCGCGGGGGAACAAGGCGTGACGGGGATCTTGCGCGAGCGGCTGATCGCCCTCATCGAGCCTGTGCTCGGTTCCCTGGGCTATGAGCTGGTGGAGCTCGAGCTCTCCTCGGGGCGCGCGCATGCCGTGCTGCGCCTGTTCATCGACCGCGAGGGCGGGGTGGGGCTCGAGGACTGCGCCGCGGTCAGCCGCGAGGTGTCGGCGCTGCTCGACGCCCAGGATCCGATCCCGAGCGCCTACACGCTGGAGGTGTCCTCGCCGGGTTTCGACCGGGTGCTGCGCACCCGGGCGCACTTCGGGCGCTTCGTCGGCTCGCGGGTGTTCGTGGAGCTCAAGGAGCCGCGCGCCGGGCGGCGGCGCTACACCGGCACGCTGCTGACGGTCGATGATGGTGGCATCGCGCTCGAGGTCGATCGCGAGCAGGTGGCGATGACATTCGCGGAAATTGGCAAGGCCAGGCTGGCGTCCTGAGGGTGGCGCCGAGGTATCTCAGACTGTGAACAAAGAAATTCTGATGGTGGTGGACGCCGTCTCCAACGAGAAGGGCGTCGACAAGGAAGTGATCTTCGAGGCGCTCGAGGCGGCTCTGGCCTCGGCTACCCGCAAGAAGCACGGCGAGGAGTGGGACGCGCGCGTGGCGATCGACCGCAAGAGCGGCGACTACGAGACCTTCCGCCGCTGGAAGGTATTCGCCGACGACTCCAAGGAGCTCGAGGTCCCCGAGCGCGAGCTGCGGCTCGACGATGCGCTGGAGATGAATTCCAAGGCCGAGATCGGCGGCTTCGTCGAGGAGCCGGTCGAGTCGGTGGCGTTCGGCCGCATTGCCGCCCAGCAGGCCAAGCAGGTGATCGTGCAGAAGGTGCGCGAGGCCGAGCGCGCCCAGGTGGTGGATGCCTACAAGGACCGCGTCGGCACGCTGGTCAGCGGCGTGGTGAAGCGCGTCGACCGCAACGGCATCTTCGTCGACCTCGGCTCGAACGCCGAGGGCTTCGTGCCACGCACCGACATGATCCCGCGCGAGCAGGCCAAGCCGCAGGACCGCATCAAGGCGTTCCTCAAAGAGGTGCGCTCCGAGCCGCGCGGCCCGCAGCTGTTCCTCACCCGCACCGCACCGGAGTTCCTCATCGAGCTGTTCAAGCTCGAGGTGCCGGAGGTCGGCCAGGGCCTGATCCAGATCCTGGGCGCGGCGCGCGACCCGGGCATCCGCGCCAAGATCGCGGTGCGCAGCAACGACCCGCGCATCGACCCGGTGGGCGCGTGCGTCGGCATGCGCGGCTCGCGCGTGCAGGCGGTCTCCAACGAGATCGCCGGCGAGCGCGTGGACATCATCCCGTTCATCGACAACCCCGCGCAGTTCGTCATCAACGCCATGTCCCCGGCCGAGGTCATGTCGATCGTCGTCGACGAGGATGCGCACTCGATGGACATCGCGGTGTCTGAGGAGAAGCTCAGCCAGGCCATCGGCCGCGGCGGCCAGAACATCCGCCTCGCCAGTCAGCTGACCGGCTGGGACCTGAACGTCATGACCGAGTCGGACGCCGAGGCCAAGAGCGAGACCGAGGCCAAGGCGCTGGTGCAGATGTTCATGAAGCAGCTGGACGTCGACGAGGACGTGGCCACCATCCTCGCCCAGGAGGGCTTCTCGACCATCGAGGAGATCGCCTACGTGCCGCAGGCGGAGCTGGCGGCGATCGAGGAGTTCGACGAGGGCATCGTCAAGGAGCTGCGCAACCGCGCCCGCGACGTGCTGCTGACGCAGGCGATCGCCAGCGAGGAGACGCTCGACCAGTCGATGCCCGCGGACGACCTGCTGCTGCTCGAGGGCATGAGCCCGGACCTGGCGCTCACGCTCGCGCGGCGCGGCGTGCGCACCCGCGAGGACCTCGCCGAGCAGTCGGTGGACGAGCTCGCGGATATCGAGGGACTGGCGCAGGACAAGGCGGCCCAGCTCATCATGACGGCGCGTGCCCCGTGGTTCGAGGCGGGCAACGGCACCTGAGGAAGACAAGCGTATGGCGGAAGTGACCGTTTCCCAGTTTGCCGAGGTGCTGAAGGTGCCCGTGGACCGGCTGCTGGTGCAGCTGGACCAGGCGGGCATCAAGGTGTCGGGGCCCGACGCGCGCATCAGCGACGATGCCAAGCTCGAGCTGCTCACGCACCTGCGCCGCGCGCACGGCAGCGAGGACGCGGGCGGCGACGGCGCGCCGCGCAAGATCACCCTCAAGCGCAAGACCCAGAGCGAGCTGAAACTCGCCAGCAATCAGGGCCGGGCACGCACCGTCAACGTCGAGGTGCGCCGCACCCGCAACTACATCAAGCGCGACGTGCTCGAGGAGCAGGCGCGCGCGCAGCAGGACGAGCTCGACTCGCGCAAGCGCGAGGCCGAGGAGGCGGTGCGCGCCGCCAGCGAGCGCGCCGATGCCGAGCGCCGTGAGCGCGAGCGGCTCGAGGCCGAGAACCGCCGGCGCGTCGAGGAAGAGGAAGCCCGCCGCCGCGCGCAGGAAGACGCGCGCCGCGTCGCCGAGCAGCGTACCCGCGACGACGAGGCGCGCCGCAGCCGCGAGCGCGAGGAGACCGAGCGCCGCGCCACCGAGCGCGAGCGGCCGCAGCCGGCGCCGGCCGTGGCCCCGGTGCGCGAGCGCCCCGCCCCCGTCGCGCCGGCCCCGGCCGCGGACGACAAGCACACCCGCTACGGGCGCCAGGAGCTGCACGTCGCCGGTGATGTCAGCTCGCGCTACAAGAAGAAGCGGCGCGCCAAGTCGCGCCTGGTGGCGTCCGGCGCCGAGGGCAAGCACGGCTTCGAGATGCCGACCGCACCGGTGGTGCGCGAGGTCGGCATCGGCGAGACCGTCACCGTGGCGGAGCTGGCGCAGAAGATGGCGGTCAAGGCCACCGAGGTCATCAAGACGCTCATGAACATGGGCGTCATGGCCACCATCAACCAGCCGATCGACCAGGACACCGCGGTGCTGGTGGTCGAGGAAATGGGCCACACCCCGAAGGTGCTGAAGGAAAACCAGATCGAGGAGGACCTGCAGGGGGCAAGCGCCGAGGCTGAAGTCGAGCCGCGCCCGCCGGTGGTCACCATCATGGGCCACGTCGACCACGGCAAGACCTCGCTCCTCGACTACATCCGCCGCACCAAGGTGGCGGCGGGCGAGGCCGGTGGCATCACCCAGCACATCGGTGCCTACCACGTCGAGACGCCCAAGGGCGTCATCACCTTCCTGGATACGCCGGGCCATGCGGCCTTCACCGCCATGCGCGCCCGCGGCGCCAAGGCCACCGACGTGGTGGTGCTGGTGGTGGCCGCCGACGACGGCGTCATGCCGCAGACCATCGAGGCCATCCAGCACGCGCGCGCCGCCGGCGTGCCGATCGTGGTGGCCATCAACAAGATCGACAAGAGCGATGCGGATCTCGACCGCATCCGCACCGAGCTGTCCAAGCAGGAGGTCATCTCCGAGGAGTGGGGCGGCGAGAACATCTTCGTGCCGGTCTCGGCGCGCACCGGTCAGGGGATCGACCAGCTGCTGGAATCGATCCTGCTGCAGTCCGAGGTGCTCGAGCTGCGTGCACCGCGCACCGGGCTGGCTGCCGGCGTGGTCATCGAGTCGAGCATCGAGAAGGGCCGCGGTGCCGTGGCGACCGTGCTGGTGAAGCGCGGCACGCTGCACATGGGCGATTCGATCATCGCCGGCTCCGAATTCGGGCGCGTGCGCGCCATGTTCGACGAGAACGGCAAGCCGGTCGCCGAGGCACCGCCGTCGATGCCGGTCGTGGTGCTGGGCCTGTCGGCCGCGCCCAACGCCGGGGACGAGCTGCTGGCGGTCGAGAGCGAGCGCAAGGCGCGCGAGGTGGCCCTGTACCGCCAGGGCAAGTTCCGCGACGTCAAGCTGGCGCGCCAGTCGACGCGTGCCGAGGACGTATTCTCGCAGCTCGGCGAGGACAAGGCCGGGGTGGTCGCGGTGCTCATCAAGGCGGACGTGCAGGGCAGCGCCGAGGCGCTGCGCGAGGCGCTCACCAAGCTGTCCACCGAGGAGGTGCAGGTGAAGGTAGTCGCGAGCGGCCTGGGCGGCATCACCGTCTCGGACGTGCAGCTGGCGGCGGCTTCGCGCGGGCTCGTCATCGGCTTCAACGTGCGCGCCGATGCCGGCGCGCGCGAGGCGGTCAAGGAAACCGGCGTCGAGGTGCGTTACTACAGCATCATTTACGAAGCCATCGACGACGTGAAGCAGATGATGACCGGCATGCTGCAGCCGGAGATCAAGGAGCAGATCGTCGGCGTGGCGCAGGTGCGCGAGGTGTTCCGCTCCTCCAAGTTCGGCGTGGTCGCCGGCTGCCTGGTGACCGAAGGTCTCGTGAAGCGCAACAACCCGATCCGCGTGCTGCGCGACAACGTGGTCATCTTCGAAGGCGCGCTCGAGTCGCTGCGGCGCTTCAAGGACGACGTCGGCGAGGTGCGCGCCGGCACCGAGTGCGGCATCGGCGTGAAGAACTACCAGGACGTGCGCGTCAACGACCAGATCGAGTGCTTCGCGCGCGTCGAGGTTGCGAGAACTCTGCAGTAATGTCGCAGGCCCGCACGCAGCGCATCGAGGCGGAGATCCAGCGGGTGCTCGCCGCTCTGATCGCCCGTGAGGTCAAGGATCCGCGCGTCGGCAACGTCACGATCACCGCGGTGAGCGTGGCCGCCGACATGGGCACGGCGCGCGTCTACTTCACCCCGTTCGCCTCGCGCCAGCCGGCCGAGGAGGTGCAGCGCGGACTGACCCACGCCGGCGGCTTCCTGCGCGGCGAGCTCGGCCGGCGGCTGCGGCTGCGCCACGCGCCACGCCTGGAGTTCGTGTTCGACGCGAGCGTGGAGGCGGCCGAGCGCCTGACGCGCCTGATCGACGGCGCGGTCGCGGCCGACAGCGGCGCCGGCGGCGCCGACCCCGAACACGGCTGACCCCGCCATGACCTGCGGCATCCTGCTGCTCGACAAGCCGCAGGGCCTGTCGTCGAATGCGGCGCTGCAGCGCGTGCGCGCACTCTACGGCCGCGTCAAGGCGGGCCACGTCGGCAGTCTCGATCCGCTCGCGACCGGCATGCTGCCGATCTGCCTGGGCGAGGCCACCAAGGTCGCAGGCGCCATCCTCGCCGGCACCAAGCGCTATCGCTTCACGGTCAGTCTCGGGTCGCGCACCGCCACCGGTGATGCCGAGGGCGAGGTGGTGGCCCGCGCCCCGGTGCCGCCGCTGGAGCGCGCGGCGCTCGAGCGTACCCTCGCAGGCTTCCGCGGCGTGACGCGCCAGGTGCCGCCCATGTACTCGGCGCTGAAGCGCGACGGCCAGCCGCTCTACAAGCTGGCCCGCGCCGGCATCGAGGTGGAGCGCGAGGCGCGCGAGGTGCAGCTGTTCGAGCTGACGCTGCGCGAGCTGGGCACCGACACCCTCGAGCTCGAGACCGTGTGCTCCAAGGGCACCTACATCCGGGTGCTCGCCGAGGACCTGGCGGCAGCGCTCGGCAGCTGCGGCCACGTCACGGTGCTGCGGCGTCTGGCGGTGCAGCCGTTCGAGGGCGAGGCCATGCACACCCTGGAGGCACTGCGCGCCGCGCACGAGCGTGGCGAACCGCCGCCGCTCCTGCCCATCGACTTCCCGCTGCAGGGGCTGCCGGCCGTGACGCTGACCGCCGCCGAAGGGCAGCGCCTGCTCAAGGGTCAGAGGATTGCGCTCGGCGCGGCGCCGCTGGCGCGCATGCGCATCTACGCGGACGGGCGGTTTCTGGGGCTCGGCGAGACCGATGCGGCGGGGACCTTGCAGCCCCGCCGCCTCATCGAAGCAGCCGTCAGTGCCCCGTGACGGTCAGGGTCGGATCCAGCAGGCGCAGCGCGCCGCCCGGAGTCGCCTGGCCGGTGCGACTGATGTCGTCCTGGTTCCAGCTGTGGCCGAAGCCCGCGC
Organism: Steroidobacteraceae bacterium; assembly: GCA_025451275.1. Classification (GTDB taxonomy): domain Bacteria; phylum Pseudomonadota; class Gammaproteobacteria; order Steroidobacterales; family Steroidobacteraceae; genus 13-2-20CM-66-19. Next base: position 11,903 of record JANWKR010000035.1, read on the forward strand.
AGGTCTTCGGATCGCTCGACGGAATGCGCGTAGCCGTGTCGGGAACGCACCCGACGGGGGCCTTGGCCGCGGCAGTTTGGGTCGGCTGGGGCGGGGTGCTGGCGCAGGCGGCCAGTGCGGCAGCGAGGCCGGCGCCGAGAAGCAGTCTGTTCAGCATGGCAGTCACCTCGAGGGTCATCGTAGGCCCCAACGATCCAGCCGCGCAAGGGATGACACAGTTCTTAAGCTTGTCGTGAAAGCGTTCCCGCAGGTACAATGCGCGGCTTACCAAAAGGGCTCTTAAGACAAGTAGTTAGGACAGTTGCGCAATGGCATTAACCAGCGAGAAAAAGGGCGGCATCCTCGCACAGTTCCGCCGCGGACCAGCCGACACCGGCTCTCCGGAAGTTCAGGTGGCACTGCTCTCGGAACGCATCAACGGACTGGGCGAGCACTTCACCGCGCACAAGCGCGATCACTCTTCGCGCCGCGGCCTCGTCAAGCTCGTCAACCAGCGCCGCAAGCTCCTCGATTACCTCAGAGCCACACAACCCGAGAAGTACCAGGAAGTCGTCGAACGCCTGGGACTCCGTCGCTGAAAAACCCAAGGCCGCTGCCTAACCGCGCGGCCTTTGTTTTTCACCCTTCCTATTCACTTTTGAGGTTTGAGCTGTGAGCGTCGTCAGCAAGTCATTTCCGTATGGCCCGCATACCGTCACCATCGAGACGGGCGAACTCGCCCGCCAGGCGGACGGAGCGGTGCGTGTTTCCATGGGCGAGACCGTGGTGCTCGTCACCGCGGTCGCCAAGACCGCCCCGACCCCGGGGCGCGATTTCTTTCCCCTGACCGTCAACTACATCGAGAAGACCTATGCCGCGGGCCGCATACCCGGCGGCTTCTTCAAGCGCGAGGGGCGCCCGACCGAGAAGGAGACGCTCAACTCGCGTCTCATCGATCGCCCGATCCGGCCGCTGTTCCCGGACGGCTTCCTCAATGATGTGCAGGTGGTCGCCACCGTGCTGTCGATGGACCCCGACATCGACGCCGACATCCCCGGGCTGCTCGGCGCCTCGGCGGCGCTGGCGCTCTCGGGCATCCCGTTCAACGGGCCGATCGGTGCCGCCCGCGTCGGCTGGAAGGACGGCAAGTACCTCCTCAACCCGACCGCCAAGGATCTCGCCGAATCGCAGCTGCACCTGGTGGTCGCCGGTACCGAGCATGCCGTGCTCATGGTCGAGTCCGAGGCCAAGGGCCTGTCCGAAGAGGTCATGCTCGGGTCGGTGGTTTTCGGCCACGAGCAGATGCAGGTCGCGATCCGCGCCATCAAGGAACTCGCCGCCCAGGCCGGCAAGCCGCGCTGGAAGTGGGAACCGGCGGCCGACAACGCCGACCTCAACAGCGCCGTGTCGCTGCACGCCCAGGCGGCCATCGCCCAGGCCTACAGCATCACCGAGAAGCAGCAGCGTCACACGCGCCTCGGCGAGATCAAGACCCAGCTGCTGACGACGCTCGCCGGGGGCGAGGCGCCGAAGTTCAGCGGCGAGCAGGTGGAGAACGCGCTGTTCAAGCTCGAGAGCAACATCGTCCGCCAGCGGATCCTGAACGGCGAGCCGCGCATCGACGGCCGCGATACCAAGACCGTGCGCCCGATCACCGTCAAGGTCGGCGTGCTGCCGCGTACCCATGGCTCGGCGCTGTTCACCCGCGGCGAGACCCAGGCGATGGTGGTCACGACGCTCGGCACCACGCGTGACGCGCAGATCATCGACGCGCTCGAGGGCGAGCGCCGCGAGCCGTTCATGCTGCACTACAACTTCCCGCCGTTCTCGGTGGGCGAGACCGGCATGATGGGCTCGCCGAAGCGCCGCGAGATCGGCCACGGCAACCTGGCGCGCCGCGGCGTCGCGGCGGTCATGCCGGACATGACCACGTTCCCGTACACGATCCGCGTGGTGTCGGAGATCTTCGAATCCAACGGCTCCTCGTCCATGGCGAGCGTGTGCGGTACCTCGCTGTCGCTCATGGATGCCGGCGTGCCGATCAAGGCCCCCGTGGCCGGCGTTGCCATGGGCCTGGTGCTCGAGGGCAGCCGCTACCAGGTGCTCACCGACATCCTCGGCGACGAGGATCACCTCGGTGACATGGACTTCAAGGTCGCCGGCACCAAGGACGGCGTCACCGCGCTGCAGATGGACATCAAGGTCGAGGGCGTGACGCCCGAGATCATGAAGGTCGCGCTCGAGCAGGCCCGTGCCGGGCGGCTGCACATCCTCGGCGAGATGAACCGGGTCATCAGCACCTCGCGCGAGAAGATGTCCGAGTGGGCCCCCTCGATCATCACCCTCAAGATCGATCCGGAGAAGATCCGCGACGTCATCGGCAAGGGCGGCGCGGTCATCCGCCAGATCACCGAGGAGACCGGCACCACCATCGACATCGAGAGCGACGGCACGGTGAAGATCGCCTCGGTCTCCGGTCAGGCCGGGCGCGAGGCGCTGCGGCGCATCGAGCTGATCACCGCCGACGTCGAGGTGGGCCGCATCTACGAGGGCAAGGTAGCGCGCCTCATGGACTTCGGCGCCTTCGTCACCATCCTGCCCGGACGCGACGGCCTGGTGCACATCTCGCAGATCTCCAACGAGCGCGTCGAGCGTGTCAGCGACAAGCTCAAGGAAGGCGACGTGATCCGCGTCAAGGTGCTCGAGGTGGATCGCCAGGGGCGCATCCGCCTGTCGATGCGCGACGTGGGGACGAACTAAGCAGCGCGAACGCCGGCGCGCACCGCCCGGTGCGCGCCGTGCTGCTGCGGCGGGCTCTCAGCCCTGCGGGCCGCGGCCGGCGGCGAACAGCTTCAGGCTCTGCTCGAGATAGCTGCCCATGGCGCCGCGTACGCCGGCGCCGTAGGAACGGATCACCTGCGAGAGAAAGTCGCGGCTCATGAGCGGCTCGCCGACGTGCTCCTGCTCGGCGATCACCTGCAGCAGGATCGAGCGCGTGATGTCTCCCTGTGACTTCTTGTCGATGACAATGAAGTCGATGCGCTCGAGCACCAGACGGCGGATGTCGGCGAGGGTTATGTAGCGGCTCTCGACCGTGTCATACAACCGCCTGTTCGGGTACTTCTTTATGGTGCGCGGTTCGCTCATCTTCCCGTCCCTCACTATGGGTGATTGATGCACCTTCCATAGTGCGCAGGCCCTGCATATACCTTATTACAACGGCCGGGCGAACCCAACGGGAAACGCGCGAAATCGTCGCCGTGCCTAACTTCACCCGCTAGCCGCAACTTCGCGCAGCCCCCCGGACCCGTTCCAACTCCCAGTGCGCGCAGGCCCACTCGAGCATGCGGCCTGCTGACTCTGGCTTAAGCGTGGCCGGAGGGTCCTGTTTCAGCAGAGTGAGCGCCTCATAAAGAAGAGGAGCCGCAGCTCCCGGGTCCAGGGGTATCGAGCGGCGGGACTTGGCAAGCTTCGCCCCGCCCGGCTCGACCACCAGGGGCAGGTGCGCGTAGCGCGGTCGCGGCAGGGCGAGGGCGTCCTGGAGCGCGATCTGCCAGGCGGTGCTGTCGAGGAGGTCGGCGCCACGGACCACGTCGCTGATACCTTGCAGTGCATCATCGACCACCACCGCCAGCTGGTAGGCGAAGGCGTGGTCGCGGCGCCGGACGATGACGTCGCCGCGCTCGCGCAGTGCGAAGCCGCACTCGCCCTGTATGCGATCGGTGAAGCGCACGGTGCGGGCATCGTCCACCCGGAAGCGCAGCGCAGTGGGTCCGGCCCCGGGCGCGCGTGAGCGGCAGGTGCCGGGGTAGCCGCCCTGGTTGGCGCGCTCGCGTCGCGAGCAGCCGCACTCGAAGGTGAGGCCGGCGGCGTTCAGCCGCTCGAGTGCCTGGGCGTAGTGCCCGGTGCGCGCGCTCTGATAGGTGACGGCACCGTCCCAGTGCAGCCCGAAGCTCTCGAGCGTGCGCAGCATGCGCGCAGCGCACCCCGGCAACACGCGCGCCGTATCGAGATCCTCCATGCGCAGCAGCCAGTGACCGCCGTGGCTGCGGGCGTCGAGGTAGCTGCCGAGGGCGGCGACGAGCGAGCCGAGGTGCAGATCGCCGGTGGGCGAGGGTGCGAAACGCCCTACGTAGGGCACCGCGGTGGGGGCGGAAGTGCCCGCGGGGTCAGCGGTATCGGTCGTCGCGGTCGCCGTACTGGCGCTCGCGCCGTTCGCGGCGCTCCTGGGCCTCGATGCTGAGGGTCGCCACCGGTCGCGCCTCGAGGCGCTTGATGCCGATCTCCTCGCCGGTCTCGAGGCAATAGCCGTACGAGCCGTCCTCGATGCGCTTCAGCGCCTCGTCGATCTTGCGGATGAGCTTGCGCTCGCGGTCGCGCGTGCGCAGCTCGAGGCTGAATTCCTCTTCCTGGGTGGCGCGGTCATTGGGGTCGGGGAAGTTCGCCGCCTCGTCCTTCATGTGCGAGACGGTGCGGTCGACCTCGACCATGAGATCGCGTTTCCAGCTGTTGAGGATGTTGCGGAAGTGCTCGAGCTGCTCCTTGCTCATGTACAGCTCGCCGCGCTTGACGATGTACGGCTGTACGTTGCGCGGACCTGCGAGCAGGCTCCCCGGCTCGAGCGAATCGCCGTCATCGCCCTCGGCGGGCGCCGCCGGGCGTGGTGCCGCGGCCACGGCGGTCGCCACCACCGGGCGCAGCGGCTTCTTTACCTCGGGACTCTCGGCGGGGGCGGCGCTGGTGGCCGGCTTCTTCGGCGCCACCACGCTCTTGCGCGTGTGGGATGCGGCCACGGCAGTGCGGGCGCGGACGGGTTCGGGCTTGCGTGCGAGCGCCTTGCGCGCCGGCGGCCTGCTGGCTGCCTTCTTGCCCTTCGCGGACTTGGGCGCAGGTCTCTTGGCCGGCATCAATAGCTCCTCAATTTGACCGCGGGGGTCGTGAAGAACGCGCGATTATACCGGCCGACTTCGGCGTGTACAGGTGTACCGGCGCGGTGCGGGTTGCGGGGTGCCGGCGGCGGCCGGCGACGCGCCGCGGGATGATTTCGTCGGCCCGGGCTAGGGCAGGCTGACGGGCGGCGGCGGTTGCCAGCCGCTCTGTCGGCGCTCGGCGACAACGCTGGTGCAGATGCCGCCACGCACGTTGAAGCGCGCCGTGAGGCGCAGGAAGCGCGGGCGCACCGCCTCGTGCAGGTGCGCGGCGATCTCGTTAGTCACCGCCTCGTGAAAGGCACCGCGCTCGCGGAACGACCAGATGTAGAGCTTCAGGGACTTCAGCTCCACGCACAGCCGGTCGGGCACGTACTCGAGTTCGAGCGTGGCGAAGTCCGGCTGCCCGGTGCGCGGACACAGGCAGGTGAACTCGGGGATCTGCATGCGGATGGTGTAGTCGCGCTCGGTCTGCGGATTGGCGAACGTCTCGAGCTGCGTTGTGGGCGCGCCGGGCATATTCCACTACACTACACCATCCTCGGGGGGCCGAGACGCGGGAAGACACCACCAGATGCGGCTGACCAAGATCAAGCTCGCCGGCTTCAAATCCTTCGTCGATCCGACCCAAATAAACTTTCCCAGCAATCTCACCGGAGTCGTCGGCCCGAACGGCTGCGGCAAGTCCAACGTCATCGACGCGGTGCGCTGGGTGATGGGCGAGCTGTCGGCCAAGCACCTGCGCGGCGACAACATGGCGGACGTGGTGTTCAACGGCTCGAGCGCCCGCAAGCCGGTGGGCACGGCCTCCGTCGAGCTGGTATTCGACAACGCCGACGGCAAGATCGGCGGCGCCTACGCCAGCTACAGCGAGATCTCGCTCAAGCGCCAGGTGGCGCGCGACGGCACCTCGGCCTACTTCATCAACGGCGGCCGCTGCCGCCGCAAGGACATCACCAACCTGTTCCTCGGCACCGGTCTGGGCTCGCGCAGCTACGCCATCATCGAGCAGGGCATGATCTCGCGCGTCATCGACGCCAAGGCCGAGGACATGCGCGCCTTCGTCGAGGAGGCGGCCGGCATCTCGCGCTACAAGGAGCGGCGCAAGGAGACCGAGGCGCGCGTCGCCGAGACGCGCGAGAATCTTGAGCGGCTGCAGGACGTGCGCGACGAGGTCGAGAAACAGATCCGCCACCTGCAGCGCCAGGCCGCCACCGCGCGCCGCTACCAGGCGCTCAAGGAGCAGGAGCGGCGCCTGACCGCGGAAGTGCTGGCGCTCAAGCTGCGCGACCTGGACAGCGGCGCCGAGGTGCACGACGCGGCGGTGCGCGAGCGCGAGCTGGCGATGCAGGCCGCGCTCGCCGCGCAGCGCGGCGCGGAGGCTGCGATCGAGAAGCAGCGCGGCGTGCACGGCGCCCTCAGCGATGCGCTGTCGGCGGTGCAGGGGCGCTACTACGAGGTCGGCGCGGAGATCTCGCGCCTCGAGCAGTCGATCGAGCACACCCGCGAGCTGCGCGAGCGCCAGCGCACCGACCTGGAGCAGACCCAGGCGGCGCTCGGCGAGCTCGGCGTCCACATCGGCCGCGACGAGCGCCAGCTCGAGGCGGTGCGCGCCGAGCTGACGCAGCTCGCGCCGCAGCGCGAGCAGGCACAGTGCGAGGAGCAGAGCACGGCAGCGGCGCTCGAGGCCTGCGAGCGCGAGCTCGCCGCCTGGCAGCAGCGCTGGGAGCAGCACACCAGCGCGCGCGGTGCCGCCGAGCAAAGCGCGCAGGTCGAGCAGGCGCGCATCGAACAGCTCGAGAAGCAGCTGCGGCACCTCGCGGCGCAGAGCGAGCGCCTCGCCGCCGAGCACGCCACACTCGGGGCTCAGGACCTCGATGAGCAGCTGGCGCAGGCGAGCCGTGAGGAGGCCGAGGCGCGCGGCACGCGCGAGCGCATGGCCGCGGCGCTGGAGCAGGCACAGCAACAGGTGCAGCAGGCGCGCGGCGCGCAGCAGGCGGCTGAGGCGCAGCTGGAAGCGGCGCGCGCCGCGCGCGAGGCCGCGCGTGCCGAACTCACCTCCCTCGAGGCGCTGCAGGCGGCCGCGCTCACCGACCACGCCGGCCAGGCCGGCGCCTGGCTCGCGGGCGCGGGGCTGGCCGCGCGGCCGCGGCTGGCCGCCGCGCTCGAGGTCGACGGCGGCTGGGAGCGCGCCGTGGAGACCGTGCTGGGCGACTATCTCGAGGCGGTGTGCGTCGAGGAGCTCGAAGCCGCGGCCAGCGATCTCGCGCGGCTGGCCGCCGGACGCGTCACGCTCATCGAGGCACGCGGCGCGCTGCCGGCAGGCGCGGCGCCGAACCTCGCCGCGCACGTGCACGGACCGGAGGCGGTGCGGGCGCAGCTGGCACGGGTGCGCACGGCCGACTCACTGCACGCGGCCCTCGGTGGCCGCGCCGGACTTGCGGCCGGCGAGTCCTTCATCACGCGCGCGGGCGAGTGGGTGGGGCGCGACTGGCTGCGGGTCAGCCGCGGTGCCGATCCGCGTGCCGGGGTACTGGAGCGCGAGCACCGGCTGAAGGGGCTGCGCACGGCCGCGACGGCCGCCGCCGCGCGGGTCGGGGAGGCCGAGAGTGCGCTGGCCGCGGCGCGCGCCGCGCTCGGCGGCGCCGAGGCCGCGCGCGATGCGGCGCAGGCGGCGGTGCAGCACGCGCACCAGCGGCACGCCGACCTGACGGCGACCCTCGAGGCGCGGCGCGAGCGCGCCGCGGAATCGAGCGCCCGCACTGACCGGTTGCACGAGGATGCCGCCGCGGTGGCGCGCGAGCGCGCCACCACCGCGGAATCACTGACGCGTGCGGCTGCCGAGCTCAACCGCGCGCGGGCCGCGCGCAGCGAGCTCGACGGCCACGAGCAGTCCCTGAACGTCGAGCGGGACGCGCGCCGCGCCGCGCTCGCCGAGGCGCGCGCCCGCGCGCAGAGCGCCCAGCTCGCCGCGCGCGAGCTGCACGTGCAGGTGGAATCGCGCCGCTCCACGGAAAGTTCGGTGGCGGTCGGCGTGGCGCGCATGAGCGAGCAGCGCGAGCAGCTCGCCCGGCGGCGCAGCGAGCTCGAACAGGAGCTGGCCTCGGGCGACGAGCCCGTCATCCAGGCGCAGGGGCGGCTCGGGCAGGCGCTCGAGCAGCGCCTGGCGGTCGAGTCCGACCTCAGCAAGGCACGCGAGCTGCTGACCGAGGCGGAGGGCTCGCTGCGCGGGCTCGATGAGCAGCGCCTCGCGGCCGAGCAGCGGGTGAGCGCGGCGCGCGAGTCGATGGAGCAGGCGCGACTTGCGGCCCAGGAGACCCACGTACGCCGGGCGGCACTCGCCGAGCAGTTCGCCGAGACGCGCTGCGCGCTCGATGAGGTGCTCTCGGCGCTGGCCCCGGAAGCCGACGTACCGGCCTGGGAGCTGCAGCTGGCCGAGGCGCGTGCCGATATCGAGAAGCTCGGCTCGGTCAACCTTGCCGCGATCGACGAGCTCAAGGACCACACCCAGCGCAAGGAGTATCTCGACAGCCAGTTCGCCGACCTCAACTCCGCGCTCGAGACGCTGGAGGAGGCCATGCGGCGCATCGACAAGGAGACGCGCACGCGCTTCGAGGACACCTTCGAGCGCATCAACGTCGGGCTGCGCGAGAAGTTCCCGCGCCTGTTCGGCGGTGGCCACGCCTATCTCGAGCTCACCGGCGAGGACAAGCTGACCGCGGGTGTAGCCGTCATGGCGCGCCCGCCCGGCAAGAAGAACAGCACCATCCACCTGCTGTCGGGCGGAGAAAAGGCCCTGACCGCGGTCGCGCTGGTGTTCTCGATATTCGACCTGAATCCGGCGCCGTTCTGCCTGCTGGACGAGGTGGACGCGCCGCTCGATGAGCACAATGTCGGGCGGTTCTGCGATATCGTGCGGGAGATGTCGAATCGCGTGCAGTTCGTGTTCATCACCCACAACAAGAGCACCATGGAGCTCGCCTCGCAGCTGATCGGCGTGACCATGAACGAGCCGGGCGTGTCGCGCCTGGTGACCGTGGACGTCGACGAGGCGGTGCGCTTGGCGGCCGTCTGACCATGCACCTGGCCGGCCTGATGTCGCAGCTGCGCTGGACGCTTCTCGTGATCGGGGTGCTGTTCATCGTCGCACTCACCTGGTGGGAGCGGCGCCGCCCGCGTCAGGCGAGCGGCCGCGACAACGAGCGCGGCACGCCGCGCGAGACCGGCGACGCGCCGCGCATGGCGCGCGACCCGGCGCTCACCCTGCCCGAGATGCGGGCGCGCGAGCCGCTCGTGCCCCACGGACTGCCGGTGGTGGAGATCGCCGACCTGCCGGCGATGCCGCCGCGGTTGCGCCCGGCGGCGGCGGCGCCGGTGGCGCCCCTGGTTGAAGACGAGGACGACGCGGAGCTGGAGTTCGAGGACGAGCCGGACGAGGAGCCTCTGGGCGCCGAGTCCGGGCCGGATGCGGCCGAGATCGCGGTTCCTGCCGCGAGCGTCCCGCCGACCGTCGCACCGGCATTGCCGCGCGAGGCGCTGCCGGAGCCGCCGCACGCCGAGGCGCCGGTGGTCGAGTGGCCGCCGGACGAGCAGCGCCGCGTCGTGGCGCTGCGCCTGGTGGCGCCGCAGCCCGAGCGCTTCGCCGGACGCTCGCTGCGCCAGGCGCTGGCCGCCGAGGGCTTCGTGCTCGGGCAGTTCTCGATCTTCCACAAGGGCGACGAGGAGCGGCGCGCGGTGCTCAGCGCCGCCAGCCTGACGCGGCCCGGCACCTTCGACGCGGAGACCATGGATTCGCAGCACTACGGCGGCCTGTCGCTGTTCGCGGTGCTGCCCGGGCCGAAGGCGCCGCCGCAGGCGTTCGATGAGCTGGTGATCACGGCGCGCAGCCTCAACGACCGGCTGCACGGGGTGCTGCAGGACGAGCAGGGCAGCCCGCTCACGCCGCAGCGCATCGCGGTGCTGCGCGAGCGTCTGAGCGCGGTGTCGTGACCGCGGCGGCCGCGGCGCGCGCAGCCGAGCTGCGCGCGCAGATCGCACAGCACGACTACCGCTACTACGTCCTCGACGACCCGCAGGTCCCCGATGCCGAGTACGACCGGCTGATGCAGGAGCTGCGTGCGCTGGAGCAGGCGCACCCCGAGCTCGTCATCCCCGACTCCCCGACCCAGCGCGTCGCCGGTACGCCGAGCGGCGCCTTCGGCGAGGTGCTGCACCAGGTGCCGATGCTGTCGCTCGACAACGCCTTCAGCGAGGAGGAGGTGACGGCCTTCGACCGCCGCATCCACGAGCGGCTCGGGGTCGAGGGCGATCTCGACTACGTCGCGGAGCCCAAGCTCGACGGCCTGGCGGTCGCGGTCAGCTACCGCGACGGGCGGCTGGAGCGCGCCGCGACGCGCGGCGATGGCGTGCGCGGCGAGGACGTGACCGCCAACGTGCGCACGATCCGCGCGGTGCCGCAGCGGCTGCGCGGCAGCGCCCCGGCGGTGATCGAGGTGCGCGGCGAGGTATTCATGCCGCTCAAGGGCTTTGCACGCATGAACGACGAGGCGCGCGCCCGCGGCGAGAAGGTATTCGTCAATCCGCGCAACGCCGCGGCCGGCGCACTGCGCCAGCTCGATGCGCGCATCACCGCCACGCGCCCGCTGGCGGCGTACTTCTACGGCCTGGGGGTGCTCGAGGGCACGCCGCCGCCGGCACGGCAGAGCGAGCTGCTCGGGCAGTTGCGCGGGCTGGGGCTGCCGGTGGCGCCGCTGGCGCGCACGGTGCGCGGCGTGGCCGGCTGCCTCGAGTTCTTCCGCACGCTCGGAGCGCGGCGCGCCGAGCTGCCGTACCAGATCGACGGTGTGGTCTACAAGCTCGACTCGCGCGCGGATCAGGAGCGGCTCGGGTTCGTGTCGCGCGCGCCGCGCTGGGCAATCGCGCACAAGTTCCCGGCCGAGGAAGCGCTCACCACGGTGCGCGGCATCGAGTTCAACGTCGGCCGCACCGGGGCCCTGACACCGCTGGCGCGGCTCGAGCCGGTGTTCGTCGGCGGTGTGACCGTGAGCAACGTCACGCTGCACAACATCGACGAGGTGCACCGCAAGGACGTGCGCGTCGGCGACACCGTGGTGGTGCGCCGCGCCGGCGACGTGATCCCGGAGGTGGTGAGCGTCGTCGCCGAGAAGCGCGTCGCCGGCGCGCGACCGGTCGAGCTGCCGGCGCGCTGCCCGGTGTGCAATTCGCAGGTGCTGCGCGCCGAAGGCGAGGCGGTGGCGCGCTGCACCGGCGGCTTCACCTGCCGCGCGCAGCGCCAGGAGGCGCTGCGGCACTTCGCCAGCCGCCGCGCTCTCGACATCGAGGGGCTGGGCGATAAGCTCATCGAGCAGCTGATCGAGCACGAGTGGGTGAAGTCGCCCGCCGACCTGTATTCGCTCGAGGCGGCACAACTGGCCGAGCTCGAGCGGATGGGTGAGAAGTCGGCCGCCAACCTCGTGGCGGCCATCGACGAGCGCCGCAGCACGACGCTGCCGCGGCTGCTCTATGGCTTGGGGATACGCGAGGTCGGCGAGGCCACGGCCCTTGCACTCGCGCGCCACTTCGGCTCGCTCGAGCGGCTGATGCGGGCCGACGCCGCGGCCATCGAGCAGGTGCCGGACGTCGGCCCGGTGGTCGCGCAGCACGTCGCGGCGTTCTTCGCCTCCGAGGAGCACCGCAAGGTTATCAAGGCGTTACGGGATAAAGGTGTGACGTGGCCTGACCTCGAGCCGACCGCGGTGGGGGCCGCCCCGCTCGCGGGCCGCACGTACGTGATTACCGGGACATTGAGCGCAATGACGCGCGAGCAGGCCCAGGAGGCGCTCACCGCGCTCGGTGCCAAGGTGGCGGGCAGCGTCTCGAAGAAAACCACCGGCGTGGTCGCCGGCGCCGAGGCCGGCTCGAAGCTCGCCAAGGCGCAGCAGCTCGGTGTGCCGATCCTGGATGAGGCACAGCTGCAGCAGCTCCTGCAGAGCCCCGGCGGCTGACTCTGCCGGAAAGAATGGCGGCGGCGCCGCAGGGCCGCCGCCACGGTCGGTCAGTTCTTCGTCGGCTGCGCCGGAGCGGGCGCCGGCGCCGGCGCGGGGGCCGGCTGGCTGGGCTGGGCAGGCGCGGCGGGGGGAGCGGCGGCGGCCGGCGGCGCAGCGGCCTGCTGGTCGAGCAGCTTCTCGACCTTGGCGCTCTTCATCAGGTCATCGGTGTAGCTGCGGAACTTCTTCGCCTGCACGATCTGGTCGAGGCGCCCCTTGACCTGGTCGTAGCCCGGCGGGCTGACCTCGCGCGTGTCGAGCAGCTGGATGACGTGCCAGCCGTACTGCGTGTGCACCGGGTTGTGGGTGTACTCGCCCGGCTTCATGGCGATCACCGCGCCGGCGAACTCCGGCATCATGCGCTCGGGGCTGAACCAGCCGAGATCACCGCCGGTGCTCTTGGACGGATCGATCGACTCACTCTTGGCGAGCACGTCGAACTTCTCGCCCTTGTCGAGCCGCTCGATGAGCTTCTTCGCATCTCCCTCGTTGGCCACCAGGATGTGGCGGGCGTGGTATTCGGTCTTCGGCATGGCCGCGACCTGCGACTCGTATTCGGTGTGCAGCTCCTGCTCGGTGGGCTTGCGGTCCTTCAGGTAGTTCTGCTCCACCGCCTGCTGCAGCACGTTGAGGCGCGACAGCTCGAGCAGGTAGGCATTGTCGCTGCTCTTTTCGAGCCCCTGCTTCACCGCCTCCTCGCCCACCAGACGGGCGCGGATCAGGTTGTCGAGCGCCGCGGCGCGCTGCTGCGGGCTGAGCTCGGCGGAGCTCTTCCCCTGCGTGATGCCCTTGATGTAGAACTCGTAGAAATCCCGGCTGATCGGCACGCCGTTGACGGTGGCGACCGGGGGCGAGGTGTCGCTGCTGGCGGCCGCGGTGCTGGCCGTGCCCTTGGGCTGGCAGGCTGCGAGCGCCGCGAGGGCGGCGACGAGGAGGAAGAGACGCGAGTAGTGCATACGGAGTTTCCGGTGTTGACTGAACTGGTAGGAAGCTAGGGTTTGCTGTTGGAGCGGCCGCCGGCCGCTTGGTTCACGGGCCTCACGGGCTCTCGCCCGGGGCACGTGCCACGATGTTGAGGGCGTGCACCGCGCGCGCCATGAGCGGGGCGACCGCGCCGTACACCAGGCGGTGGCGCTCGAGCTGCGAGCGGCCGCGGAACGCCTCGGCCACCACCAGCACCTTGTAGTGCCCGCCGTCGCGCGCCCCGGCGTGGCCGGCGTGCGCGGCGCTGTCGTCGATGATCTCGAGCTCGCTCGGCACGAGCGCGCGCTCGAGTGCACTGCGCAGCTGCGCCACGGTCCCGGACGTCGCGCTCACGAGGGCTGGGCCTCGACCCCGTCCTGGCGGGCGCTGAGCCACAGCACCTGCGCCAGGATGAACAGTACCACCAGCACCATGTCGATGACCTTGAAGGCCACCCAGGTGCCCTCGCTGAAGTAGCGCAGCACCACCAGGTTGAGCGCCCCCAGCAGCGCGTTGAAGACCGCCCAGCACAGGTTGAGCGCGCGCCACTGGCCCTGGCTCACCCGCAGCGGTTTGCCGAAGGCCTCGCTCAGCACCCCGCCCAGCAGCCGCTCGGCCAGGGTGCGCTCGCCGATCCAGAAACTGGCGAGGAATGCGAGGCTGGCGAGCCAGCTGAACACCGTGGGCTTCCACTGGATGAAACTCTTGTCGTGCAGCAGCAGCGTCGCGGCGCCGAAGATCAGCACCAGCACCGTCGACAGCAGGTGCATGGGCGGGACGCGCCGCAGGCGCACCCGGTCGAAGATGACCAGCGCCACCATGGCGGCCATCAGCACCGCGGTGGCGACATA
>JANWKR010000036.1 GCA_025451275.1 Steroidobacteraceae bacterium
ATCGCCGAGAGCGTGGTGGAGAAGGCCAAGGCCGCCGGATTTCGCCCGCTCGGCACCGAGGGGCAGCGCGACGGCGAATGGGTGCTGGTCGACCTGCAGGACATCCTGGTCCACGTAATGCTGCCGCGGGTGCGGGAGTTCTACGGCCTCGAGCGGCTCTGGGACGGCGGCCCGGCACTGCCGGCGGCGGCGCCGGCCACGACGCGCGCCACGGCGCGGCGGCGGCGCATTTCGCGCTAGGGGCGGCGGTGCGCGTGCGCGTGATCGCCGTGGGCACGCGCATGCCGGCCTGGGTCGCGAGCGCCTGCGACGACTACCTGACGCGCCTGAATTCCCAGCTGCCCATCGCGCTCGAGCAGATCGCGCCCGCCGCGCGCAGCCCCGCCACGGCCGCCGCCACCGCCATCGCCGCCGAGGGCGAGCGGCTGCTGAAGGCGCTGCGCCCGGGCGAGTTCGTGAGCGCGCTCGATGAGCGCGGCGCTCAGGTGAGCACGCGCGAGCTGGCCACCTGGCTCGGGGCCCGCATGCAGGACGGCGCCGACCTCGCCTTCGTCATCGGCGGCCCCGACGGGCTCGCGCCCGCGGTGCTCGCCCGCAGCCGCTACACGCTGGCATTGTCGCGCCTGACACTGCCGCACGCCCTGGCGCGCGTGCTGCTGACCGAGCAGCTGTACCGCGCGCACAGCATACTCAGGGGTCACCCCTACCACCGCGACTGATGCCCGACACCACCCCACCGCTCCTGTGCCTCGCCTCCGCCTCGCCGCGGCGCACGCAGCTGCTCGCGCAGCTCGGCGTCGCGCACCGCGTCGCGGTCGCCGACGTCGACGAGGCGCTGCTGCCGGGCGAACGTGCCGCGGACTACGTGCTGCGCATGGCGCGCGCCAAGGCACTCGCGGTGCGCGCCCGCGATGCGACGCTGCCGGTGCTGGCGGCCGACACCACGGTCGTGATCGAGGGGCAGGTCTGCGGCAAGCCGCGCGATGCCGCCGATGCCCTCGCCATGCTCGGCCGGCTCTCGGGACGCACGCACCAGGTGCTGACGGCGGTGGCGCTCGCCGGAGCGGCCGGGGTGGGGCTGCGGCTGTCGGCGAGCGAGGTACGCTTCCGCGCGCTCAGCCGCGCGGAGTGCCAGGCGTACTGGGACAGCGGCGAGCCGCGCGACAAGGCCGGCGGCTACGCGGTGCAGGGCCGTGCCGCGGCCTTCATCGAGCACCTGTCGGGCAGCTACTCGGGCGTCATGGGGCTGCCGCTTTACGAGACCGCGCAGCTGCTCGCGGCCGCCGGCATCGCGCTGTGGCCCGCCGGCGCCGGCGACGGGGGCGCGGCGTGAGCACCGAGATCCTGGTCAACGTCGCCCCGCGCGAGACGCGCGCCGCGCTGCTCGAGAACGGCGTGGTGCAGGAGATCCACGTCGAGCGCACCAGCCGCCGCGGCCTGGTGAGCAACCTCTACAAGGGGCGCGTATCGCGCGTGCTGCCGGGCATGCAGGCGGCGTTCGTCGAGATCGGGCTGGAGCGCACCGCGTTCCTGCACGCCGCCGACATCGCGCAGCGCGTCGACGACACGCTGATCGGGGCCGCGCTGCCGGGCCTGGCGGCGGTCGAGGACATCCGCCGCCTGGTGAGTTCGGGCGAAGACATCCTGGTGCAGGTCATCAAGGACCCGATCGGCACCAAGGGCGCACGCCTCACCACCTTCGTCGCGCTGCCCTCGCGCTTCCTCGTCTACATGCCGCATGGCGACTCGGTCGGCGTGTCGACACGCATCGAGGACGAGGCCGAGCGCCTGCGCCTCAAGGGCCTGCTCGGCGAGCTGGTCACCGGCAACGGCGGTTACATCGTGCGCACCGCGGCGCAGGGGGCGAGCGCCGACAGCCTGCGCGAGGACATGAGCTACCTGGCGCGGCTGTGGGAGCACGTGCAGGCGCGCGCCGCCGCCGCCCCGTCCGGCAGCGTGGTGCACGAGGACCTGCCGCTGTCGCTGCGCGTGCTGCGCGACGAGCTGGCGCGCGGCGTCAGCCGGGTGCTGGTCGACTCAGCGCGCGAGTACGCGCGCATGCAGGAGTTCGCCGCGGCCTTCATGCCCGGCGCGGCGCCGGCGCTGGAGCTGTACGGCGGCGCGCGTCCGCTCTTCGACCTGAACGGCGTCGAGGAGGAGATCGCCAAGGCGCTCGACCGCAAGGTGCCGCTCAAGTCCGGCGGCCACCTGGTGATCGACCAGACCGAGGCCATGACCACCATCGACGTCAACACCGGCGCCTACGTCGGCCATCGCAACCTCGAGGAAACCATCTTCCGCACCAACCTCGAGGCGGCGGTGAGCATCGCCCGCCAGCTGCGCCTGCGTAACCTCGGCGGCATCATCATCATCGACTTCATCGACATGCGCGACGAGCCGCACCGGCGCGCGGTGCTGAGCGCGCTCGAGCGCGCCCTGGCCGGCGACCGCGCCCAGACGCACATCGTGAGCCTCTCGCCGCTGGGGCTGGTGGAGATGACGCGCAAGCGCACCCGCGAGAGCCTGGAACATCTGCTGTGTGAACCATGTCCAAGCTGCGAGGGGCGCGGCTTCATCCGCACTCCGGAAACGGTGTGCAACGAGATCTTTCGCGAGATTGTGCGACAGAGCCGACAGTTTGCCAGCCGTGAGCTGCTGATACTGGCTCATCAGGACGTCGTGGACCGCCTGCTGGACGAGGAGTCCGCCACCCTGGGCGAGCTCGAGGCGCAGATCGGCCGCCCGATCCGCCTGCAGGTCGAGGCCCTCTACGGCGTGGATCAGTACGACGTCGTACTCGTGTGAGTCGCCGAGGCCATAAGCGTGCGCGTGACGCCAGCAGAGCCCGCTGCCGGGCCGGAGACCCCCGCCACGGGTGAGGGGCTGCTGCGCGCGCACGCCGCGCGCCTGCGCCTGGCGCTGCTGGCCGGCGGCAGCGCGCTGGTGCTGCTCGCGATCGCCCTGATCGCCGGCGAGCTCGCCGCGCTGCGCGTGCCGCAGCATCGTGCCGCGCTCGAGAAGCTCATCCGCCACGAGACCGGTCTCGACGTGCGCTTCCGCGAGCTCACCGTGCGCTGGGGCTGGTACGGCCCGGAGGCGGTGTTTCACTCGGTCGTGCTCGGCGAGCCGGGCGGCGCCGGCCCGCTGCTGTCGGCGCCGCAGCTGGTGGTCGGGCTGGACGCCTGGCGCATGGTCCGCAGCGGCCAGCTCGAGGCCGGCCGCATCACGCTCATCGCTCCCGACGCCGACCTGGGCGCGCTCGCCGCCGCGCCGCCGCCCGCCGGTGCGCGCACGTTCGCGGTGGCGCCGCCCGGCCTGCTCGACAGCGGGGCGCGCGTGCTGTCGCGCTGGCGCGGCGGCCGCATCGAGGTCGAGGGCGGCACGGTGCGCGCCGCGCCGGCACCGGGTGCCGCCCCCCTGGTATTCAACATCCGCCACGCCCAGCTGCGCCGCCTGGGCGCGCGCTGGAGCGCGGACGCTTTCGTGCTGCTGCCGCCGCGTCTCGGCGCGAGCGCCCACCTGTCGCTCACGCTCGACGGCGACCCGGCACGGCTCGAGCAGGCCAGTGGCACGCTGGGCCTCGACGGGCGGCGACTCGAGTTCGGGGCGTGGCGGGCGCTGGCTGCATCGCTGCCGCTGGCGCGCTACCTGCCGCGCAGCGGCGGCGGCAACTTCGAGCTGCGCGCGCGCTTCGAGCAGGGCGCGCTGCAGGAGGCGGGCGGGCGCGTGCACGCCGACGCCCTGCAATGGGACCCGCCGCAGGCCGCGGGCACCGCGCTGCGGCTGGAGCGCCTGCGCGGCCCGTGGCAGCTGACGCGGCAGGACGGTGCCTGGCATTTCAGCGCCACGCCCGTGGAGCTGCTCCGCGGCGGCGCCGCGCGCGCGAGCGTCAGCGTCGAGGCGGACGCGGACGGCCGCTACCTGCGCGGCCGTGCGCAGCACCTGCCGCTGCCGGCGCTCGCCGCGCTCGCCAGCTGGTACGCGCCGCAGCTGCCGCCCGGCGCGGCCGGCCTCGACGGCGCTGCCAGCGAGCTGAGTTTCGACTTCGACACGCGGCGCCCGGCGGCGACGCGCCTGCAGGCCGCCGCGCGCCTCGAGCAGCTGGCACTCGCGGGCACGCCGCTCACCGTGAGCGGACTCAGCGCGCGCCTCACTGCCGTCGGCCCGCACCTGGTCGCGGACCTGACCGGGCATCGCGCCAGCGTGACCCTGGCGCGCGAGCAGCCCGTGACGCTCTCTGACCTCGACCTCACCGCACGCGTGGCGCTGCAGTACGGCGCCGGCGGCTGGCGGCTGTCCGCGCAGGACCTGCAGGTGCGGCGCGCCGACCTCAGCCTCGCGGCGAGCGGCACGCTCGCGGCGAGCGGCGCGGCGGCGCCGCGCCTCAGCGCGCACGTCGTCGTCCGCGACACCGACGCGCTGCTGGCCACGCAGGTGCTCGGCCCGCAGCTGCTCGCCGCGCTCGGGCCGGCGGCCGCGCAGCTCACCGCCGGCCGCATCGACAGCGCGGATTTCGAGCTGCGCACGCCGCTCGCGCCGGGGGCGCGCTGGGACGACCCGGGCAACAGCTTCAGCGGCGCGCTCAGCCTGCGCGACGCGCGCCTGGCGGCCGGTGACTCCTGGCCCGGGGCCGAGGATCTCGCGGCGCGCATCGACTGGCGCGGCGCGCGCCTGCGCGCCACGTTCGCGGGCGGCCGCAGCGGCTCGTTCCGCCTGAGCGCGGGACGCGCCGAGTGGGATGGACGCGGGACGCGCGCCACCCACCTGAGCGCGCGCCTCGCCGGCCGCGCGCAGGAAGCGCTCGACTGGCTGCGGGCCCACCCGCAGCTCGGCGCCTGGACACCCGCGGTGCAGGATCTCGAGGTGCAGGGCGACACGCTGCTCGATCTCGACCTGACGCTGCCCACGGCGACGCCCGTCCGCGCCGAGCCCGTGGTGCGCGCCAGCGCGGCGTTCGACGGCGCGCGCCTGCGGCTGCTCGCCGGCGTGCCGCCGCTCGAGTCGGTGCGCGGCACGCTGGTGTTTGCCGGCGGCCACCTGCAGCGCTCGAACCTCGGCGGGCAGTGGCTCGGCGGCCCGGTGAGCCTCGTGGTCACCGAGCACGGTGAGCACGGCGCACCGGCACTCGCCATCAGCGGCCGCGGCACCGTCGGGGCGCACCCGGCGCTGCTGGCGGCGGGCGCCGGCGCGGCGCCCCTCGCCGGCAGTGCCGAGTGGAGCGCACTGCTCACCGTCGGTCCCGGCAGCGGCGGTGCCACCGCCTGGCAGCTGCGCGCCGACTCGAGCCTCGGCGGCGTCGCCAGCCGCCTGCCCGAGCCGCTGGCCAAGACGGCGGCGGCGGCGCTGCCGCTGCATCTCGAGCTGCAGGGGGCCGGGGATGCGGGCGAGCTGCAGGTGAGCTGCAGCGAACGGTTGCGCGCACTGGTCGCACTGACGCGCGGGCCGGACGGCTGGCGCATCGAGCGCGGCGCCGTACGGCTGGATGCCACGGCGCCGATACTGCCGGCCGCGCCGGTACTGGCGCTCGACGGGCGCGTCGGCCGGCTCGACCTGCCGGCGTACCTGGCGCTGTGGCACGAGGCGGCGCGTGATGCGGCGCTGCCGGCGCTCGCCGCGCGCCTGAGCGCCGCACAGCTCGTGGCCGGCACGCGCGTGTTTCCGGAGGTGACGGTCACGGCGGACGCGCTGCGGGGGGCGGGCGAGGTGCAGCTCGCCTCCGCCGACCTGTCCGGCTCGCTGCGCTGGCCGGCGCAGGTGTCGGAGGCACACCCGGCCGCGGCACGCTTCGCCGACTTCAACCTCACGGAGCCCCGCGACGCCGCATTGGCGGCGGCGCTGGCGCAGCTGTTCGCGCCGGCGCTGCAGCTCGACGTCGACGACCTCGCCTGGCAGGGCCGCTCGCTCGGGCGGCTGACGGCACGCCTCGCCGGGCATGGCGGGGCGCTCGAGGTGAGCGGCCTGCAGCTCGCCGGCCCTCTCGGCGAGACGCGGGCCAGCGGCCGCTGCGCGGGCGGTGCCTGCAGCGCGCAGCTCACCCTGGACCGCCACGACGTCGCGGCCACGCTGGCCGCGCTCGGCCTGCGCAGCGAGATCAGCGCCGCCCGGGGACTCCTCCGCGCCCGCCTGCAGTGGTCGCCGGGTGGGCCGTCGGCCCTTGCATCGCTCGGCGGCGACCTCCA
>JANWKR010000037.1 GCA_025451275.1 Steroidobacteraceae bacterium
GGCTGCGGCGGCCGCCGGCGCGGGCGGGCCACTGCGCGTGGTCAGCGACGACCTCGGCCACCGGCTGCAGGTGCCGGCGCCGCCGCTGCGCATCATCCGCCTGACGCCGGGCGCCCGCGCGATGCTGTTCAGCGCCGGCGCCGGCGCGCAGGTACTCGCCACCGTCGAGTACTCCGACGAGCCGCCGGCGGCACGGCGCGTCCGGCGCATCGGCGACGGCGCCGCCATCGACATGGAACGCCTCGTGGCGCTGCGTCCGCAGGTGGTCATCGCCTGGCCGACCGGCGGCAACCCCGCGCAGCGCGCCAAGATCGCCGCGCTCGGCATCCCGGTGTACGACCAGGACGTGCAGCGCCTCGCCGACCTGCCGGGCTCGCTGCGGCGCCTGGGCGCGCTCGCCGGCACCGGCGCGGCCGCCGAGCGCGCCGCGGACGCGCTGGCCGCGCGCCTGGCGGCGCTCGAGCGCGGCTACGGCGGCGGCGCCTCCCGGCCGAGCGTGCTGCTGCAGGTGTGGAACCGGCCCATCTACACCGTGGGCGGCCGGCACCTGATGAGCGATGCGCTGGCATTGTGCGGCGCGCGCAACGTCTTCGGTGATCTGCCGGAGTCGGGTCCGATTGTGGACGTCGAGGCGGTCATTGCCCGCGACCCCGACATCATCATCGCCGCCGCACCGCGCGGCGAGGGCGGCGCCTGGCTCGCCGACTGGAAGCGCTTCGGCACTCTCAAGGCGGTGCGCGGCGGCCGGCTGGTGGCCTTCGAGGACCAGGCCCTGAGCCGTCTCGGCCCGAGCGTCGTCGACGCCACCGAGGAGCTGTGCCGCGCGATCGCGCGCGTCAATCGCGGAAGTTATTGAACTGCAGCGGCACGTCGAGCTTGGCGCCGCGCAGCAGCGCCATCGCCGCCTGCAGGTCGTCACGCTGCTTGCCCGTCACGCGCACCTTGTCGCCCTGCAGGCTGGCCTGCACCTTGAGCTTCGAGTCCTTCACCAGCCGCGCGATCGCCTTGCCCGCCTCCTGGTCGATGCCGTGGCGCAGCAGCACTTCCTGCTGCGCCGATGCGAGCGTGGTCTGCGGCTCCTTGGCCTCGAGGCAGCGCAGGTCGATGCCGCGCTTCGACAGGCGCAGCTTCAGGATCTCGAGCATCTGCTTGAGCTGGAAGTCCACCTGCGCGTGCAGCGTGGCGGTGAACTCCTGCAGCTCAAAGCGCGCGCCGGTGTCCTTGAAGTCGAAGCGCTGCGACAGCTCGCGGTTCGCCTGGTCGATGGCGTTGGCCACCTCGTGGCCGTTGAGCTCGGAGACGACGTCGAAGGAGGGCATGACGGCCTTTCAGCGGCGCTTGCCGCGGCGGGTGCCGGAGTGGGTGGCCGGGCGCGCCCGGCCGGGCTTGCGCGCGGCGGCCGCCGGACGCCGGGCCGCGAGGCTCGCCTGATGCCGGCGCGCCAGCTCGATGAAGCGCGGTGTCGGTCCGACGTCCTCGTAGACCGGGTCGCCGTGGTCGTCGGTGGAGATGACTCGCGTGCCGGGCACGTAGGGCATCGCAGCCGCGACCTCGCGCAGCGCCACGCCCAGCAGCTCGGTCAGCAGTTGCTCGGCGCTGCGACCCGGGAACATCTCGGCGAGTGCGGCGAGGCGCGCCGCATCCTCGAGCGGCAGCTGTACCGACCACGCCCGCGCGGTGCGCGGTGCGGCCGCGCCGACGCGCCAGCTCTCCAGCAACTCTTTGAAGTTCACGGCTGCCCGCTCCTCGCCCCAACCGGGCAGCGATTCTAGCGGAAAGCACGCCTGGCCTGAGGTTGTGGGGGTCGCGGCGGGGCGCGTAGCATCGCTCGCATGCTGGCAAGCACCCTCATCAAGGACGGCGCCCTGCGTGTGTTCGATAACCGCTGCTCGTCGGGGCCGGGGGATGCGCCGTACCGGGAACAGTACCGCGGCTACTCGATCGCCTACGTGCGGCGCGGCAGCTTTGGCTGTCTGACACGCGGACGCCGCTTCGAGCTGGTCGGCGGCTCGTTCCTGCTCGGGCGGGACGGCGATGAGTTCATGTGCACGCACGAGCACCACGCGCGCGGCGACGAGTGCCTGTCGTTCCACTTCGATGCGACGGCGCTGGAGCTGTTCGGCCTGCGCGCGCAGGCTTGGTGCAGCGGCGCGCTGGCGCCCGTGGCGGAGCTCGGCGTGCTGGCGGAGCGGGCCCAGGCTGCCGCGCGGGCGCGCTGCGACGTCGGCCTCGATGAGGCGGGCGCGCTGCTGGCGGCGCGCTTCCTCGCACTGGTGTCGGGAGATGCGTCGCTGCCCGTCGCGGTGTCGGCCCGCGACCGGCGGCGCGCGGTACGCGTCGCGCTGTGGCTCGATGCGCACGCGCACCGGGAGCTGGACCTGGCGCAGGCCGCGCGCGAGGCTGGCGTCAGCGCCTTTCACTTCCTGCGCCTGTTCGCCGCCGTCACCGGCGTGACGCCGCACCAGTACCTGGTGCGCGCCCGGCTGCGGCGCGCGGCGCGCCTGCTGGCCGAGGACGCCGCCCCGATCGCTGCCGTGGCCTACGAGGTCGGGTTCGGCGATGTGTCGAACTTCGTGCGCAGCTTCCGGCGCGCGGCTGGAGTTTCGCCGCGCCAGTTCCGCGCACGCCGACCGCAAGATTGTCCAAGACCGACTCGCCGCCCGGCCGTAATCTGCACGCAAGGAGGTTGTCATGTTCGATCACATTGGTTTGAAGGTCAGGGATCTGGACGCGAGCGTGCGTTTCTACACCGCAGCGCTCGGACCCCTCGGCTACGAGGTCACTTCGCAGGACGAGTCCACCGCATCCTTCGGGGCGCGCGGTACCTACAGCCTGTGGCTGTACGCTGACGCGAAACTCGCGCACTCGCTGGTGCACCTGGCCTTTACTGCGCCCAACCGCGCGGCGGTGGAAGCATTCCATCGCGAGGGACTGAAACAGCGCGGCCGCGACAACGGCAGCCCGGGCGTGCGCCAGGATTACAGCCCGGACTACTACGCGGCATTCCTGTTCGACCCGGACGGCAACAACGTCGAGGCGGTCTACCTCAAGTAGCCCGGCGCTGCAGCGCGCCGAGTGCAGGCGGCGCGCCGCGCCGCTGCGCGGTGAGGATGACGACGGCGCTCGCGGCGGCCAGCAGGTGCTTGAGCGTGTGACCGCTGACCAGATGGTCGGTGGCCGCGTAGATGCGCTCGTCGTACAGCTCGGCGAGCTTCGCCAGTACGTACCAGGCGAAGCTCGCGGCGAGCGCGCGGCGCATCTCGGGCGTGACCCAGTTGAGGACCACGCTCGTGCCGGCGCAGGCGAGCGGCGCGAGCTGCATCCACGAATAGAGCCGCATGTCGCCGCTGCGGCGCCACCACCAGACGCTCGCGACGCCCAGCGCGAGCGCCGCCAGCAGAAAAATCAACGGCGCGCGCTTCGCGGTGCTTTCCTCGATCACTGCGAAAGCCAGGCCGACAAACGCGATGATCATGCCGGAGCGGTCCCAGACCAGCGTGGCGTCACGCGGGGCGAGGTGAAACCACGCCGAGCCGAAGCACGTGAGCACCATGCCCAGGTAGAACACGCGCCACGCGGCCAGCGCGGCTGGCCGGCGAGCGCCGGCGCACAGTCTGAGTCCCGCGGCACCGACCGCGAGGAACGCCAGATTGGAGGCGACATTTAGGAAATTCGGCACGCCGAGGAACGCGCGGGTGTCGACATAGCGTTCGTCGGTCAGGGTCTTGAGGAAATCGCCGGCGGCGAAGCAGCCGCCGAGCAGCGCGAGCAACACCAGCCCGACGATGGCGAGGCGGGCGGACGGGTTACGTGGCGGCGCGCTCATGCGCGCCATTGTCGTGGCACCATCGGGCGGCTGGCCAGCCTCTCAGCGCCTCCCGAGATGCGTGCGCGGGTCGCTCCGGGGCCGCCCGGTCGCCCGTGGCGACCCGCGGCTGCGAAAACATATGTCCGGGCGCCGCTGGGGATTTGTTCCAGCGGCCATGGCACTTGCCCGCCGGCGACTTGCTTGACGTTCCCGGGCAGACGCCGCCATACTCGTTGGCAACATGTCGCACGTTGGCCTCGCACGTTCTTGGTGGTGGCGCACTTCATAACGGAGTGGGCGGACGGCTGGCTTAGTTTCGGCGACTAGAAAATCCAACGGCAGCAGAAGACCCATCTCCGGATGACCCCGGGATGGGTTTTTTGTTGCCTGTATCTGACGGGAGCTGCGAGTTGCAACCACCTTTCGACATCACCGGCGACCTCGATACGCCGGTCTCGGCGTTCATGAAGCTCGGCGCGTTCGCGCCGCGCTTCCTGCTCGAGAGCGTCGAGGGCGGT
The DNA here is from genome assembly GCA_025451275.1 of Steroidobacteraceae bacterium. GTDB lineage: Bacteria > Pseudomonadota > Gammaproteobacteria > Steroidobacterales > Steroidobacteraceae > 13-2-20CM-66-19. The sequence goes on from JANWKR010000037.1 coordinate 4,327, forward strand.
GAGCGGCTGGCGCGCTACTCCTTCATCGGCTTCGGTGACGGCCTCGAGGTGCGGCTCGATGCCGCCGGCCTGCGGATCGGTGCCGAGCGACTGCCGGTGCCGGCCAGCGCGACTGGCCTGCTCGAGGCGCTGCGGCGCGCGCTGCGCGAGGCGCCGCGCCCGCAGCCGGACATCCCCGGCGTGCCGCTCGCCGGCGGGCTGGTCGGCTATGCGGCCTACGACGTGGTGCGCCACTTCGAGCGGCTGCCCGCGGGGGCGGCGCGCGTCGGCGGGGTGCCGGCGCTGCACTACGTGGCGCCGCGCTCGGTGCTGGTGTTCGACCACCTGACGCGCGGCATCGCGCTGCTGCACGCCGGCACGGAGGACGAGCGCTGCGCCTTGCGCAAGGAAGTGGTGCAGGCGCTGCGCGGCGCGCTGCCCAACGGCCGCCGCGCCGGACGCTACGCGCCGCCGCAGGCGGCCTACCCGCACGCCGACTACCTCGAGGGCGTGCGGCGCACGCAGCAGTACATCGCCGCCGGCGACGTCTACCAGCTGGTGCTGGCGAGCCGCTTCTCGGGCCGGCACGAGCTCGATCCCTTCCAGGCGTATCGCGCCCTGCGCCACATCAACCCCTCCCCCTACATGTACTACTGTGCGCTCGGGGACGTGACGGTGGTCGGCTCCTCGCCCGAGGCGCTGGTGAAGCTCAACGGCCGCCGCGCGCAGCTGCGCCCGATTGCCGGCACGCGGCCGCGCGCCGCGGACGCCGCAGTCGATGCGGCCCGCGAGGCGGAGCTGCTGGCCGATCCCAAGGAAAACGCCGAGCACGTCATGCTGGTCGACCTGGCGCGCAACGACCTCGGCCGCGTCGCGCACGCCGGCAGCGTGCGCGTCGAGCCCTACCGCTCGATCGAGCGCTACAGCCCCGTCATGCACATGGTGAGCGGGGTGCAGGGCGAGCTGGCCGCGGGCCGCGACGCCTTCGACCTGTTCGCGGCCGCCTTCCCGGCCGGTACCCTGGTCGGCGCCCCCAAGGTGCGCGCCATGCAGATCATCGACGAGCTGGAACCGGTGAGCCGCGGCCTGTACGGCGGCACGGTCGGCTACTTCGGCGCGCGCGGCGACATGGACCACGCCATCACCATCCGCACCCTGGTGTTCAGCGGCGACGAGTACAGCTACCAGGCCGGCGCCGGGATCGTGGCCGACAGCGTGCCGCAGACCGAGTACGAGGAGGTGCTCGCCAAGAGCGCCGCCATGGCGCGTGCGCTGGAGCTCGCGGAGGCCGGCCTGTGAAAGCGCGCCTGCTGCTCATCGACAACTACGACTCCTTCACCTACAACCTGGTGCAGGCATTCCTGGTGCTGGGCGCGGAGGTCAGCGTCTACCGCAACGACGCAATCACCCCGGCGCAGGCGGCCGAGCTCGCCCCGACGCACCTGTGCATCTCGCCCGGGCCCGGCACGCCGTACGATGCCGGCGTGTCCATGGACATGATCCGGGCCTTCGCCGGGAGCATCCCGGTGCTGGGCGTGTGCCTCGGCCACCAGTCGATCGTCGAGGTGTTCGGCGGCAAGGTGGTGCGCGCCGAGCGTCTCATGCACGGCAAGACCTCGCAGATCGCGCACGACGGCCGCACCGTGTTCGCAGGCCTGCCGCAGCCGTGCGAGGTAGGCCGTTACCATTCGCTGATTGCCGCCCCGGCGAGCCTGCCGGCGGTGCTCGAGGTGAGCGCGCGCACCGCGGAGGGCGAGGTGATGGCGGTGCGGCACCGCAGCCTCATGGTCGAGGGCGTGCAGTTCCATCCCGAGAGTATCCTCACGCCCGACGGCCCGGCGCTCATGGGTAACTTCCTGAAGTATTCCGCCGGCGAACGGGCGGCCGCGGATGGCGGAGGCAGCCATGCTGCGTGAGCTGCTGCAGCAGCTGCTCGAGCGGCGCGACCTGTCGCAGGTGCAGGCCGAGGGACTGCTCGAGCAGCTCGCCGAACCGGCGACACCACCGGCCATGGCGGGCGCGATCCTCGCCGCCCTGTCGGCCAAGGGCGTGGTCGCCGACGAGGTGCGCGGCTTCGCCCAGGCCATGCGCCGCCTGGCGCGCCGGCCGGCCATCCCCGCCGGCGTGCGCGCCATCGACATCGTCGGCACCGGAGGTGATGCCTCCGGCAGCTACAACATCTCGACCGGCACCGCGCTGCTGACCGCCGCCTGCGGGGTGCCGGTGGTCAAGCACGGCAACCGCTCGATCTCCAGCCGCTGCGGCAGCGCCGATGTGCTCGAGGCGCTCGGCGTGCCGATCCCGACCGACGGCGCGGCGGCCGTGGCCTGCCTCGAAGCGACCGGCTTCGCCTTCCTGTTCGCGCCCCACTATCACCCGGCCACCCGGGCGATCGCGCCGGTGCGCGCCGCGCTCGGTGTGCGCACGGTGTTCAACATCCTCGGGCCGCTCGTCAATCCGGCGCAGCCGCCGCTGCACCTGGTCGGCGCGTTCAGCCTCGAGGTGGCGCGCCTCCTGGCCGACACCTTCCAGGGCCTGCCCATCGAGCGCACCTTCGTCGTGCACGGCGCGGCCGGCTGGGACGAGCCGACCCCGATCGGCCCGTTCACGCTCTTCGACGTACGTCCGGGTCGCGTCGAGCGCAGCGTGCGGGCGCCGGCGGACTACGGGCTCGCGCCCTGCCGCGCCACGGATCTGGCCGGCGGCGATGCGCAGCACAACGCCGCCGCGCTGCGCGCGGTGCTCGAGGGCGAGGACCAGGGCGCGCACCGCGACTGCCTGCTGCTCGGCGCCGCGCTGGCACTCGAAGTTGCGGGCGTGGCCGCCGAGCCGCACGCCGCGGTCGCGCGCGCCGCGGCCGCCATCGACGGCGGTGCCGCCCGGCGCCTGCTCGAGGCACTGCGCGCCCAGCGCCGCGAGGGGCAGCCGTGAGCGCCTTCCTCGAGGACATGGGCGCCGGCAGCCGCGCGCGCGTGGCCGCCGCGCGCCGGGCGCGGCCGCAGGGCGAGCTCGAGCGGGCCGCGCTGAGTGCGCCGCCTGCGCCGCCGCTGCGGCTGTCCGCCGCAGGCTTCGACCTGATCGCGGAGCTCAAGCTGCGCTCGCCGGCCGCCGGGCAGCTGCGCGGCGCGGACGAGAACGTGCCGGCGCGCGTCGGCGCCTACGCACGGGCCGGAGCCGCGGTGGTCTCGGTGCTCACCGAGCCCAGCCGCTTCGCAGGCTCTCTCGAGCACCTGGTGCAGGCCGCCGCCGCGCTCGCGCCGCTCGCCGTGCCGGCGATGCGCAAGGACTTCCTGGTCGATCCCTACCAGCTGCTCGAGGCGCGCGCCGCGGGTGCCGGTGGCGTACTCATCATCCTGCGCATGCTCACGCGCGCCGAGATCGACGCGCTGCTCGAGAGCGCGCGGCAGCTCGGGCTGTTCGTGCTGCTCGAGGCCTTCGATGCCGCCGACATCGCGCTCATGCGCGAACTGGTCGCACGGCCGCGGCAGCCGCAGCTGCTGGCCGGCGTGAACTGCCGCGACCTCGCGACCCTCGAGGTCGTGCCGCAGCGCCTCATCGAGCTGGCGCCACTCCTGCCGCAGGACGTGCCGCGCGTCGCCGAGAGCGGTGTCGCGGGCCCCGCGGACGCGCGCCGCGTCGCCGCTGCCGGCTATAGCCTGGCGCTGGTCGGGAGCGCGCTCATGACGGGCGCGGACCCGGAGGCGCTGGCGCGCGACCTGCTCGCCGCCGGGCGCGCGGAGCGCGCCTAGATGTGGATCAAGATCTGCGGCCTGACGACGCCCGAGGCGGTGGCCGCGGCGCTCGCCGCGCGCGTCGATGCCATCGGCTTCGTGTTCGCGGCCTCGGTGCGGCGCGTGACGCCTGAGGCGGCGGCACGGCTCGCCGCCCCCGCCCGCGGCCGGGTACGCTGCGTCGCGGTGACGCGCCACCCGGACCCGGCGGCGCTGGAGGAGATCCTGGCCGCGTTCGCGCCCGACGTGCTGCAGACCGACGCCGAGGATTTCGCCTCGCTGCACCTGCCGGCGAGGCTGGCGCGGCTGCCGGTGGTGCGCTCGGGGGACGTAGTCAATAGCGTGCCGCCGCGCGTGCTGTTCGAGGGCCCGGCGAGCGGCAGCGGCGTGCCGTCCGACTGGTCCGGCGCCGCGCGCCTCGCCGTGCGCACCGAGCTGGTGCTGGCCGGTGGACTCACCGCGCGCAACGTCGCCGCCGCGATCGGCCGGGTGCGCCCGTTCGGGGTCGACGTGTCGAGCGGGGTGGAGGCGCAGCCCGGCATCAAGAGTCCCGCCGCCATCGCCGAATTCGTCGCCGCCGTGCGCGCCGCGGGCGCGCCGGCGGCCCAGCCGAGAGAGGATCGCGTATGAGTGTACAGACCCTGCCCGATGCCGCGCGGCTGCGCGCCGCGCTCGCCGCGGGGCGCCTGCCGGACGAGCGCGGCCGCTTCGGGCCGTTCGGCGGGCGCTACGTCCCCGAGACCCTGATCCCGGCGCTCGAGCGCCTGGAGCGCGGCGTGCGCGAGCACCTGCACGCGCAGGACTTCCAGCAGGAGCTCACGCAGCAGCTCAATACCTGGGTGGGACGACCCACCGCGCTCACCTTCGCGACGCGCCTGTCGGCGCGCTGGGGCGCAAAGGTGTGGCTGAAACGCGAGGACCTGGCGCACACCGGCGCGCACAAGATCAACAATGCCACCGGCCAGGCGCTGCTCGCCAAGCGCCTCGGTGCGCGGCGCATCGTCGCCGAGACCGGCGCGGGCCAGCACGGCGTCGCCAGCGCCGCGGCCTGCGCGCGCCTCGGCCTGCCGTGCACGGTGTACATGGGCGAGATCGACATGCAGCGCCAGGCGCCGAACGTCGGGCGCATGCGCCTGCTCGGCACCAAGGTCGTGCCGGTGACCAGCGGCGACCGCACGCTGCGCGCCGCCATCGACGAGGCGCTGCGCGACTGGGTGGCCGATCCGCTCGACACTTATTATCTGCTGGGCTCGGCGGTGGGCCCGCACCCGTACCCGTACCTGGTGCGCGAGCTGCAGGCGGTGATCGGCCGCGAGGCGCGTGCCCAGCTGCTGGCCGCCACCGGCGCGCTGCCGGATGCGCTCATCGCCTGCGTCGGCGGCGGCTCCAACTCGATCGGCGCCTTCCATGCCTTCGTGCCCGATGACAGCGTCGAGATCATCGGCGTCGAGGCCGGCGGCAAGGGCGCCGGGCTGGGCGACAACGCCGCCACCGTGGCGTACGGCCGCCCGGGCGTGCTGCACGGCACCTATTCCATGCTGCTGCAGAACGAGGACGGCCAGATCCAGGAGACCCACTCGGTGTCCGCCGGCCTCGACTATCCCGGCGTCGGTCCCGAGCACGCACTGCTCGCCGCCGTCGGGCGCGTGCGCTACGAGACCGCCGGCGATGCCGAGGCGCTCGAGGGTGTGCGCGAGCTGAGCGAGTGCGAGGGCATCCTGCCGGCGCTCGAGAGCGCGCACGCCATCGCCGGCGCCAAGCGCTGGGCACAGCGGCACCCGGGACGCACCGTCCTGGTATGCCTGTCGGGCCGCGGTGACAAGGACATGGCGACGCTGCAGCAGGCGCTGCTGGCGGGGGACGCATGAGTCCGCACGAGCGCATCACGCAAGCCATCCGCAGCAGCGCTGCGCGCGGCCGGCCGGCGCTCGTCGCCTACCTCACCGCCGGCTTCCCGCAGCGCGAGCGCTTCCGCGAGCACGTGCGCGCGCTCGCCACCGGCGCCGACGTCATCGAGGTCGGCGTGCCGTTCACCGATCCCATGGCCGACGGGGTCACCATCCAGCGTGCCAGCCAGGTCGCACTCGCCCAGGGTGTGACGCTGCGCTGGATCCTGGCCGAGCTCGCCGCGCTCGGCGACGTCGGCGCGCCGGTGCTGCTCATGAGCTACCTCAATCCACTGCTGGCGTTCGGCGTCGGGGCACTCGCGGCGGCCGCCGCCCAGGCGGGGGTGGCGGGATTCATCGTGCCGGACCTGCCCCTCGATGAGAGCCACGAGCTGCACGAGGCGCTGGCGGCGCGGCAGCTGGCGCTGGTGCAGATGGTCACGCCGGTCACCGAGCCGCAGCGGCTGCAGCAGCTGTGCGCGCGCAGCCAGGGCTTCGTGTACGCCGTGACCATGACCGGCACCACCGGGCGCAGCGTGGCGGTGCCGGACGCGGTGCTCGCCTACCTCGACCGGGTGCGCGCCGCCTCGCCGCTGCCGGTGTGCGCCGGGTTCGGCATCCGCAGCCGCGAGCAGGTGGCGCGCCTGGCCGGTCACATCGACGGGGTGGTGGTGGGCTCGGCGCTGGTGGAGGTGCTGGAGAAGGGCGAGGACCCGGCCGCATGGCTCGCGGCCCTGCGCTGAAGCCCGCGGCTGCCAGCCCGGGCGGCAACGACACCGCGGGATTTGCCCGGCCCGCGCACTCGGGCCATGCTCAGGCGCGATGCACACCCTGACCATCCCGGCGCGCTTCTGTGGACCGCCAACTTCCGCCAACGGCGGCTACTTCGCCGGCGCGGTGGCGGTGCTGGCCGCGCGCACCGTGGCGGTGCGACTGCTGTCACCACCGCCGCTCGACACCGAGCTGGCAGTGCGCGGCGCGGACGGGCAGCTCGAGGTGCTGCACGGCACGACGCGTGTCGGCGAGACCTCGGCGGCGCGCCTCGAGCTCGAGGCCCTGCCGGCGCCCGATTACCTGACCGCGGTCGAGGCTTCGCGCCACTACGCCGGCTTCCGCGCGCATCGCTTTCCGACCTGCTTCGTGTGCGGCACGCAGCGCGCGCGTGGCGACGGCCTGCGCATCTTCGCCGGGCCGCTGGCGTCCGGTGTGGTGGCGGCGCCGTGGGTGCCGGACGCCACGCTCGATGCCGGCGACGGCAAGGTGCGGCCCGAGTTCATGTCGGCCGCGCTCGACTGTCCGGGGTATTACGCGGTCGCGCCCGATGACCGCATGATGCTGCTGGCGGAGTTCACCGCGCACGTCGACCGACGCGTACACATCGGCGCCTCCTGCACTGTCCTCGGCTGGCGCATCCAGTCGGACGGCCGCAAGCACACCGCGGGCACCGCGCTCTACGATGGCAAGGGTCAGCTGTGCGGGCGGGCGCGGGCGCTGTGGATCGAGCCGCGCGCCGCGGCCGTGTGAGCTTCAGCCGCGCAGCAGCGGCATCGCGCCTTCCGGGTAGCGTTCGCCGGCCGCGGCCTGGGTCGGGAAGACCGCCTCGATGGCCGCGAGCTCGTCGGGTGCGAGCCGCACCTGCAGCGCCCCCAGGTTCTCTTCCAGGTTGGCCACGCGGCGCGTGCCCGGGATGGGCACGATGTGCTCGCCGCGCGTCAGCACCCAGGCGAGCGCCAGCTGCGCCGGCGTGCAGCCCTTGTCGGCGGCGAGTGCCCGCACCTTGTCCACCAGCGCCAGGTTGTGCGCGAAGTTCTCGCCCTGAAAGCGCGGGTTGCTGCGCCGCCAGTCATCCGCCGCCAGGTCCGCGGCGCTGCGCAGCGAGCCGGTGAGGAAGCCGCGCCCGAGCGGGCTGTAGGAGACGAAGCCGACGCCGAGGCGCTCGCAGGTCGCGAGGACCTCGTCCTCCGGCTCGCGCGACCACAGCGAGTATTCACTCTGCAGCGCGGTGATGGCGTGCACGCGGTGCGCCCGCTCCAGGGTCTTCGGCGCCGCCTCCGACAGCCCCAGGTGCCGCACCTTGCCGCTGCGTACCAGGTCGGCCATGGCGCCCACGGTCTCCTCGATCGGCACCTGCGGGTCGACGCGATGCAGATAGTAGAGATCGATGGTCGCGACGTTGAGGCGCTTGAGGCTCGCCTCGCAGGCGGCGCGCACCCGCGCCGGCCGGCCGTCGACGCTGCGGGCGGTGGGATTGCCGGGATCGCGCACGAAGCCGAACTTGGTGGCGACGAAGGCACGGTCGCGTTTGCCGGCCAGCGCCCGCCCGAGCAGCTCCTCGTTGGTGAACGGGCCGTACATGTCGGCGGTGTCGAGCAGAGTCACGCCCA
>JANWKR010000038.1 GCA_025451275.1 Steroidobacteraceae bacterium
TCGGAGTAGACGCAAGCCAGCTGGTATTCAACTTCGTGATCACCGGGATAGCGGCGATTTAGCTCCTCCAGGGCCCAGGATCCGAAACCGCAGCTGGAACTGGCAGCCGCCTGACGCGGTGCCAGCGCTCGGGCGTCACCCGCCGGCCTCCGCACCGAGCTCGCGCTGCAGCCAGGCGCGGGCGACGGCCCATTCTCGCTTGACGGTGGCGGCGGACACGCCGAGCACTTCGGCGGTATCACTGATGCTCAGGCCCCCGAAGAAGCGCAGCTCGACGAGCTTGCCCTGCCCGGGGTCCATGGCTTCGAGTCGCTTGAGCGCGGCATCGATCGAGGCGAGGTCGACGCGGGGATCGACGGTGAGGGCCAGCGCATCAAGCGCCGGCCCGGGCGCGAACTCAGCCTCATTGCCGGATACGTCATCCAGGCTCAGGCGCTGCGCGTTTCCGCCGCGCTTTTGTGCCAGGCGGCGCCGCGCGTGGTCGACCAGGATGCGGCGCATCATCTGCGAGGCGAGGCCGAAGAACTGCGAGCGACCCTGCCAGTCGACCTGGTTCTGGTCGACCATGCGCAGGAAGGCCTCGTGAACCAGCGCCGTGCGCTGCAGGGTATGTGCCTGGCGCTCGCCACGCAGGTGCCGCGCCGCCATGCTCCGCAGTTCCTCGTAGACGAGCGGTAGCAGGGCTGCGAGCGCCGCCTCGTTGCCACCGCCCCATTCCAGCAGCAGCCGCGTGACGTCTCCGGCCGGCTTGGCTTCCATGGTCTCCTCTTCGACACGGCCTGGTGCAGTGCGGCACCCGTCGTGGTGGCGTCGTTCTCGTTGTCAGCCTACCTGCCCACCCTATCACCGGGGACCGGCGCCATACACACGCGCCGGAGTCAGGGTGAGCCTCTTTTCCTCGCTGCTGCGCGCTCTTGGGTGAGCACGCACTCCGAGGACAGATTATGAAAACAACCCTCTCCGGCCTCACCGCGCTGACGCTCGCCGCCGCCGCGCTGTTCCTGGCCTCGTTCGGCCTGCGGGCCCAGACCCCCGCCAGCCCCATGACCATAGGTGTCGTGCTGCCGCACGGCCAGCTCGACGGCGGCGCCAGCGTCTCGGGCGCACTGCGCCAGAGCGTAGTCGAGCAGCTGCGCCGCCCCGGCGTCGAGACGGTGGCGCTCGATGGCACGAGCCCCGAACAGGTCGACGCCGAGGCGCGCACGAAGCATTGCACGCACGTCCTGTACACCAACGTCGAGCAGAAGCACGCAGGCGGGGGCCTGCTGCACAAGCTGGCACCCATGGCGAGCATGCTGTCGCTCGGCGCCATGGCCGGGGCCGGTGGGCGCATGGGCGGCGGCGCGATGAGCGCGCTGGCGCAGGGCGCGGCCCAGAACGCCATCAGCTCCTCGGTCGCCTCCAGTCAGCAGCAGGCCCTGGGGCAGCTGACCGGCGCGCAGCAGTCGGGCGTCAAGCGCGGCGACACGATCTCGCTCGAGTACCGCCTGACTGCGGTTGGCTCGACCGCTCCCCTGCGGTCGGCCACGCTGCAGGGCAAGGCCGACAACGACGGACAGGATGTGCTCTCGCCGCTGGTCGGGCAGCTCGCCGGCTCCGTGGCAGGATCCGCCGGCGTCCCGGCGGGCGCGCCGGCTGCGACGACGACCAGCACCGCCCCGTCCGCGCCGCCCAGCTCCTCCGGCACGTCCATGCTGGGCGGACTGTTCGGCAGGCACCGCGCGCCGCCAAGCCAGGCGCCGGCAGCGACTCCCGACTGCGCGCAGATCGCCGCCATGCCGGATGCGCACGTCAGCCTCGAGGCCTGCCAGAAGATGATGGCTTCGCAGCAGGCGTACAACGGTGCGCTGGCCGACCCGAGCGTTTCGCGGCCCGGCGACGAGCAGATGAGCTGCGACCAGATTATGGCCGAGATGAAGCAGCAGCAGATCAGCGCGCCCGACAAGGCACAGGCGGCGGAGGCGCAGAGCGCGGTCAAAGACGAGCAGGCGATGCTCGCGAAGCACCAGAAGGAAGCGGCCGTGCAGCAGGCCAAGGATCAGGCGCGCGACAACGCCGCATCGGCGGCCGATCGTGCCACCGAAATGGCCACGATGGGGGTCGTCTCCGGGCATGCGCTGGCGGCAGCCGAGAAGGTCAATGATGCCGAGGACAAGGCCATGAACCGCCGCATGCTCGATGAGGCCAAGCCCACCGACACGCGCATGCTGAACAGCACCGCGGCTCTGGCCACGGGGGCGGCTTCCCAGCTGTCAGCCAACCCGCGACTGGCGCGCCTGGTGCAGCTCGCCAACACGCACCGCTGCCGGGGCGGCTGAGCCTGTTGGCGCATCCTTGATCCCGGTCACGGTGTGCCCGCGGCCGGCGGGCGAGGATGGGCCATGGAACTGCGCAGCGTATTGCTGGCGGCGCTCCTGGCCCTCGGCGCCTACAACGCCTGGCAGCGCTTCGAGAGCCGGCCGCTGCACCCACCCGAGGGGATAGTGGCGCCGGATGAACCGCGCCAGGGCGACCTGACGGGCGCCGCCCCCGTGCATCATGGCCGCTGGACGCTCACGCCGCGCGCCACTTACGACGTGACGGCGCGCATTCTCAGTCGCGAGGACTACCGCTTTGATCCGCTCTCCGACCTGGTGCCGGAGGATCTGGCGCTCGGCTGGGGGGCGATGTCCGACAATCGCGTACTGGCGGCGTTCGACATCTCGCAGTCGGCACGTTTCTACACCTGGCATTTGCGCGGCGCACTGCCCATCCCGCGCGCGGACGTGATCAGCCACAGCGCCAACACGCACGTGATTCCGGCCGATGCGGTGGTGGGCCGCGAGCTGGCCCGGCTGCGGGTCGGCCAGGTGGTGCATCTGCACGGTCAGCTCGTCGACGGGGTGCGCGACGACGGCGCCAGCGTGCGCACCTCGCTGACGCGCACCGACTCGGGCGCCGGCGCCTGCGAGATCATGCTGGTCGAGAGCGTCTACTGAGGGCACCGGCAGCGCGCCAGCGCCCCGGCCGCGTCCCGCCCGCAGCGTTTCAGTGGACGCGCAGCACGACCTTGCCGAGGACGTGTCCGCTGTGCAGCCGCTCGTGAGCCTGTGCCGCCTGCGCGAGCGGGTACTCCGCCGCGATGGTGACCTCGATTCTTGCCACGGTGATGGCCTGGTTCAGGCGCTCGAATTCGGCGGGCCCCGGGATGGCGTCGTTGCGCACGATGCTGATGCCGGCGCGGGGCTGCGGCACCGGATGCACCGCTCGGGTAAGCCACCGTGCCGCCGGGGCGCAGCGCCGCATCACAACGCTCCAGCGCCTCGCCCCCGGCGAGTGCCAGCACTGCATCGGCTCCCTGCGGCGCGAAGGCGCGCCGCGGCCGCGATATCACCGCTCTTGCCATCCCCGGCCGCATCGGCGCCGAGGCGTTTGACGAAAGCCAGTCCGTCCTACCCGGTAGCGGTCGCAAGCACGCGCGCGCCACGCAGCTTGGCGAAACTGCACGGCGAGGCTGCCGACTCCGCCGGCGGCGGACGGCGACACGACGAAGCCCTTGCGCGCCGCGCCCGCTGCACCGTCTAATCGCGGGCCGGTCACCGGGAGTCAAGAATGAAGAACGCCTCAGTCACCCTGCTCGCTGTACTCGTCTGTGCCGGCGCCCCCCGTGGTGCGTCCGCCGCCGCGGCTTCGTCCGGCGAGGCTGCGTTCCGCGGGGTGTACAAGGAGCTCGTCGAGACCAATACGGCCCTGTCATCGGGCAGCTGCACACTGGCCGCCGAGCGCATGGCGGCGCACCTGCGGACGGCCGGCTTCCCCGATAGCGACCTGCACTTGTTCGCGCAGCCCGGTCACCCCAAGGAAGGTGGTCTGGTGGCGGTGTACCCTGGCCGCGACCCGAAGGCGAAGGCGATGCTGCTGCTGGCGCACCTGGACGTGGTCGAAGCCAAGCGCGAGGACTGGACGCGCGACCCGTTCACGCTGATAGAGGAGAACGGCAACTTCTACGCCCGCGGTTCGGTAGACGACAAGGCCGAAGCCGCCATCTGGGTCGATACGCTGGTGCGCTTCCGTGGCGAGGGCTTCCGCCCACGCCGCACCATCAAGCTCGCCCTCACCTGCGGCGAGGAAGGCGCACTCGGCGCGGTGAACGGCGCGCAGTGGCTGACCGCGAACCACAAGGACTGGATCGACGCCGCTTTCGCCATCAACGAAGGGGCACGCGGCGAGCTCGACGCCGACGGCCATCGCGTGGCTCTCGAGGTCCAGGCCGGCGAGAAGACCGCGCAGAACTTCCAGCTGGAGGTCACCAACTCCGGCGGCCACAGTTCGCTGCCGGTACAGAACAACGCCATCTATCACCTCGCCGCGGCACTCCTGAAGATCGGCGGCTACACGTTCCCGGCGCAGTTCACCGACGGCAACCGCGCCTACTTCACCGGCATGGCCAAGATCCAGGCGGCCCAAGGCAAGGCCGATGTCGCGAAGGCCATGACCGCCCTGGTGCGAGATCCGAACGACCAGCAGGCGATCGCGCTGGTGTCCTCGCAGGACCCGGGCTGGAACGCGACCCTGCGCACGACCTGCGTGGCCACCATGCTCGACGGCGGCCATGCGCCCAATGCCCTGCCGCAGCGGGCGCGCGCCAACGTCAACTGCCGCATCTTCCCCGGCGTGGCCATCGAGAGCGTGCGCGCCAAGCTGGAAGAGCTGGTGGCGGACCCCGAGGTCAAGGTGACGGCGCCCCCGGCACGCGGCCCGAGCTCCTCGCCGCCGCCGCTGACGCCACAGATCATGGGCCCGGTCGAGAAGCTGGCCGCGCAATTCTGGCCCGGCGTGCCGGTGCTGCCGATCCTGCAGCCGGGCGCGACCGATGGCGAATTCCTCAACGCGGCCGGCATTCCCACCTACGGCATCGAGCCGCTGTTCCTCGGGCCGGACTTCGGGCACATCCATGGCCTCAACGAATACGTCGGCGTCGAGTCGCTCATGCAGTGTCGCGACTTCCTCTACCGGCTCGTCCGGATATACGCCGAGCAGAAGTAAGGTGCGTTGATGGCATACTCCAGCGCATGAGACCTCGCCGGCGCGATTCCAACCGGGCCCTGACGGGCGCCGAGCCCGAGCGCTCACTGCGCTACCGCAACCTCGTCAACCCGTTTGAGCCGGTGCGGATCTTCTCCGACGACGAGATCGAGAGCATGCACCTGGCAGCTCTCGACATCCTCGAGCGCCAGGGCATGCGCGTGCTGTCGCCACGCGGCCGCGCCACGCTGGCGGCGGCCGGCGCCACGGTCGACGAGGCCTCGGGCATGGTGCGCCTCGAACGCGGTCTGGTAGCCGCGGCGCTGACGTCGGTGCCCGCGGGGGCCAACCTGGTCGCGCGCAATCCGGCGCGCTCGTGCCGCGTGGGCGGACGTCACGTGGTGTTCGCGCCGGTCGCGGGGCCGCCGAGCGTCAGCGACCTCGAGCGCGGCAAGCGCACCGGCTCGATCGCGGACTTCCGCGACTTCGTGCGTCTGTCGCAGGCCTTCGATGTCATCCACGTACTCGGCCAGATGACCGAGCCGCAGGACGTGCCCGTGAACGAGCGGCATCTGGACACAACGCTCGCGCAGCTGACCCTCGGTGACAAGCCGCCCTACTTCTACTGCCGCGGTGACGGCCAGCTCGGTGACTGCTTCGCCATGCTGCGGCTGGCGCACGGTATCGACGAGGCTACCTTCCAGGCCGAGCCGCGCTGCTACAGCATCTGCAACACCAACTCGCCACTGCAGCTCGACGTGCCCATGACCGAGGGCATCATGACCTTCGCCGCGCACGCGCAGCTCATGATCGTCACGCCGTTCACGCTCGCCGGGGCGATGGCGCCGATCACAATCCCGGGGGCCCTGACGCTGGCGCACGCCGAGGCGCTGTTCGGCATCACGCTGTCGCAGATCGTGCGCGCCGGCGCGCCAGTCATGTACGGCAGCTTCACTTCCAACGTCGACATGAAGTCCGGCTCGCCGGCCTTCGGGACGCCCGAGTACGCCAAGGCTGCCTTCGGCGCCGGGCAACTGGCGCGCCGCATCGGCGTACCGTGGCGCTGCTCGAGCGCCACCGCCTCCAACGCCCCGGATGCCCAGGCGGCGTACGAGTCGCAGATGAGCCTGTGGGGCGCGCTGCTCGGCGGCTGTCACTTCATCCTGCACGCGGCCGGCTGGCTCGAGGGCGGGCTGACCGCGTCCTACGAGAAGTTCATCCTCGACGTCGAAATGCTGCAGATGTTCGCCGAGCTGTTCCAGCCGATACTCACCTCGGCCGACGAGATCGGCGTCGAGGCGGTGGCCGAGGTTGGCCCGGGTGGACATTTCTTCGCCGCCGCCCACACCATGCAGCGCTACCGCGACGCCTTCTACACGCCGCTGGTCTCCGACTGGCGCAACTACGGCGCCTGGACCGACGCCGGCGGCCGTACCGCGACCGAGCGTGCCACGACCGTGTGGCGCGCGACCCTGGCCGCCTTCCAGCCGCCGCCGCTCGAGCCCGCCGCGCTCGAGGCGCTCACCGCATTCGTCGCGCGCCGCCGCAGCGAAGGCGGAGCGGTGCCTGCCGGATAGACCGCATCGCGGAGTTGCGGCACCATGACCAGGGTGAGCGGCGGTTGTCATTGCGGGAACTTCAGCGTCGAGCTGCAGCTGACGCGTGCCCCTGACAGCTACAGCCCGCGGGCCTGCGACTGCGACTTCTGCCGCAAGCACGGTGCCGCCTACGTCTCCGATCCGGTCGGTGCGCTGCACATCCGCATCGCCGACCCGGCGCATGCCGGCCGTTACCGCCAGGGGAGCGGCCAGGCCGAGATGCTCCTCTGCCGGCGGTGCGGCGTGCTGCTCGGCGCCCTGTTCACCGACGGCGGGCGCTGCTGCGCTACCGTGAACGCGCAAGTCCTCGACCCGGCGGTGCGGCTCGGCGCGGCGACCGTGGTGTCGCCCAAGTCCCTGTCGGCGGGCGAGAAGGCCGCGCGCTGGCCGAACATCTGGTTTGCCAATGTCAGCATCGCCAGCCCCGACGCCTGAGACCGCGACGGCGCCGGCCGTCGAGACCTGCGACGTCGTGGTGATCGGCGGCGGCCCGGCCGGCAGCACGGCGGCGGCACTGCTGGCGCGCCGCGGTTACGACGTGATCGCACTCGAGAAGTCGCATCACCCGCGCTTTCACATCGGCGAGTCGCTGCTGCCGATGAATCTGCCGGTATTCGAGCGGCTGGGGGTGCTGGAGAAGGTGCGCGCGCTCGGGGTGTTCAAGCCCGGGGCCGACTTCGAGGCCGACAACGAGCGCGGCTACAACACCTTTGCGTTCGAGCGCGCCATCGGCGACAGCCCGCCGCACGCCTTCCAGGTGTGGCGTCAGGACTTCGATCGCATGCTGTACGAGCACGCGGGCGAGTGCGGCGCGCGCATCCGCCAGGGCCACGAGGTCGTGTCTCTGGAGCAGCGCGGGCCGCGCGATTCGCGCCTGGAGGTGCACACCGACAGCGGCGGCCGCTACCACGTCCAGGCGCGCTACGTCGTGGACGCGAGCGGCCGCGACACCTTCATTGCCGGCAAGCGCCGCCTGCGCCGCAAGAACCCCGAGCACCAGAGTGCGGCCATCTTCGGCCACTTCCGCGGCGCCACGCTGCGCCCCGGCGCCGACGCCGGCAACATCAGCATCTACAACTTCGAGCACGGCTGGATGTGGATGATCCCGCTGCCGGACGGGGTGATGAGCGTCGGCGCAGTCTGCCGGCCCGACTACCTGAAGCAACGCCGCGGAACTGCGCGTGAGTTCCTGCTGCAGACGCTCGCGGCCAACGCCGCCCTGTGGCAGCGCATGACGGGGGCCGAGCTGATCGGCAACGAGGTGCGCGTCACCGGGAACTACTCCTACGATTCGCGCCGCATGGGCGGTCCGGGCTGGGTGCTGATCGGCGACGCCTTCGCCTTCCTCGACCCGGTGTTCTCCTCCGGGGTGTACCTGGCCATGAGCGGCGCCGAGCAGGCCGTGCAGATGGTGGACGCGGCACTGCGCCAGCCCTCGGCCGAGAAGGCGCTGCTGCGGCGGCTGGAGCGGCGGCAGCGCGCGGGGATGGCGCGCTTTTCGTTCTTCATCTACCGCTTCAACAACCCGGTGATGCGCTATCTGTTCCGCAACCCCAACAACCGCTGGCAGCTCGAGCAGAGCGTCATCTCGATGCTGGCGGGTGACCTGTTCGACACGCCGCGGGTGCTGCGGCGGCTGAAGCTGTTCAGGGTGGTGTACGCGTTCTGTGCGGTGCGCGACTGGCGCCGCTGGCGCGCCGAGCAGAGTTACCGCCTCGCCCAGGCCCGCGCGCAGTTCATCGGCGGCACCACCCCGCTCGACAAGGCGTAGGCGCAGCGCTAGCTGCGCAGGTAGGACGCGCCGTTCACATCGAGGATCGCGCCGGTCATGCTGGCCGGCGCGTCCAGCGCACAGAACGTCACCGCCTGCGCAACCTCATCCGGTGTGGCGACGCGCCCGAGGGGCTGATCGGCGAGCACCGCCGGGTCCGTCACGTGGCTCGCCACCCGCTCGGTCGAGACCCAGCCGGGCGCGACGACGTACACGTACACGCCCTTCGGCGCCAGCGCCTTGGCGAGCGACTGACTGAAGGAGTTCAGTCCCGCCTTGCTGGCGCCGTAGGCGGGCGCATTCGGCTCGCCGCGAAACGCCCCGCGCGACGACACGTTCACGATACGGCCGCGGCCGCGCTCGGCCATGGCGCGCGCCGCGCAGTGCGACAGGTGCGCCGGACCCAGCAGGTTGATGGCCAGCGTGCGCTGCCACGCCGCCGTCCACTCCGCGTACGCGGTCGTGAGCGGGGCATGCGCGGGGAAGATCCCCGCGTTGTTGACCAGCGCCTCGACGGGAGCGGGAGCCGCGGCCTCGCGCCACAGGCGCTCGACGGCGGCCAGATCGCTGAGGTCGGCCTGGATGAGCGCGTGACCGCTGCCCGGCAGTTCGCGGCGCGTGGCCTCGGCGGCCGCGCGGTCGGACTGATAGTGCAGCAACACCGTGACGCCGCGCGCGGCCAGCGACCGGCAGATGGCGGCGCCGATGCCGCCCGAAGCGCCCGTGACGAGTACGCTGCTCACGCTGAGACTCCGCGACGAGTGGGACCGCAGCCATCATAACTCGCGCGGCCGTGATGCCCGCCAGCGGCGATCTTGACAATACTTTGCGTTGCGACGCTGCACGCGCCGGCCCGCGCGCTTGTTTCCGCAAACTGGTCCGCTAACATTGGCGCCCCGATTCGGGCGGGATTTCCGGGAGTGCAGCATGATTCGATTCGGTAGCAAGCCGTGCCTCGCGGTCGCACTTGCATTTGCGTCGTGCACTCTGTGGGCCGCCACGCGCGAGCCGCCCGCTCAGGACAAGGGGCCCGAGGCCGAGCCGCCCAAGGCGGAAGGGCACAAGTTCGAGCCCTTCAAGCCGGAAGCCGTCGAGAGCAACGGCAGCGTGAGCGTAGGCGGACACGCCATCAGCTATCAGGCGATCGCCGGCACGCTCATCGTGCATCCGAAGGGATGGGACGACGTCGCGCGTGACCCGAACGAGAAGCCTGCGCCGGGTGCGGCGGAAGGCGGCGAGCCGCCTAACCCGACCGCGCAGGCCGCGATGTTCTACGTGGCGTACTTCAAGAACGGCGGCGGGCCGCGCCCCGTCACCTTCTTCTACAACGGCGGACCGGGCTCGGCCACGCTGTGGCTGCACATGGGAGCCTTCGGGCCGCGCCGCATCGTCACCTCCACCGATGCGCATACCCCGGCGGCGCCGTACTCGCTGGTGAACAATGCCTCGAGCCTGCTGGATGCCACCGACATGGTATTCATCGATGCGCCGGGAACCGGTTTCAGCCGCATCGCGGGCAAGGACAAGGAGAAGGCCTTCTTCGGCGTCGATCCCGACGCTTACGCCTTCTCCGAGTTCATCTCGGAGTTCCTCAGCAAATACGGCCGCTGGAACTCGCCCAAGTACCTGTTCGGCGAGAGCTACGGCACGCCGCGCTCGGCCGTGGTGGTGAACCAGCTCGAGTCGGATCGCTCGATCGACCTGAACGGGGTGATCCTGCTGTCGCAGATCCTGAGCTTCGACCTGAGCCCCGACCGCCCGACCGGCAACCCGGGCGTCGACCTGCCGTACCAGACGGTGTTGCCGACCTACGCAGCCACGGCGTGGTACCACCACAAGCTGCCCACCGAGCATCCCAACCTTGAGACCTTCCTGACCGAGGTGGAGCAGTTCGCGATGGGCGACTACGCACGTGCCCTCGCCGCCGGCTCCGACCTCAGCCCCAACGATCGCAACGCCATCGCCGCCAAGCTGCACGAGTACACCGGCCTGCCGGTCGAGTACATCCTCAAGGCCGACCTGCGCATCGACGGCGGTGAGTTCCGCCAGAACCTGCAGGGCGATGGCAGCATCACCACCGGCCGCCTCGATAGCCGCTTTTCGGGACCCGACCTCGACCCCCTGAGCCAGCGCGCCGACTATGACCCGCAGTCCTCGGCGCTCGGCTCGGCCTACGTCTCGGCCTTCAACGAGTACGCGCGCAAGGAGCTGCACTACGGTGACGGCAAGATGTTCAAGCCGAGCATCCGCACTTTCCGTACCTGGAACTTCTCGCACCAGCTGCCGGGACAGGCAGAAGGCCCGCTGTCGCCGCGCCAGGGCACCAACGTCATGCCCGACCTCGCCAACGCGATGAAGCTGAACCCGAACCTCAAGGTGCAGCTCAACGCCGGCTACTTCGACCTGGCGACGCCGTTCTATCAGGGCATCTATGAGATGCACCACCTGCCGATCCCGCAGAGTCTGCAGGGCAACATCGAGTACCGCTTCTATCAGTCGGGCCACATGGTGTACGCCAAGGAGAGCTCCCTGAAGCAGCTGCACGACAACGTGGCGGATTTCATCCGGCGGACCAGCAACACGGGCGGCTGACCGCAACGCGCGTACTCAGCTTTCGAGGCGCGGCGGCCGGCGGGCGTGGCGCGTCCGCTCAAAGGCGCGGCCGATCTGCAGCAGGCGGCCTTCGCGAAACCGCGGCGCCACGAAATGAATCCCGACGGGCAGGCCGGCCACGAAGCCCGCCGGCACCGTGAGACTCGGGTAGCCCGCGACTGCGGCGGCGGAACACATGGGCGGCCAGCCGCCGCTGTTCTCTTGGCGATCGCCCCACACCGGGTCGATGAGCTCGGCCGGCCCGTTGCCGGGTGCGACCAGGGCATCGAGGCGGTGCTGCGCGAAGACGGCCGCCAGGCCGCGGCTGTCGGCGGCCTCCTCGACACGCTGCAGAGCCTTGGCGTAGGCGGGCTCGGTGCGCGCGCCCTTGGCCTGTGCCCGCTCGAACAGGTCCTGGCCGAAGAACGGCATCTCGGTGTCAGCGTGGCGGCGGTTGAACTCGATGAGATCCGCGAGCGTATGCACCGGCAGCGCAGCGCCGAAGCGCGCCAGGTAGGCGTTGATATCCGCTTTGAAGTCGTACAGCAGTACTTCTAACTCGTCGTCCGAGAGCGTCGCCCACGCCGGTGGTGCGGCCACATCGACCAGCGTCAGCCCGGCGCCTTGCAATACTTTCAGCCAGTCCGGCAGCTGACGCAGCACCTCCGGATGCGCCGAGTCGGGGGGCTGCAGCACGCCCAGCCGCAGGCCCCCGGGGAGCGAGTCGAGCGCGGCGACGCCGTCCCAGCGCACGCCGGGCTGCGCCATCACGCTCGCGAGCAGCGCGGCGTCGGCGACCGTGCGCGTCATCGGTCCGGTGGTGTCCTGGCGCGTGGTGATCGGGACCACTCCCACGCCGCTCACCAGTCCGACGGTCGGCTTGAGGCCCACCAGTCCGTTGATGGAGGCGGGCGCAAGAATCGAGCCGTCGGTCTCGGAGCCGATGGCGGCCGCACACAGGCTGGCGGCGGCGCCTGCCGCGGGTCCTGCGCTGGAGCCGGATGGATTGCGGGCCGGGTCGTATGGGCAGCGGGTCTGGCCGCCGACACCGCTCCAGCCGCTGACCGAACGGGTGGAGCGGAAGTTGGCCCATTCGCTCAGGTTTGCCTTGCCGAGGATCACCGCACCGGCGGCGCGCAGCTGCGCGGCGACCGGGGCATCGGCCGCGTGCCGCGCGGCGGCCAGCGCCAGCGAGCCGGCGGTGGTCGGCAGCGGGTCGCGCGTCTCGACGTTGTCCTTGATGAGGAGCGGAATGCCGTGCAGCGGCCCGCGCAGCCTGCCCGCGCGCCGTTCCGCGTCCAGGGCACGGGCCGCCTCGAGCGCCTGCGGGTTCACCGCGAGCACCGCCCGCAGCGCCGGGCCGCGTCGGTCGTAGCGCTCGATGCGACGCAGGTAACTCTGCGTCAGGGACTCCGCGCTGGCCCGCCCCTGCGCCTGCGCGGAGCTGAGCTCGGCGATGGACTTCTCGACCGGATCGAACTCGGGGGGCGCCGCCGCGAACGCTTCCGCCGTGGCCAACGCCGTGGCCGCGCCGATGGCTTCGACAAATTCCCGTCGGTTCATGAGACGCCTCGCTGGTGTTGTCGGCCACGCCGGTGCGCGGCTCAATGATCCGGGCTGCCGCAGTCGTGAATCAAGCGCTCGAGCAGGGCCACGACCGCCGCGGGCTGCTCGACGTGCGCATTGTGTCCGGCGTTGGCGATGGTGTGCGCCTCGCCGACGTGGGCGCGCAGCTCTTCTGCAGTCACCATCGGGTCGCTCGCGCCGCGCGCCAGCGCCAGGCGCGCGCTGGCGCTGGCGACCAGAGACCCGAACGAGGCTCCGGCGACAGCGAACGTGCGCGGGTCCTGCGCCAGGCGCCAGCCGTCGGCGCCGCGCACGATGCCACGCGCGAGCGTCTGCGGCGCGGGCGCGATGTCGGCGGAGAGACCCGACACGCGCCGATAGCGCAACACGGCTTCGGCCTCGGCCGGATACCAGCGCAGCGGCCGTGCCGCCAGCTCGTGCGCGGCGGCGAGGTCGGCCGGCGGCCACGCAATCTTGGGTCCGATGCCGAGCACACCGCGCACGCGCACGCCGAACCCGCCCCCGGCGAGTGCCAGCGCCACGTAGACCCCGACGGAGTGCCCGACCACGAATACTGCGCCGGCTTCGGGCCACAGCGGCACGAGGGCCGCGGCCAGCTGGCCGACGCTGTAGTCCTGCTGCCAGTCGGACCCGCCGTGGCCGCTGAGATCCACGGTCAGCCAGCGCACCATCGCGCGCGCGTCCAACAGCTGCCGCACGCCTTCCCAGGCCGCGGCGGTCGCACCCATGCCATGCAGCAGCACGACGGTGCAATGGCCGGTGCCGCCGCGTGCGTTCCACATCATGAATGCGCGCTCAGATGAGTCACCTCGACGCGCCGCCGCCTCACCCCGGCGCACGGCCGATCATATCAAGCCATCCGGCGGTGCCCGCGCCGGCAAACCTAGGGGATGCGCACCGCAAAGATGGGGGCTGCTCCCCGATGCCCGCCCGCCACGCCGCCCGCAACATACCGCCTCAGATTCACCCCAACACCTCGAGACTCTCATGTTCATCGACCATCGTCCCATATCAGCGGTGCTGGCCGCCCTGGCCACCTCCACCGTGTTCGTCGTGCTCGACCTGCTGCTGCGGTATGCGGCCCGCTGAGCCCATGCCGCGCCGCGACAACGGCGCGGCGGCCGCCGCGCGCTGGCATGCCAGCGTCAGGCGGGCTTACCTGAAGTTGGCCGGACGCAGTGCCACCGACTACGTGCTCATCCAGTGCCGTCTGCACTGGAAGGCGTGGTCGGCGTACCGGTGAGGCGCAGCAGTGCGTACGGCGCCGCCCGGGCGCACGCCCCCGCCGGACTGGCGCCGCAAAGCGGCCGCGCGGGGCGCGCCGCCGTGCTGCCGTTACACGCAGGCGCGAATGTCGTTAAGCTCGGCGTGTCAGCGGAACACGCCATGCTACTCGAGCGCGAACAACCCCGGGCACGCCTGGAGGCCGCCCTCAGCGCCGCGCGCGCCGGCGCCGGACGCGTCGTCTCGCTCGAAGGCGAGGCCGGCATCGGCAAGACCTCCGCGGCGCTCGAGTTCGTCGCCGCGCATCGCGGCGACGCCCAGGTGTACGTCGGCGGCTGCGAGCAGCTGAGCACGCCCGAGCCGCTCGGCCCGCTGCGCGACATCGAGCGCGACAGCCACGGGCGCTTCGCCGTTTCCGCCACCAGCCAGCTGGCGACCTTCGAGGCGCTGCTGCGGCTTCTGACCACGGGCCGTGACCCCGGCCTGCTGCTGATCGAGGATCTGCACTGGGCGGACGATCCGACGCTAGACCTGTTCCGCTATCTGGGCCGGCGCATCCGCACGGCGCGCCTGCTGGTGATCGCCACATTTCGCAACGACGAGGCGCCCTCGCACTCACGCCTGAGCTCGCTGTGGGCCGACATGCCCCTCGACTCGCGCGAGCGCATCGAGCTGCGGCGGCTGTCGCCCGCCGCGGTCGCCACGCTGGCCGCCCGCGGCGGCCACGCCGGGGCCGACGAGATCCACGCGGTGACCGGCGGCAATCCGTTCCACGTCACCGAGTACCTGGCGACCGGCCGCGCGGCGGTACCGCACAGCGTGCGCGACGCGACGCTGGCGCGCACCACGCGACTGAGCGCCGGGGCACGGCGCGCGCTCGACTGCGCCTCGATCTTCCCGCGCCAGATCGACCAGGCGCTGCTGCGGGTGCTGGCCGAGGACGCCGGCGACGTCGGCGTGGAGGAATGCATGCGCGCCGGCATGCTGAGCGCGAGCGGCGAGGCGCTGGCGTTCCGCCACGAGCTGGCGCGGCGCGCGGTGCACGAGGCCATGTCGCCGCTGCGGCGCCGCGAGCTGCATGCCGCGGCGCTCGAGCTGCTCAAGTCCTTCCCGCAGATGCGCGCCGCCGAGCTCGCCCATCACGCCCAGCAGGCCGGCGCGGTCGCGGACCTGGTGCTGTACTCGCGGCGTGCCGCCGACGAGGCCGCAGCGCTCGGCGCGCACCGCGAGAGCCTGGCGCACCTGACGCGCGCCATCGCTCACGGCGCATGGTTTTCGAACGCAGAACGAGCCGACGTGCTGCAGCGCCAGGCCGAGGCCGGCGAGCAGTGCGGCGCCTTCCCCGAGGCCATCGCCGCGATCAACGAGGCGATCGCGGCGCGCAAGCTCGCCGGCGACATCGTCGGACTCGGCGATGCACTGCGCGTCGCCGCGCGCCTGTACTGGCTGTGCGGGCAGTCGGATCTGGCCGAGGAGCTCGCCGCCGAGGCGCTGGAAGTGCTGCGCGATCATGCCGATACCTGGCAATACGCCATGGCGCTCAGCTCGCAGTCGCAGCTGGACATGCTCGCCGAGCGCAACGAGCTGTCCATCGCGCGCGGCCTCGAGGCCATGGCGCGCGCCGAGACGTTCGGCTGCTCGGACGTGTACCTGCACGCGCTCACCAACGTGACGGCCTCGCGCTGCTCGCTGGATGTGGAGTCTGGGGTGACGGAAATCGTCGCCGCGATCGCCGAGACCCATCGCCGTCAGCAGCCCGACCTGGTGCCGCGGCTGTACGCCAACCTCACGTACATGATGGCCTCGGCGCGCCACTATCCGCGGCTGTTCGAGCACATCGACGCGGGCATCGGCGCCTCGGCGGCGCGCGACAATGCGCCGCTCGAGGCCTATATCCGTGGCGCGCGGGCGCTGGCGCTGCTCGATCTGGGGCGCATCGCGGAGGCGATCACCGAGGCCGAGTTCGTGGTGTACGGCCCCTACCCGCGCGGCACCTGCCGCTTCAACGCGCGCATTGCCCTGGCACGCGCGCGGCTGCGCAGCGGCGTGGACGAGGACGGCGCACTGGACGAGGTACGCGCCATGCCCACCTCGCAGCGCGACGTCATGCGCCGCGCACCGCTCGCGGTCGCCGACGCCGAGGCGCTGTGGCTCGGCCTGCCGCGCCCGGGCGCCCGCGAGCGGCTGCGCGCGGCCTTCGATGACTCGGTGCGCGCCCAGGGTCAGGGCTGGAATCTGGCCGAAACGGCGCTGTGGCTGTCGATACTGGGCGAGCTGCCACCCCTGGCGCCGGAGGTCCTGCAGCGCCTGCCGGCGCCGCACCGCGCGCATGTCAGCGGCGCCTGGCGCGAGGCCGCCGCAGCGTGGGCGCAACTCGGCTGTCCGTACGAGCAGGCGCTGGCATTGTCGGCGGGCGATGAGGGCTCGCAGCGCGAGGCACTCGCGCTCTTCGACCGGCTGGGGGCCGCGGCGGCGGCCGCCCGGCTGCGCCGGCAGATGCGCGCCGGCGGTGCGCGCGCCATTCCGCGCGGTCCCATCGCCAAGACGCGCGCCA
>JANWKR010000039.1 GCA_025451275.1 Steroidobacteraceae bacterium
GGTAATTGGGGTGGATGCCGTCTTTCATGATCTTCGCCTTGTAGTGGGCACGAACTCCAATTCGGCCCGGGGAAAGAGAGATTATCCCGGAAAACATGAATTAAAGCAAGGGGTTGTTCGCGGGCCTTGTGCAGCCCCAGACCCTTGAGCGGACAGGCTTTTTTGGCCTAGCCGCCTTTTTTCATCGAATTGAAGAACTCGTCGTTGTTCTTTGTGGCACGAAGCTTGTCGAGGAGGAATTCGGTCGCCTCGAGCTCATCCATGCCGAAAAGCAGTTTCCTCAGGATCCATACCTTAGGAAGGATTTCAGGCGGGATCAGAAGTTCCTCGCGGCGGGTGCCGGAACGGTTCACGTTGAGCGACGGGTAGAGGCGTTTCTCGGCCATGCGGCGGTCGAGGTGGATCTCCATGTTGCCCGTGCCCTTGAATTCCTCGTAGATCACGTCGTCCATGCGCGAGCCCGTGTCGATGAGGGCCGTCGCGATGATCGTGAGCGAGCCGCCATCCACGACGTGGCGCGCGGCGCCGAAGAAGCGCTTCGGGCGCTGCAGGGCGTTCGAGTCCACGCCGCCCGTCAGCACCTTGCCGGAAGCCGGCACCACGGTGTTGTAGGCGCGGGCGAGGCGCGTGATGGAATCCAGCAGGATCACCACGTCCTTCTTGTGCTCGACCAGGCGCTTGGCCTTCTCGATCACCATCTCGGCCACCTGCACGTGGCGCGCGGCGGGCTCGTCGAAGGTGCTGGACACCACCTCGCCCTTCACCGTGCGCTGCATCTCGGTGACCTCCTCGGGCCGCTCGTCGATGAGCAGCACGATCAGGTACACCTCGGGATGGTTGGAGGTGATGGCGGTGGCGATGTTCTGCAGCAGCATCGTCTTGCCGGCCTTGGGCGGGGAGACGATCAGGCCGCGCTGCCCCTTGCCGATCGGCGCCACCAGGTCGATGGTGCGCGCGGTCAGGTCCTCGGTGGAGCCGTTGCCGCGTTCCAGTTTCAGACGCTTGGTGGGATGGAACGGCGTCAGGTTCTCGAACAGTACCTTGTTGCGCGAGCTGTCCGGGGAGTCGAAGTTGATCTCGCCCACCTTCAGCAGCGCGAAGTAGCGCTCGCCGTCCTTGGGCGGACGGATCAGGCCCGAAATCGTGTCGCCGGTGCGCAGGTTGAAGCGCCGGATCTGGCTCGGACTCACATAGATGTCATCGGGGCCGGCCAGGTACGAGCCGTCCGCCGAGCGCAGGAAGCCGAAACCGTCCTGCAGGATCTCGAGCACGCCGTCGCCGTAGATGTTCTCGCCGTTGCGGGCGTGCGCCTTGAGGATCGAGAAGATGATGTCCTGCTTGCGCGAGCGCGCCAGGTTCTCGAGCCCCATGGACTCGGCCATCTTCACCAGTTCGTGGATCGGCTTGGCCTTCAGCTCGGTGAGGTTCATCGAGCTGCGCGACTGCGTCAGCTCCGCCGGGCTTATGATTTCGGAGTCGTCGGCGTCGAACGGCTCCGGGTCGTGCATCATCTCATCGGGTCGGCCGCCGCCGTTGTTGCCGCGGTTGCCATCACGATTGCCGTGGCGCGGGCCTTTGTTGGGCCGGTTGCGGCCCTGATTACCGAGGTAGCCTCTCACAGGTTGCTATCCAGGAAGGCCGAGAGCTGTGATTTGGACACGGCGCCGACCTTCTGTGCTTCCACCGTGCCATTCTTGAATAGGATCAGTGTGGGAATGCCGCGGATGCCGAACTTGGGCGGCGTCTGCGGATTCTTGTCGATGTCGATCTTCGCGACCTTGACACGGTCGCCGTACTCGCTGGCGATCTCATCGAGGATCGGGGCGATCATCTTGCAGGGACCGCACCATTCGGCCCAGAAATCCAGCAAGACCGGCTTGTCGGACTTGAGGACATCCTGGGTGAAAGTGGCGTCCGTGGTATGCACGATGTGCGGGCTACTCACGCGGTTCAACCTCCGTCAATGCAGAGCGTGAAGGGGCGATTGGACTTGAAGGGAATCCGAAGCGGGTCGGCACGGATGCGCGAAAAGCGGTGCCCGAGGCTCCCGATAAACGGTTACACTAAAACTTAAGTGTTGAGTATGAGTCCAAAAGGGATTAAGGAACTGGGTAAGGCAGGTAGGGACCTAAAGGTCCGCTGTCTGAGACACTTTGTAGCGCTTCCGGGGCCGTTTTTCAAGTCGGCGCATCCCTTTTTCCAATAACACTTCAGTACCGTTTTGATGACCGATCCAAGCTCTGCTCCCGTCACCTTCGCCTCTTTCGGCCTGGCCCCGCAGGTAATGGATGGCATACGCCAGGCCGGATTCGTCACCTGCACTCCCATCCAGGCGCAGACACTGCCGATCGCGCTGGCTGGGCGCGACGTCGCCGGGCAGGCGCAGACCGGCACCGGCAAGACCGCCGCGTTCCTGGTGGCCATGTATCACTCCCTGCTGACGCGGCCCGCGAGCGCGCAGCGCCAGCCGACCTCGGTGCGCGCGCTGATCGTCGCGCCGACCCGCGAGCTCGCGGTGCAGATCCAACACGATGCACTCACCCTCGGCGCGCACACCGGGCTGCGGCAGCTGGTGGTGTTTGGCGGAATCGACTACGAGAAGCAGCGTACCCAGCTCGCCGCCGGCTGCGAAGTGCTGATCGGCACGCCCGGGCGGCTGATCGACTACTTCAAGCAGCACGTGTTCGACCTCAGGCACGCGCAGGTGCTGGTGCTCGACGAGGCCGACCGCATGTTCGACCTCGGCTTCATCGCCGACATCCGCTACATCCTGCGCCGCCTGCCGCATCCGGAGCGGCGCCAGTCGATGCTGTTTTCCGCGACGCTGTCGCAGCGCGTGCTCGAGCTCGCCTACGAGCACATGAACAATCCCGAGCTGGTGCGCATCGAACCGGACAAGATGACGGTCGACCAGGTGCGTCAGCTCATGTACTACCCCTCGATGGAGGAGAAGGTGCCGCTGCTGATCGGGCTGCTGCACCAGAGCGAGGCCGTGCGCACCATGGTGTTCGTCACCACCAAGCGCACCGCCGAGCGGCTCGAGGCGACCCTCAAGGCCAATGGCTTCGAGGCCCAGGCGCTGTCGGGCGACGTGCCGCAGAACAAGCGCCTGCGCTTCCTGCGCGATTTCCACGACGGCAAGCTCGCCGTGCTGATCGCCACCGACGTCGCCTCGCGCGGCCTGCACATCCCCGACGTCAGCCACGTGTTCAATTTCGATCTGCCGCAGGACGCCGCCGATTACGTGCACCGCATCGGCCGCACCGCGCGCGCCGGCGCCGAGGGCGATGCCATCAGCTTCGCCTGCGAGGAATATGCCGTGTCGCTGCCCGACATCGAGAGTTATGTCGGCCACAAGATCCCCTTTTCCCCGATCGCGCCCGAGCTGCTCGCCCAGGGGGTGGTGACGGCGGCACCCATCCACCGCCACCGTCCGCTGCATGCCGGGGGCCGCCGCCACGGTGGTGGTGGCGGCGGCGGGCGTGAGCGCAAGGGGCCACCGCGCCAGGGGCGCTCGCAGCGCGGCCGCGGGCGCTGAGCACGCTGCGGGCGACGCCCCCGCCGCCCTCGCACTTGCCGCCCCGCTCGGCTAAGCTCTGGTTATTTGGTGGCGGCCGCCAACAGCCCCAGGCCGCGCAATGCCCGGTCGCGCACGATCATGGGCCAGGTCCGCATGGCGGAAATCGATGACAACGTCGACCGCGAACTGTTCCGCAACGTCGAAAAGCTGCGCCAGTTGCGTATCGAGCACCGTGACCTGGACGAGGTCATCTCGCGCCTGTCGCTCGACCTGCACGTCGATCAGCTGCAGCTCAAGCGCCTCAAGAAGCGCAAGCTGCTGCTGAAGGACCAGATCGCCCGCCTCGAGAGCCAGCTGATCCCGGACCTGAACGCCTGATGGACAGCGCCGACAGCGCCCTGAAGAGCGCCCTGCTGACGCTGACCTCGCCGCAGGTGCTGGCCGCCCTGCTCGCCATCATCGGCGCCACGCTGGTGGCCCTCGTGGTGGCGCGCGCGCTGCGGGCGCGGCGCATGCGCGACGCCGCCGCCGACCTGCCGCTGCCCGCGCACTGGCTGGATCACGCCCTGGAGGGCGCGGTGCTGCTGGCGCCGATCCTCGCCGCGCTGGTGACGCTGCTGGCCGCGCACGCGGTGATCGCCGCGCTCGCGGTGTCGACCGCGGTGGTCGACGCGGCGGTGCGGCTGGTTGCCGTGCTGGCGCTGCTGCGCCTCGGCGTGTTCGTACTCGGCCTGCTGCTCGGGCCCGGCTCGTGGGTGCGGGCGCGCGGCGCCCGCATCACGCTGATCCTGTGGGTAGTGGCCGGGGTGGCCATGCTCGGCTGGCTCGACCTGATCGAGTCGAGCCTCAACCGCATCAGCCTGGTACCAGGCCGCACCCAGTTCAGCCTGTGGGCGCTGCTCAAGGGGCTGGTGGTCGTCACGGCCTTCGTGGTCGTGGCGAGCCTGATCGCACGCGCCCTCGAGCGGCACGTCATGCGCCTCGACCAGCTGGCGGTCTCGACCCGCGTCGGCGTGTCGAAGTTCGCCAACTTCCTCTTGGTGGGACTCGGTATCCTGCTCGGCATCAACGCCGCCGGCGTCGACGTGACGACGCTCAACGTGCTGACCGGTGCCATCGGCCTCGGCCTCGGCTTCGGCCTGCAGTCGGTGGCCAGCAACTTCGTCAGCGGCTTCGTGCTGCTGATGGACAAGTCCATCAAACCCGGCGACGTCATCAGCTTCACCGGCCACGCCGGCGCCAGCACCGGCAACTTCGGCTGGGTGCAGGAACTGCGCGGCCGCTACGTGGTGGTGCGCGACCGCGACGGGGTCGACACGCTGGTGCCCAACCAGAACCTGATCACCACTGCGTTCATCAACTGGAGCTACTCGGACCAGCGCGTGCGCCTGAAGATTCCGGTGACGGTCAGCTACGACGATGATCCCGAGCTGGCCCTGCGGCTGCTGGTCGAGGCAGCCGAGAACCATCCGCGCATCCTGCGCGATCCGCCGGCGGTGTCGCGCCTGATCAGCTTCGAGGACAACGGCATCCGCCTCGAGATCCGCTTCTGGATCGCCGACCCGGTGAACGGCGTCAACAATGTGCGCTCGGACGTCAACCGCGCCATCTGGCGCATCTTCCGCGCCCAGGGCGTGACCATGCCCGCGCCGCAGCGCGAGGTGCGCATCCTCGAGGGGCACGGCCGCCGGCCCCTGCCCGTCCCGGCGCCAGCGCCGCCAGCGGGCCGCGACCAGTCGGCGGACTGATTCCGCCCGCGCCGGCCGTGCCGCTCGTCATCCGCGCCGACCTCGAGATTCCCGACGGCGAGCTGTCGCTGTCGTTCGTGCGCGGCTCGGGCCCCGGCGGCCAGAACGTCAACAAGGTCGCCACCGCAGCCCAGCTGCGCTTCGACCTGGCCGCGAGCCGCGTGCTCAGCCCCGAGGTCAAGGCGCGGCTGCGTGCGCTGGCCGGGCGGCGCCTGACCGGCGCGGGCGAGATCCTGCTGGTGGCGCGCAACCACCGCACCCAGGAGGCCAACCGCCGCGACGCCGAGGAGCGGCTCGCGGAGCTGGTGCGCCGCGCACTCGTGGCGCCCAAGCCGCGCAAGGCCACGCGCCCCACGCGCGCGGCCCGCGAGCGCCGCCTCGAAGGCAAGACGCATCAGCAGCGCACCAAGCGGCTGCGCACCCGCCCGCGCTGGGACGACTGATGCAGGCCGGCGCGGCCGGCCCCCACCTGCGCGCCGCTGCTGTGGCACCATGCAGCGATGTACTGGTCGCCGGTCCTCGCCGTCGTGCATCATCTCGCCGCCTTCAGCGTGGTCGCGGCGCTCGCGGTCGAGGTGGCGCTGTTCAAGCCGCCGCTGACCGCGCCGCAGGCGCGGCGCCTGCAGCGCACCGACATGCTGTTCGGCGCGGCGGCGACCCTGGTGCTGGTGGTGGGACTGGTACGCGTCACCTACTTCGAGAAGGGCCCCGAGTACTACTGGCACGACGTGTACTTCCTCGCGAAGTTCGCCGCCTTCGTGCTGGCGGGACTGATCTCGATCTATCCCACCCTGACCTTCCTGGCGTGGAACAAAACGCTCGCCGCCGGTGGCGCGCCCGAGGTGCCGGCGGCGCGCACCCGCGCCGTGCGGCTATGCCTGATGCTCGAGCTCACGGCGATCGCGGTGATCCTGGTGTGCGCGCCGCTCATGGCGCGCGGCTTCGGCTACCGCTGAGACGGCACCCGGCTCAATCGCGCTTGTAGATCTCGCCCTGCTTCATCACGAAGCGCACGTCCTCGAGCACCCGGATGTCGGCGAGCGGGTCGCCCCGCACTGCGATGAGGTCGGCCAGCCTGCCGGACTTGACTGCCCCGAGCTTGTCGCCGAGCCCGAGCAGGTCGGCATCTGCCACCGTGGCCGCCTGAATGGCCTGCATGGGCGTCATGCCGTTCTGCACCATCAAGCCGAACTCGCGAGCATTGCGGCCGAAGGCGCACACGCCGATGTCGGTACCGAAGCCGATTTTCACGCCCGCGGCCACCGCCTTGCGGAAGTTCGCCAGCTGCGCACTCAGCAGCTGGCTGGCCTTGGCCACGAATTCCGGCGGGTAGTTGCTGCCGACGCATTCGCGCGTCTCGAGCGTCGGCACGAGGTAGGTGCCATGCTGCTTCATGAGCGCCCGACCCTCATCGTCCATGAGTGTGCCGTGCTCGATCGAGGCCGCCCCGGCGCGGATCGCGGCCTTGATGCCGGCCGCGCCGTGCGCGTGCACCGCCACCTTCAGACCGAAGTTGCGCGCCTCATCGACCCCCGCCGCCAGCTCTTCGGGGGTCAGCTCGCGCCCGCTGGGATTGCTGTTGTGCGTGAGAATGGCGCCGGTCGCGAGCATCTTGATGACGTCCACCCGCTGCCCGGCGAGGGCTCGCACCCGTGCCCGCACCTCCTCGGGCGAGTCGGCGATGCCGTAGCGCAGGTCCCACGGCAGCGTCACATCGGGGGCAAA
>JANWKR010000040.1 GCA_025451275.1 Steroidobacteraceae bacterium
ACGTTACGGGCGCGGTGCTTCTCGGCCTGGCGGGCAGCCTTCTCGGCGGACTTGGTATTGGCCACGAAATCTCCGTATCTGGAATGCCCCCGGTCGCGGGGGCCGTAGTCTCGCTATCCAGGAAGACCTTGTCAAACTGACTGCGACGGGCGGCAGCGCCCGCCCGGGAGTTCACATAAACTC
Organism: Steroidobacteraceae bacterium; assembly: GCA_025451275.1. GTDB lineage: Bacteria > Pseudomonadota > Gammaproteobacteria > Steroidobacterales > Steroidobacteraceae > 13-2-20CM-66-19. The sequence goes on from JANWKR010000040.1 coordinate 184, forward strand.
AATCCGCGAGGCGGCGGTGCCGGGGCTGTACGATTCATTTAGTCTTTCTCTTTCAGTGACTTAATTACCCTTCATGGAGCTCATCCGCGGATGCGGCGCCCCCGGCCGCCCGGCCCACGGCAGCGTCCTCACCATCGGCGCCTACGACGGGCTGCACCTCGGCCACCAGGCACTGCTTGGGCGCCTGGCCGGTCATTCCCGGCGGCTCGGCCTGCCGGCGGTGCTGTGCACGTTTGAGCCCCTGCCGCGGGAGTACCTCGTGCCGCAGGACCCGCCGGCCCGGCTCACCTCGCTCCGCGAGCGCTGGCGCATCCTCGCCACGCAGCCGGTGGACTACCTGTGGCTGCTGCGCTTCGGCGGGGCTTTGCGTAACCTCTCGGGGGAGGCCTTCGCGCAGCTGCTGGCGCGCGAGCTCCAGCCACGCGTCGTGGTCGTGGGTCACGACTTCCGCTTCGGCAAGAACGGTCAGGGGACGGTGGCGCTGCTCGCCGAGCAGGGCCGACACCTCGGCTTCGAGGTCGACGTGCAGGAGCCGGTGCTCAGGGACGGGGAGCGCATCAGCAGCAGCGCCGTGCGCGCAGCGCTCGACCGCGGTGACTTCGCGTCGGCCGAACGCGCCCTGGGGCGCCCCTGGTCGATGCGCGGCCGGGTGCGGCCGGGGCAGCAGCTGGGCGCGGACCTGGGGTTCCCCACCGCCAACCTGCCGCTCGAGCGCCGGCGTGCGCCGGTCGCCGGCATCTTTGCGGTGCGTGTGCACGTCGACGGCGGCGGCGCGCGGGCCGGAGTGGCGAGCCTCGGGACGCGTCCGACCGTGGGGGGCGGGGAGGCGCTGCTCGAGGCGCACGTGTTCGATTTCGCCGACGACCTGTACGGGCGCGAGATCGAAGTGGAGTTCGTGGCGAAGCTGCGCGACGAGGAGCGCTTCGCGAGCCTCGGGGCGCTCGCCGCGCAGATGCGCGCCGATGCGGCGGAGGCACGTCGCATCCTCAAGGTTTGAAAGAGGACATGGCCGACTACAAGCACACCATCACGCTGCCGCAGACCGACTTCCCCATGAAGGCGGACCTGGCGCAGCGCGAGCCCAAGCAGCTCGAGGCCTGGGAGGCGCGCGGCACCTACCGCAAGCTGCGCGAGATCGCGCGCGGCCGGCCGCGCTTCGTGCTGCACGACGGCCCGCCGTACGCCAACGGCGCGATCCACATCGGGCACGCGGTCAACAAGATCCTCAAGGACGTCGTGGTGAAGTCGCGCTCCATGGACGGCTGCGACTCACCCTACATCCCGGGCTGGGACTGCCACGGGCTGCCAATCGAGCTGCAGGTGGAGAAGAAGCACGGGCGCCCGGGCGCCAAGCTCGACGCGCGCGCCTTCCGCGCCGCCTGTCGCGCCTACGCCCAGGAGCAGATCGAGCTGCAGCGCACCGACTTCAAGCGTCTCGGCATCCTCGGCGACTGGGACCACCCCTATCTCACCATGGCGAAGGGCTATGAAGCGCAGCAGCTGCGCGCCTTCGGCCGTATCATCGCCAACGGCCACCTTTACAAGGGCGTGAAGCCGGTGCACTGGTGCCTCGACTGCCGCTCGGCGCTCGCCGAGGCGGAAGTGGAGTACGAGCAGCGCACCTCGCCCGCGATCGACGTCGGCTTCCGCGTCGTCGACAACGCCGAGCTGGCGCGCCGTGCCGGGCTCGGCGCCGGCGAGCTCGATACCGCGCCGGTCGATCTCGTCATCTGGACCACCACGCCCTGGACGCTGCCGGCCAACCAGGCGGTCGCGCTGAAGAACGATTTCGTCTACGTGCTGGTGCAGGCGCGCGGCGCCTCGGTGCGGCGCCTGGTGCTGGCCGCGGAACTCATGGAGGCATGCCTCAAGCGCTTCGGGCTCACGCTCGAGAAGGTGCTGGCGCGCTGCGAGGGCGCCGCACTCGAGGGCCTCAAGCTCCGCCACCCGTTCCTGCCGCGCGAGGTGCCGGTGATCCTGGGCGAGCACGTGACGCTCGACGCCGGCACCGGTGCGGTGCACACCGCGCCCGGCCACGGCCAGGAGGACTTCGCGGTCGGCCAGCGCTACGGCCTCGAGGTCCTGAACCCGGTCGGCAACGACGGCCGCTTCCTGCCCGGGACGCCCCTGGTCGAGGGCCTGAAGGTCGATGCCGCCAACCCGGTCATCATCGAGGCGCTGCGCCAGGCGGGCGAGCTGCTGCACGAGGAGGCCTTCCAGCACAGCTACCCGGTGTGCTGGCGCCACAAGAGCCCGGTGATCTTCCGCGCCACGCCGCAGTGGTTCATCAGCATGGAGCAGGCGCAGCTGCGCGCGCACACGCTGCGCGACATCCCCGGCGTGCAGTGGACGCCGGCCTGGGGCGAGCCGCGCATTACCGGCATGATCGAGAGCCGCCCCGACTGGTGCATTTCGCGCCAGCGAACCTGGGGCGTACCGATCCCGCTGTTCGTGCACAAGGTGTCCGGCGAGCTGCACCCGCGTACCCAGGAGCTGATCGGGGCCGCCGCCGCGCGCGTCGAGGCGGGCGGCATCGATGCCTGGTTCGATCTGGACCCGGCCGAGCTCCTGGGGGCCGACGCGGCGGACTACGACAAGGTGACCGACGTCATGGACGTGTGGGCCGATTCGGGCCTGTCGTTCGAGTGCGTCGGCAAGGAACGCCCGGAGATCGCAGCTCCGGTCGAGCTGTACCTCGAGGGCTCGGACCAGCACCGCGGCTGGTTCCACTCCTCGCTCCTCATGTCCGAGGCGCTGTATGAGCGCGCCCCGTACAAGGGCGTGCTCACCCACGGGTTCACCGTGGACGAGAAGGGCCGCAAGATGTCGAAGTCCTTGGGCAACGTCATCGCCCCGCAGAAGGTGGTGAACTCGCTCGGGGCCGACGTGCTGCGGCTGTGGGTCTCGGCCACCGACTACGCCAACGAGATCGCGGTCTCGGACGAGATCCTGAAGCGCATGGCCGACTCCTACCGGCGCATGCGCAACACCCTGCGCTTCCTGCTCGGGAATCTCGCCGGCTTCGACCCGCAGCGCCACGCGGTGGCCCCGGGCGAGCTGCTGGCGCTCGACCGCTGGGTGCTGGCGCGCACGCGCGCGCTGCAGGACGAGATCGTCGACGCCTACCGCCGCTATGCGTTCCACCTCATCTACCAGAAGGTGCACAACTTCTGCAGCGTCGACCTCGGCGGCTTCTACCTCGACGTCATCAAGGACCGCATGTACACCACGCCCGCGGCCGGGCGCGGGCGCCGCTCGGCGCAGACCGTCATGTTCCACATCGCCGAGGCCATGGTGCGCTGGCTGGCACCGATCCTGTCGTTCACGGCCGAGGAGGTGTGGGGCCACCTGCCCGGGGCCCGCGCCGAGAGCGTGTTCCACGCCACCTGGCTCGAGCTGCCGGCGGTGGCGCCCGAGGCGATCGACTGGGACGCGCTCATGCGGCTGCGCAGCGACGTCACGCGCGAGCTGGAGAGGCTGCGCGACACCGGCGCGATCGGCGCGCCGCTCGATGCCCGGGTTGAGGTCTACTGCACGGGCGCGGAGTATGCGCGCTACGCCGCGCTCGGCGCCGAGCTGCGCTTCCTGCTGATCACCTCGGAGGCGCACGTGCACGAGGTGGCGGCCGCGCCGCCGCAGGCGGTGCCGGCGGTGAACGCCGGCGCCGGCGTGTGGGTGCTGGCGCAGCCGACCGCCGAACCCAAGTGCGTGCGCTGCTGGCAGCGGCGCGGCGACGTCGGCACGAACGCGGCGCACCCGCAGCTGTGCGGCCGCTGCATCCTGAACATCGAAGGGCCCGGGGAGCAGAGGCGGTACGTATGAGCGAGGCGAAGCAGACTTACACGCGGGTCAAAGTGCCGCTGCCGGAGAGCGGCTGGCGCTGGCTGCCGCTCACCGCGCTGGTGATCGTCCTCGATCACGTGAGCAAGGCGTGGATCATGCACCACTTCGCGCTGTCCGAGCGCGTGCACGTGCTGCCGGTGCTGGACCTCATCCTCACCTACAACACCGGTGCCGCCTTCAGCTTCCTTGCCGGCGCCAGCGGCTGGCAGCGCTGGGTGTTCGTGCTGCTGGCGCTGATCGTGAGCACGGTGCTGATCGCGTGGATGCGCCGTCTGAGCGCGCGCCACCACGGCCTGCTCGCCTGCGGGCTGTCGCTGATCGCCGGTGGCGCGCTCGGCAACATGATCGACCGCCTGGTGCTCGGGCGGGTGGTGGATTTCGTGCACGTGCACTGGGGGCTGGCGTACTTTCCGGCTTTCAACGTCGCCGACTCGGCCATCACCGTGGGCGCGGCGGTGCTGCTCATCGATGCCTGGCGCGAGACGCGCGCGGCGAAGCGGCTGCGGGTCTGACGTGCAGGTACTGCTCGCCAACCCGCGCGGCTTCTGCGCCGGCGTCGATCGTGCGATCGACATCGTCGAGCGTGCGCTCGAGCTGTTCGGGCCGCCGATCTACGTGCGCCACGAGGTGGTCCACAACCGCCACGTGGTGGAGCGGCTGCGCAGCCTGGGCGCGGTGTTCGTGGACGAGCTCGCCGAGGTGCCCCCCGGCGGCACGGTCATCTTCTCCGCGCACGGGGTCTCGAGCGCGGTCGAGGACGAGGCGCGCCAGCGCACGCTCAGCGTCTTCGACGCCACCTGTCCGCTGGTCACCAAGGTGCACATGGAGGTGCAGCGCTACGCCCGCGAGGGGCGCGACGTCATCCTCATCGGCCACGCCGGCCATCCGGAGGTCGAGGGCACCATGGGGCGCTTCGACGCCTCCTTCGGCGGCCGCATCCTGCTGGTGGAGAACACCGCCCATGCCGCCGCGCTCGCGGTGCGCGACCCGCAGCGCCTCGCGTTCGTCACGCAGACCACGCTGTCGGTGGACGACACGGCCGAGATCGTGGCCACGCTGCGCGGGCGCTTCCCGGAGCTGGCCACACCGCGCCGCGAGGACATCTGCTACGCCACCCAGAACCGCCAGGACGCGGTGAAGAAGCTGCTCGAGCAGTGCGACGTGCTGCTGGTAGTGGGCTCGCGCACCAGCTCCAACTCCAACCGGCTGCGCGAGCTCGCCGACCGCGCCGGCGTTCCCGGCTACCTGATCGACGGCCCGGAGGACCTGCGCCGCGAGTGGTTCGAGGGCAGGCGCGCCGTGGGGGTGACCGCCGGGGCCTCGGCCCCGGAGCTCCTGGTGCGGCAGGTGATCGAGCAGCTCGTCCGCTGGGGCGGGCAGGCCCCGCACGAGGTGGTTGGGCGCGAGGAGCGGGTGTCCTTCACCCTGCCGCGGGAGTTGCGCCGCTAGCGTTCCCGCGGCCGCAGCGGCCGCGCGGTCGCTGTTCCCGCAGCCGATTTTGGCGAGTCGCCCAGGGAACCGGCGCGTAGGCTGACGACACCTACTCGACGCAGCAAGGGGAGGCGAACGCCATGCACGCCGCTCTGCGTATCCATCGACCGCTCACCTGGATGTCCATCGCGGGTGTCGCGGCACTGCTCGGTGGGTGCGGCGGCGACGGCATGAGCAACATGCCGGGCGCGACCGCGATGGGCTGCATGTCCATGTCCATGTCCGGAGACGGCGGCATGAGCTGCATGGCCCCGACCGTCACCATGCACTCCCCCGGTGCGAACGTGCACCTCAGCGTCAGGCTGAGCGCCAGCGTCACCTCCATGAGGATGGACGACCCGGTGACGCAGGTCGACTTCCTGGTCGACGGGGCGCCCGTCGGCACGGCCACGATGGCGCCCTACGCCGTCGAATGGGACAGCACTACAGTCAGCGACGGCACGCATACGCTCACCGCCAGTGTCATGGACAGCATGGGCATGATGGCGAGCTCGGCGCCGCTCAGCGTGAGCGTCGACAACAACCCGTCGTTCGCGGTGTCGCTGTCGCCGACCCAGCTGATGCCGGCCCCCGCTTCCGGTGCCTCGGGCACCGCGAACATCGCAGCGAAGCTCGCGAGTGGCGCGCTGAGCGGCCAGGTGATGCTCAGCGGCATGAGCGCCACCGCGGTCAGCCTCAACGAGGCGTTCGCCGGCAACAGCGGCGCACCGCTCATCACGCTGCACGAAGGCGCCGGCAGCGGCGAGTGGGACCTGCCCGCCGCGGCGCTCCTCACCGCCGAGCAGGTGACGGCGCTGCTGCAGGGCAAGCTCTACCTCGTCGCGGTTTCCGCCGCCCATCCCGGCGGTGAAGTGCGCGGCCAGGTCACCCCCGCCGGCGTCATGGTGAGCTTCGCCGGCATGGACGGCGCGCAGGAGGTGCCGCCGGTCAGCATCGCGGCCACCGGGAGCGCTGCGGTCACGGTGGACACCGCCGCCGGCACGCTCACCGTGCACGTGCACGCCGCCGGCGTCGACGATGCCATGGCCGCCGCGGTCGACGACGGCGCCATGGGCACCACCGGCGGCAAACTGACCGCGCTCGCCAAGGACCCGGTCGATCCCGGGCACTGGTCGACCGAGCTCGCCGCGGTCAGCGCCATCGACATCTCCGACTTCGATGCCAGCCGCTGGTACGTGAACCTCGCCACCCCGGCGCAGCCGGCGGGCGCGATCCGCGGGCAGATCGACGCGCCGGCGCCGTAGCGGGTCGCGGCAGGATCCCCTGGCCGGTCCGCTCAGGGAGGAGCGGGCCGGCATCTCGGCGCGAGCTCAGCGGCCGCGGTTCTGGTAGACGGAGCGCTTGAGCTTCCAGCGCTTGTGCGACCACGGCCAGTCGGGCGGTGCGGCGTGGATCTGCTCCTCGACCAGGCGCGCGTAGCGCTCGGTGAGTGCGCCGGAGGGCAGCGTCTCGCGGCCGTCGCTGAGGGGCTGGAAGTGCATCGCGTAGCAGCCGCGCGCGGTGCGCTTCAGGCCGATGAAAAACACCGGGAAGTGCGTGACGCGCGAGATCTCCTCCGGCCCCATGTAGAAGGCGGTGTCGCGCCCGAGGAAACGCGTCCAGTACTTGTGCTCGCTCTTGGTCGGCTCCTGGTCGGCCACCATGGCCACGGCGCGCACTATGTCGCGCCGCTTGATGATGTCGGCCAGCAGGTCCTGGGCCGGCACCAGGCGGCTGCCGAAGCGGGTGCGCAGCTTCTTCATCTCGCGCTCCGCCCAGCTGTTGACCAGCGGCTTGTAGGCGGCATCCAGCGGGTAGCCGAGCTCGAGTGACAGCGCGAGCAGCAGCCACTCCCAGTTGCACTGGTGCGCGGCCACCAGCAGCACCGGCTGGCCGCTCGCCAGCAGCGCGCGCGGCGCCTCGACGTTCACCATACTCACGCGGCGGCGGAACTCCTCGGGCGGCATGCTTACCGCCTTGACCACCTCGACCAGCATGTCGGCGAAGCCCATGTAGTAGGCACGGATGACCGCGCGCAGCCCCGCCGCGTCGAGCCCGGGGAAGGCCTTGCCGAGGTTCTCGCGCACCACGTGCACGCGGTGGGGGAAGAAGCGGTAGGTGAGCCAGCCGAGGAGGCTCGACAGGCCGTACAGCACGGGCAGCGGCAGGCGCGATACCAGCCGCGCCCACCAGGCTGAGCGCACGGGCGCAGCCGGGGGCACGGCGGAGGAGGGGGTGGCTTTGTCGGGCGAGACCTCGGTGAGCATTCCGCCTTAGTTTACCGGATGCGGCTGCGTCGGCCGCCCCGCCGGCGGTGGCTGCGCCGTGAGCACGCGGCCGAAGCGCGGCGCCAGCCAGCGCTCGATGTCGTCGATCAGGGTGAAGGCCGCCGGGACGATGACCAGGGTGAGCGCGGTGGAGGTGATCAGGCCGCCGATGACGGCGATCGCCATCGGCTGGCGGAACGAGGCGTCGCCGCCGATGCCGATGGCGACGGGCATCATGCCGGCCACCATCGCCACCGTGGTCATGACGATCGGGCGGGCGCGCTTGTGGCCGGACTCGAGAATCGCGGTGAGGCGGTCCTTGCCGGCGCGCATCTCCTCGATGGCGAAGTCGACCAGCAGGATGGCGTTCTTGGCGACGATTCCCATGAGCATCAGGAACCCGATCATGGCGCCCAGCGACAGCGCCGAGCCGGTGAGGGCGAGCGCCGCCACCGCACCGCCGATCGACAGCAGCAGCGAGCCGAGGATGGTGATCGGCTGCAGCACGCGCGCGAACAGCAGCACCAGCACCGCGAATACCATGAGCACGCCCGTCACCATGGCGATCATGAAGTTGGTGGCGAGCTCGGCCATGATCTTGGCGTCGCCGACGTCGACCTGGTGCACGCCGGGGGGCAGATTCTTCAGTGCCGGCAGCGCCTTGATCTTGTCGAGCGCGGTGCCGAGCTTGACGCCGTTGAGGTCGGCGACGATCGACAGCCGCCGCGCCTGGTTGTAGCGGCGCACGCGCGTCGGCCCCTGGCCGAAAGTGATGTCGGCGACCGCCTTGAGCGGCACCGCGCCGCCGGAGGCGGTCGGCACCGGCAGGTTCTCGAGCGTGGACAGGTCGCGGCGCGTGCCCTCGGCGAGGCTGACGCGGATCGGCACCTGGCGGTCGGCCAGGGAGAACTTGGCGCTGTTCTGATCGAGCTCGCCGAGCGTGGCGATGCGGATGGTCTCGCTGAGGGATGCCACCGTAACACCCAGCTGCGAGGCGAGATCCAGGTGCGGCTTGATGAGGATCTCCGGCCGCGGCATGTCGCCGTCGATGCCGGCGTCGCGCAGGAACGGCAGCGCGCGCATCTCCTCGACCAGCTTGCGGGCGCTCGATTCGACCAGCTGCGGGTTGTCGCCGGTGATGTAGAGGTTGATGTCACGGCCGTTGCCGTTGCGGTTGAAATGGATGCGCGCGTCGGGAATCACCGCCAGGTCCTTGATGACCCGGTCCTCCCACTGCCGCTGCGTCACCTTGCGCTTGTCGGGCTTCACCAGGTTGATCTCGAGGGTGCCGGTGCGCACCTCGCCGAACTCGTCGCCGCCGACCTGCTCGACCACCGACACGACCTCGGGCTGGCGGGCGATGATGCGGTACGCGGCCGCGGACACCGCGGCGGTGTCGGCCAGGCGCGCGCCGGCCGGCAGCTCGATGTTGAGCTCGGTGAAGCTGTCATCGGAGGCCGGGATGAACTCCGAGGGGATCATGCCGAGGCCGATGATCGAGAGCACGAAGAACGCTAAGCCGGCGCCGAGGGTCTTCCAGCGGTGGCGCGTGCTCCAGCGCAGCACGCGCTGGTACCAGAGCATGATCGGGCCGTCGGTGTGTGCGGCGATGTTCTCGGACTTGAGCGTATAGGCGGCCAGCACCGGCGTGATGAGGCGTGCCACCAGCAGCGAGAAGAACACCGCGCCCGCGACCGTCAGCCCGAACTGCTTGAAGAACTGTCCGGAGATGCCGCCCATGAAGCTCACCGGCAGGAATACCGCGATGATGGTGGCGGAGCACGCGACCACCGCCAGTCCGATCTCGTCGGCGGCATCGAGCGCGGCCTGGAAGCCGCTCTTGCCCATGCGCATGTGGCGCACGATGTTCTCGATCTCGACGATGGCATCGTCGACCAGCACGCCGGCCACCAGGGACAGCGCCAGCAGGCTGATCTGGTTGAGCGAAAAGTCCACCCACTGCATCAGCGCGAAGGTCGGGATCGCCGACAGCGGGATGGCGAGCGCGGCGATCAGCGTGGCGCGGATGTCGCGCAGGAACAGGAACACCACCAGCACGGCGAGGATCGAGCCCTCGACGAGTGCGCTCATGGCCGAGTGATAGGTGGCCTTGGTGTAGTCGACCGAGGTATAGACCTGGGAGATCGTCACCTGCGGGTTCTGCTGCTTGATCTTGGCGAGCTCGGCCTCGACCCCGTCGAGCACCTTGATGTCGGAGGTGCCCTTGGCCTTGAACACCTTGAAGATGGTGGCCGGCCGGCCGTTGAGGCGCGCCAGCGCGCGGATCTCGCCGACGCTGTCCTTGACGTCCGCCAGGTCCGAGAGACGCGCGAAGCGCCCGCCCGGCAGCATGATCTGCGTGTCGCCGAGCGCGTGTGCGGTGCGCGCTTCCCCGAGCACGCGGATCGCCTGCTCGCCGCCGCCGATCTCGAGGCGGCCGCCGGGGGAGTCGAGATTCAGGCTGCGCAGCTGCAGGTTCACCTGGGCGGCGGTGATGCCGAGTGCCTGCATGCGTGCCGGATCAAGCTCGACGCGGATCTCGCGGCTGACGCCGCCGCTGCGGGTCACCTGCGAGACGCCCTCGACGGCCAGCAGGTTCTTGCTGACGCTGTTGTCGACGAACCAGGACAGGTCCTCGGCGGACAGCGCGCTCGAACTCACCGCGTAGGCGACGATCTCGTTGCCGTCGATGTCGATGCGGGTGACGGTCGGCTCCTGGATGCCCTGCGGCAGATCGACGCGCACCTTGGCGACCGCGTCGCGCACGTCGGCCACCGCGCGATCGATCGGCGTGCCGATGTTGAACTGCACGAAGACGCGCGACTGACCCTCGATCGCGAGCGAGGTGATGTTGTCGATGTTGCCGACGCTGGCCACCGCCGCCTCGACCTTCTGCATGATCTGCGTCTCAACCTCCTGCGGCGAAGCACCCGGCTGCAGCACCTGCACCAGCACCACCGGGAAGCTCACGTCGGGGTTCAGGGTACGTGGCAGGCGGTTGAAGGCCACGGTGCCAAGGAACAGCAGCACCACGAACAGCACGACCGGCGAGACCGGGTGGCGGATGGCCCAGGCGGAAATATTTTTCATGGGCGCGGGCGCCTCACTTGCTGGCGGTGGCCGTGGTGCCCGGCGCGACCTTGACGGTTTCGCCATCGCGCAGGAAGCCGCCGGCGGTGGCCACGACGCGCTCCTTGCCGGTCAGGCCCTGCGCGATGATGACGCCGGTCTCGGTCGTGCCCGACACCTTGACGGGCCGCCGCTCAACCTTCTCCGAAGCATCGACCACGAGCACGTAGCTGCCGGCGGAGTCGGCCATCACGGCGGTCTGCGGCAGCACCGGCCGCTGTGCCTTGTTAACCGTGACCTCGGCGCGGGCGAATGCGCCGGGCCGCAGCGCCGGGTCGGGCTTGAGCTGGATGCGGATGTCGCCGAGCCGCGTGGCCGGATCGATGATCGCCCCGAGCAGCCGCACGTTGCCGGCAAAGGGCCGCTCGATGCCGGTGAGATAGACCGTCGCCGGTTGTCCGGTCTTCACCTGCGCCAGGTCCTGCTCGGCGATCTGGCCGCGCATCTCGACCTCGCCGCCGCTCGCGACGCGGAACAGTGCTTCGCCGCCCGGGTTGGCGATCTGGCCCACCTCGGCGCGGCGCGTCAGCACCGTGCCCTCGACCGGGGCGGTGATGCGCGCGCGCGTGAGCCGCACCTGCGCCTCGGCCAGCTGGGCGGCGACCACCTTGACGTTGGCGGCATCGGTGACCGCGGTGGCGCGGCGCTTTTCGATGTCTTCGGCAGACAGCGCGCCCGCGGCCTCGACGCCCTGCGCGCGCTTGTACTCGGCCGCGGAGAGGGCGGCTTGGGCGCGCGCCTGCTCGAGCGCGGCGTCCAGACGGTTCACCTGCTGCACCAGGACTGAGTCGTCGATCTTGGCGAGCACCTGTCCGCGCTTCACGTGATCGCCGGCCTCGACGTAGACGCCGACGATGCGCCCGGTGTCGCCCTCGTTGGCGATCGGCATGTCGTAGCGCGCCGCAATCGCACCGGTGAAGCTCACGCTGGCCGTGACGCCCTGTATCCCCGGCACGATGACGCTCACCAACGGGATGTTGCCGCGGTCGGCGAGCGCGGCGCCCGGCTTGGCACCGCCGGCCATCAGCTTCCAGGCGAGCGCGGCGATCAGCACGATGGCGACGAGCGCGCCGATGATCCACCAGCGGCGGTTCACCGGGCCCGGTGACGGGGTCATTTTGGTCACCATCGCGGGCGTCTCCGCGGCACGGTCGAAGGGTCGGTCGCGGCCAATCCAGGTCACCGGATCGTCCTGCGTTTCGGGGGTGCTCATGATGTGTCCCGGGTTCGTGGCCACGGAGATTTCCTTAGATTTTCCGACCCTGACAGTGCGCCGATCAGACTCTGACCCGGCAGCCGACCGGGAGTTTAAGACTCTGTGCGCAGAAACCCACGCCGGACGCGCCAGGGGGACTGCGGCGCTCGACAGGCCGAAAACGGCCACTCGCGCCAGCGATGGAGCCGCAGGGTCGGCTCCGGCAGGTCTGGTGATCCCCCGGATCTGGGTCCAGGCACCGGTGGCAGTCTCCTCCTGGCCCGGTGCAAGGGCGGGCAGCATAGCAGAGCCCTGCGTTTTGCCGAATCGCGTCCGTGCGCGGCGGTTAGATGCGCGCCGCAGGCCGCGCGTTTAACAGCACGGGCGCGGAAGAGGCGAATCCGCACGGCGCGGCGTGGTGCCGCAGAGTCGGCTGCAGGACGAGACAGTCTCCCAGGCCGGGACCTGCGCGGTGGCACCATGCTTTAAATACGCAGCGCGGGCTCGTGCCGGGGGCAGCCGCGACGCTCGCGCGCTACCCGGACTGACACGGGCTGGTGGCCGGACCGCCGGCGCGAGTCAGAGGAAATTGGTGCCGGGAAGAGGATTCGAAACTGCGCATTACGAGCGACCGGGCGAAGCACTCGACGCTCGAGAAGTTGCTGGCCTCGTACAGATAAGCATGGGCTGCGGTATGCGCAGTGCCCCTTGTTACTTCTGGCGGGCTGGCCGCGAATTCCCCTTGTCAGCTTGTGCTCGGGAATAGGCGTCCTTGACAGTTTTGTAGCATTCGCAGGCAGCTGCTAGGAGGCCTCCTTGGTCGAGGATCGTGATGGTGCCGCGCCGGTAGGCGATGAGCTTGCGGTCCCGTAGGGCGCACATTGCCACGCTGACGCCCACTCGCCGCACGCCCAGCATGAGCGCAAGAAATTCCTGAGTAATGCGAAACTCGTTGGAGTTCACCCGGTCATGGGTCATCAATAACCAACGGGCCATGCGCTGTGTCACCACGTGGAAGCGATTGCACGCCGCGGTCTGCGCGATCTGGATCATGAGCAAGTGGGTAAAGAGGAACACCTCTTTCTTCAACGCCGCGCTCGTGCTGAAACTGCGGCGAAAGGCCGCTGTTGTCATCCGCATTGCCGTGCCTTCGCCTTGCACCACCGCCCGAAAAGGCGAGAGGGCGACACCCAACGCCATAGGAATCCCGATCATGCCTTCAGGGCCGATGAGTCCGACCTCTGCAGCCCTGTCAGAATTCACGGTAGTCAGCATCGAGACGAAGCAGTCGTTGGGAAAGTACACCTCGCAAATCTGAGACTGCGATTCGTACAGAGTCTGCCCGAAGGCTAGCTTGACGGGTTCGAGGGCCGGCAGCAGTTTCCGGTAATCCTTGCGGGGCAATGCAGCAAGCAGGCGATTCGGATTCGAAACTTGTCTTGCGCGAAGCAATTAAGAACTCCCCAGCGTGCCCGTGTGCAACTCCTTCGGGGAGCCATTCCTCGAGTTTCGAATTATCGTTCGCGGACGTGATCGAGTCGAAGGCTGATACAGCGTTTTATAAGTATAATTTAGTGTAACAAAAACAATCAATTATGTTCGCCCCCGAACAAAATTGTTCTCTAGCGAACATAAGCCTGGGAGGCGCTATCGTCTGGTGCTCTATACTCTGTGGACCGAATACCGCCGTGGTTGACAGCATGCCCGGCTCCCACGAACCGCAGCAAAACCACCTGCTAGCTGCGCTATCACCCGCCGAGCGCGAACGAATCTATCCGCACCTGCGGCTCGTCCCGCTGCCGCTGGGCAAAGTCTTGTACGAGTCCGGCGACCGACTGCGCCACGTTTATTTTCCGACCGACTCCATCGTGTCTCTACTGTATGTCCTGGTCGACGGGGCGTCGGCAGAAATCTCGGTGGTCGGTAACGAGGGCCTCATCGGCATCGCGCTGTTCATGGGCGGTGAGACCACCCCGAGTCGGGCCATCGTGCAGAGCGCCGGTCACGCTTACCGCCTGATCGGACAGCGTCTCAAGGACGAGTTCCACCAAAATGGGCCGGTGCAGCTTCTGCTGCTGCGCTACACGCAGGCTCTGATTACGCAGATGGCCCAGACTGCAGTGTGCAATCGCCATCACTCGGTGGACCAGCAACTGTGCCGCTGGCTGCTGCTGTCTTTGGATCGCCTGTCGTCCAACCAGTTGAGCATGACACAGGAACTGATTGCCAACATGCTTGGGGTGCGCCGTGAAGGCGTCACCGAAGCCGCTGGCAAGCTGGAGAAGCTAGGCGTAATCCGCTACGCACGGGGGCACATCACGGTACTCGATCGCCCCCAGCTGGAACGGCTGTGCTGCGAGTGTTACGCCGTGGTCAGGAAGGAAAGCGACCGCCTCCTGCCACGCACGGCGCCTGAGTGAGACGATTTGCGGGGCCACTCAGTTCGCCGGCTTTGTCTCCCGCTTCATGTGCAGCTTCGCCCGGCGCCCACACTGTTCGCACGGAATCCACGCGACCAGGTGTTGACCCTCCGCCATGTCGTCCGGATTGAACTCATAATCCGGCTGGTCGATGCGCCCGCAGACTTCGCACTCGATCCAGGCGACTAGCGCTGCGGGGCGGCCGGCGTCCATCGCGTCGTGTTACCGGCCATCGGATTTGTTGACACGAGAGTAGCGCCAGAAAATCCGCCCTCCCAAGCCGCCGCCGCCGAGCGCCGTACAGGCAAGTTCTGCGACGCCGCCAGGGAGCTTGGCCAACCGTAGAGGCCAAGCGATAACAGAGCGAATAGAAGGACCGGGCCGACCCAATACCTGGGCGGCATCGGTTTGTTAGGGCTCTGTGTATCCACCGCGACAGCCTAATACCGCCGCGTGTCGCATGGCTAGGAACATCAAAGAATTGCGCTGATGATGCGGGCGACCGCTGCAAACAAGATAACGAGGAAGCCAGTTAAACTGATCCAGTCGTCGGTGGCTTTCTCCTTGTAGATCTGCGCCGCTGGCCTTAGTTCTTCGTCGACGATCTCGTTGCCGCTCTGCAGGACCTTCGCCAGCAGGACGAGCCTAGCTTGGTTGGCGCGCTCTGCCTCCGCGAAATTAACATCGAGTCAAACGCGATGATGCGGGTGTTTGCGTAGATCGCCATCAGGCCCCTAATGAGACTTGCTGAAATCTGCCTTCGCCAACGGTCAGGACCAGCAGGGCGATAGCAACCTCGACTAAGGTCCAGACTAGGTGCCAGATCAGACGCCAGCCACGCGCGGTCCACGTTGTGTTTGCTCGTGAGTGGGTACGCGGCCGTTGAGCGCCTTCACCTGCCTGAATGTACGGAACCGCACAGAAGGCCGGCAGGAGCAAGCGTAACCTATTGCTATGCTGCACGAATTCCTTACGACCAACCGAGATGCCCTGGTCGAACGGTGTCGACTCAAGGTCGCGAAGCGGTTGGCACCCAAGGTTACCGATGCGGAGCTGACCCATGGAATACCGGCTTTCCTGGATCAGGTGATTAAGACGCTCCAGGTCGAGCAGACCGCCGAGCCCCTACGCAGCCGCAGGGTCTCAGGGCCGGCCGGAGGCGCGCCGGCCATGTCCGAGATAGGCACGACTGCGGCGCTGCATGGGCGAGAGTTATCCATGCAGGGGTTCACAGTTGAACAGGTCGTTCACGACTACGGCGATCTCTGTCAGGCGATAACTGATCTCGCATGTGAACACAGCGCTCCGATTGAGATAGACGAGTTTCGAACTCTCAACCGCTGTCTCGACAATGGAATCGCCGATGCAGTGACCGAATACGCGTTTCAGCGGAATTCCCTGGTGGAGGACATCGGTGTAAAGGCCTTGAACGAAAGGCTAGGATTTCTCGCGCACGAACTGAGAAACCATCTCCACGTAGCGACTCTTGCCGTTATTGCCATCCGAGCAGGCAACGTCGGGGCGGCCGGCGCAACGGGTGCGGTGCTGGACCGCTCCCTGATCGGGATGCGGAGTCTCATAGATCGCTCCCTGGCCGATGTGCGAGTAGCAGCGGGAATGCTTCCTCGACGCCAACTGGTGTCGCTCGCCGATTTCGTTTCCGACGTAAAGATATCGGCCTCACTCGAGTCAAACTCGCGAGGATGCGTCTTTACAGCCGGTGCGGTTGACTCGGAGCTTGCGCTCGATGTTGACCGGGAAATGCTCCTTTCCGCAGTTGGAAACCTGCTGCAAAATGGTTTTAAGTTCACACTGCCGAACACGGAAGTTCTATTGAGCGCCTACGCCGTCGGCGATCGAATCCGGATTGAGGTCGAAGACCATTGTGGCGGCCTTCCACTTGGTATGGACAACCTATTTCCGTCGTTCAAGCAGCGCGGCAAGGACAGGTCCGGCCTTGGACTCGGCCTCTCAATCTGTCGACGCAGCGTTGAGGCGAACAATGGAGTGCTCAGGGTCCGCGACATCGCGGGCTCAGGCTGTGTTTTCACGATTGACCTGCCCCGGCACACACTGCCGTAACACCTCGAAGTCCCGGACGTGGATGCTAGGCGCGCTCGGTTGTTAACCGACCTGTCACGAGCGTCCTAGCCTATCGTCGCTCCCGCATCGGCGTCACGGCAGCCGACGGACGCAGCTCCGGGCCCGCCTCCTCGCTCTATCGCGCAGGGTTAGCCGTTTTGAATAGTCGATGCGCGGAGCCGCATCTAGGACGGCTTGCCGGTCGCAGGAAAACCTAGCCCAAGCCTCAGCCGGCGCGGCTGACCACCCGTGCCGCTGTCGTCGATGTATACGTGGAGCATGTGGGCGCTCTATGGTCTTGGCCGTCCCAGGGCCCAGTTCACGGTTCTGACGGACTTGCTAATGGACTTGCTCAGGCCCAGCCTGACGCGTTTGCGGCCAAATTCACCTGTAAGTCATTGAGTTAATGGTGCCGGGAATAGGATTCGAACCTACGACCCGCGCATTACGAATGCGCTGCTCTACCAGCTGAGCTATCCCGGCGCGCGCCATGGAAGGCGCGGCATTCTACATTTTTTTGCGCAGGCGGATCACGAGGTCGATGCCGGCGACCTCGGTGCCCGGAGGCGGCGGCGGCAGGCGGCTGAACTCGACGGACGGCACCGGTACGTCGATGAGCGCGCCGCTCTCGAGGTCGTGGAAGTGGTAGTGCGGGTCAACGTTGGAGTCGAACCAGGCACGCGAGCCGTCGACCGACAGCTGCCGTATCAGCCCGTGGGCCGCGAACAGGTTGAGCGTGTTGTAGACCGTCGCCTTCGAGATCCGCGCCCCGGCTGAACGTAGCTGCGCCAGGATCTGTTCGGCGGACAGGTGCTGCGGGGCGGACAACAGGAGCGAGGCGATGCGCACGCGCTGCGCGGTCGGACGGATGCCGCAATGGGCCAGTCGCTGCTCGCAGGCTGCCGGGGCTTGGGGCTCCATGATCGCGGCATTATAGGGGCAAGTCGCCGCGGATTCCGCTCTTTTGGGGTCCGGCGCGGTCAGTGCGCCGCGAGCGGACTCCCGCCTCCCTTGCCCTTCTTGACCAGCAGCAGCAGCGGCAGCATGGCCAGGAACAGGATGCCGAGAGTCTTGAAGTCGTCCAGATACGACAGGAGCGTCGCCTGCTGGACGGTCTGCGCGTAGATGCCGGCGAGGGTCGCCGGCGCATCCGGTGCGGCGCCGAGCATGCTGCCGACCTGGTGGGCGTAGTCGGGGTAGGCCGGATTGAGCGGCTGCAGCTGCTCGACCAGCCGGCTCTGGTGGAACTGTGCGCGGCGCGTCAGCACCGTAGCGGCGAAGGAGATGCCGATGCTGCCGCCGAAGTTGCGCGCCAGGTTGATCAGCGCCGAGGCGTTGTTGGTCTTGTCCGGCGGCACGCCGCGAAATGCCATGGCGTTGATCGGCACGAACAGGAAGGGCAGCGCGATGGATTGCAGGATGCGCAGCCACATCAGGCGGCTGAACGAGACGCCGAGATAGACGTTGGTCATGAGCAGCAGGCTCGCGCCGCCGATGACGAGTCCGATGCCGGTCAGGATCCTAAGGTCCACCTTGTTGATCGAGCGCCCGACCAGGGGCAGGAGCAGGATCGTGGCGATGCCGCCCGGGGTGAGCACCATGCCGGCGTCCACCGCGCGATACCCCATGAGCTGCTGCGTGTAGGCGGGCAGCAGGAAGGTGCTGCCGAACAGCATGAAGCCGAGCATCAGCATCAGCACGAAGGTCACCGCAAAGTCGGGATTCTTCATCAGACGCAGATCGACCATCGGGTGCTCGTGGCTGAGCTCGCGCCAGATGAGCAGCGCGAACGCCGTCGCGGAGGCGATCGCGAGCGTCGCGATCAGCGGGGAGGAGAACCAGTCCGCGTCCTGGCCGCGGTCCAGCACCACCTGCAGGCAGCCGAGGCTCAGCGCCACGAAGCCGAAACCCCACCAGTCGACGGAGAAGGAGCTGGCACCGCGCTGCGGGCCGCTGTCCTTGATGAGCGGGATCACCAGCATGATGAGCGCCGCGCCGACCGGCACATTGATGAGGAAGATCCAGCGCCAGTCGTAGTTGTCGGTCAGCCAGCCGCCGAGGGTCGGGCCGACGGTCGGTGCCACCACCGCGGCAATGCCGTAGACGGCCGACGCCATGCCGCGCTTTTCTGCGGGGAAACTATCCGCGAGGATCGCCTGGCCGACCGGCTGCAGTCCGCCGCCGGCCGCGCCCTGCAGCGCGCGCAGCACGATGAGGGTCGGCAGGTTCGGGGCGAGGCCGCACAGGAGCGAGGCCAGCGTGAAGCCGGCGATGCAGGTGAGGAACAGGCGCTTGCGCCCGAAGGTGTTGGCGAGCCAGCCCGAGATCGGCATCACCACGGCATTGGTGACCAGGTAGCTGGTGAGCACCCACGTGGACTCGTTCTGGCTCGAGGAGAGCGCACCGGCGATATGCGGCAGCGCGACGTTGGCGATGGAGATGTCCATGATCTCCATGAACGCCGCCAGCGCCACCACCGGGGCGATCACCCACGGGATGTCGCTGGCGGCGGCGCGCGCCACCGCCGTGTTCACAGGTGGCCTCGCTTGCCGTGATGGGTGTCCTGCTGCGCCAGCGCCTGCCCGTCCGCGCCGTCAGGATGGCCGAGGTTGGCCGCGACGATGCTGCTGATCGCCTGATCGGCGCCGGCTTCCTGGCTCTCGTAGACGTCGGTGTTGAGAACTGCCGGCCAGGCCGGCTGCTTGGACAGCGCCGCGCCGGACTGGTCGTGCACGTCGACCTCGACGTCGGTCGACAGGCCGAGGAACAGCGGGTGACGCTCGAGCTCGGCCGGGTCGAGACCGATGCGCACCGGCAGGCGCTGCACGATCTTGATCCAGTTGCCCGAGGCGTTCTGCGCCGGCAGCACGGCGAGCGCGCTGCCGGTGCCGGCGGTGAGTCCCAGCACCTTGCCGTGGAAGTGCACCTTGGAGCCGTACATGTCGGCGGACACGTTCGCCGGCTGGCCGATGCGCAGCCCCGCGAGCTGGTTTTCCTTGAAGTTGGCATCGATCCACATGGATTCCACCGGCAGGATGGCAAGCATCTCGGTCGCGGGGCTCACCTGCTGGCCGAGCTGCACGGCGCGGCGCACCACGTAGCCGGAGACCGGTGCCACGACGCGCGTGCGGGCTGCGGCCAGCCAGGCCGCGCGCAGCTGCGCCTCCGCCTGCAGCACGCGTGGGTGCGTGTCGGGAGTGGTGCCGGCGATCGCGGCGCGCGTGGCCGCCAGGGACGCCTGCGCCTGCGCCAACCCCGCCTGCGCCGCGTGCACCGCGTTCTGCTCGTGCTGCAGGGTCTCCTGCGAGACGCCGTGCAGGGCGATCAGCGGCCGGTCGCGCTCGACGTCCTGGTTCGCCTGGGCCACCTGCACGTGCTGGGTCTGCAGCGCGGCCGCGTTGCGCTGCGCCTCGGCGAACAGCTGCGCCACGTCACGCACCGTCTCGGCGAGACTGGCCTTGGCCTGGGCGAGCGCCACCTGCGTATCGCGCGGATCGAGCTGCACCAGCACCTGGCCGCGGTGCACGAACTGCGTCTCGTCGGTGCTGATCGCCGTCACGGTGCCGGCCACCTGCGGCGTGAGCCGCACCAGGTTGCCGTCGACGTACGCATCGTCGGTGCCGACGCGAAAGCGCGCCACGGTCAGGTAGTACAGTGCCCAGCCGGCGATCGCGAGCAGCGCCACGGCGCCGATGATGATCAGCGGACGGCGGTTGCGCGGCTTGGCCGGCGCCGGCTGCTGCGGGGTCTGCTCACTCATGCTTGTCTCCTGAGGTGACCGCGGCGAGGGCGGCCGGGTCGTGGTTGGAATTCCACCAGCCGCCGCCGAGGGCGCGGAACAGCGTCGCGGTGTCGGTGAAGCGCTGCACGTCGGCCTGGACCTGGGTGAGCGCGGCCTGCTGGTACTGCTGCTCGGCGGTGAGCACCTGCAGCTCGGTGTACTTGCCGGCGCGATACTGGGCCAGCGCCAGGTCGCGGTCGTCGCGGGCCGCGCTCAGCGCGCTGCGGTGCGCGAGGTAGCTCTCGTCGTCGTGGCCGAGCGCCTGCAGGGCGTTGGCGACTTCGACGAAGGCGCCGAGGGCGGTGGCGCGGTAGTTGGCGAGCGCCTGCCGGTAGCGCTCCTCGGCCTCGTGCTCGCGCGCGCTGAGCGCGCCGCCGTGGAACAGCGGCGCCGTGACGTTGATACCCGCCGACCAGATCCCGCCCGGGCGGGTGAAGAAATCCGAGAGCGCGCTGGTCTGCTGCGCGTACTGCGCGGAAATGCCGAACGAGGGCAGGCGCGCGGCTGCCGCGACCCCGACCGCGGCGGAGGCCTGGTGCAGGGAGTCCTCGGCCGCCAGCACGTCGGGTCGCTGGCGCACCAGCGTCGAGGGCAGCGACAGGGGCAGCTGCGCGGGCAGCGTGAAGTCGCGTAGGGTGAGGGCGGGGGGTACGAACTCGTCGGGCGACTGGCCGCTGAGCTGCGCCAGCGCATTGCGGTAGGCGTCGCGCTGCTGATGCAGTGCCGGCAGCGTCGCGCGCAGGTTCTCGAGCTGCGTCTGCGCCAAGAGCGTGTCGCTGCGGGTGATCTTGCCGGCATTCTCCAGGGCCTGCGTAAGGTCGAACTGCGACTGCAGCTCATCCACGAGCGCCTGGGTGACCTCGATCTGCGCGCCGCTGGCGGCATAGTCGAAGGCCGTCATCACCACCTGGTCGACGAGCGTGACGTAGGTATTCAGCACCTGGTCGCGGGCCACGCCGGTGGCGGCCTGCTGCGATTCGATGGCGCGGCGCGTACCCCCGAAGACGTCGAGGTTGTAGGCGAGTGCGGGGCCGAGCTCGAAGCGGTTGCCGGTCTGATCGATGGCGTTCACCGGTCCGTACAGGAAGCTGCCGTTGATGTGGGCGCGGCCGACCTGGCCGGTGGCGTCGAACTGCGGCAGGGCCGCCCCCGCGACCGCCTGCAGCTCGTACTGCGCGGCCTTCAGGCCGTGACGGGCGGCCTCGAGGCTCGGGTTGCGCTCGAGGGCCGCGCGCACCAGCTGCTCGAGCTGCTCGGAGCCGTAGAGGCGATACCAGTCCGCGGCGACATCGCCGCCGTAGCTGATGCTGCGCGTGGCGCTCGGGGCCGGCGCGGCGTGGGCATAGCCCCCGGCAGGGGCTGCGGGACGGCTGAAGTCGGGGCCCAGGGTGCAGCCGCCGATGAGCAGGCTGACGGTGAACAGTCCGATCGCGAGCAGGCTGAGCGTGAGCGGGGGCAGGATGCGGCGCACGTACATGTCAGGTCTCCGGGTTGGCGGTGCGGCGCGCCCGCGGGCGCGCGGCCTTCACCAGCCCCGCCAGCGAGGGCAGGGCGGTGCTGGCGCCGGCCGCCTGCTGCAGGTGTCCGAGCAGGCGCTGCATGAGGGCGATGAGCGTGTCGACCTCCGCCTCCGAGAACGGCTCGACCAGCTCGTTGAGCAGCTCGACCACCAGGCGCTTGCCCTCGAGCGCGTGGCGGCGCCCCTCGGCGGTGATCGCGATCTCGACCGCGCGGCGGTCCTTGCGGCTGCGCTCGCGGCGCGCCAGGCCGCGCCGCTCGAGCTCGTCGACCACGCGGGTGAGGGCGCCCATGTCGTGACCGAGGTCCTCGGACAGGCGCGTCGCCGAGACGTGCTCGTGCTGTGCGAGCCCGATCAGGGCCAGCCACTGGGTGAAGGAGATCGGCAGCCTCTGGAAGCGCTTCTCCGCCACCTGGGTCATGAGCACGCCGCAGCGCTTCATGAGAAAGCCCACGCTGCGGCTCGGCTCGAGTGTCTCCTGGGAATAGTAGGGTTTGGGCTTACGCATGATTGCTCCGGCTAAATTTGCCGAGACTATATTTGCCAAGGCAAGTAAAGTCAAGCGCGCCCTGGAACCGCGCGCCGGAGTTCATCAGGTGCACCCGCGCGGTGGGGTGCCTTAAGCTCGTGCGCGCCGTAGGGGAGGACGCATGAACTGGCAGCTGTTCGCGGGTTTTCTTTTGATGACGCTGGTGCTGATTCTGGCGCCCGGTCCGATCGTGACGCTGGTGATCTCGACCGGGGCCACGCGCGGAGTGCGCGCGGCGCTCGTCACCGTGGCGGGTACCTCAACCGGCAACGCGTTGCTCCTGACCGCCATCGCGTTCGGCCTGGACTGGGTGCTGCGGCACGCGGCGTACCTGTTCGAGGTGCTGCGCTGGGCGGGCGTCGCTTACCTCATCTTGCTCGGCGTGCGTGCCTGGCGCAGCGCCGGTCACACGCAGCCGGCCGTGAGCGGCAACCAGGTGCACTTCTGGCGCGGCCTGACCGTGGCGCTCACCAACCCCAAGACACTGGCGTTCTTTACCGCGTTCCTGCCGCAGTTCGTCGACCCCACGCTGCCCGTGGCGCGCCAGCTGGCCGTGATGTGCGGGGTGTCCGTGGTGCTGGCCTCGCTCAGCGATTCCTGCTGGGCGGTGCTCGCGGGGCTGGGGCGCACCTGGTTCATGCGGCCGGCACGCGCCCGGCTGCTCGGGCGTGCCTCCGCCCTGACCCTGATCGGCGGCGGCGTGTGGCTGTCGCTGGCGCGCCGCCCGGCCTGAAGCGGGTGCGCGGGGCGGCGGGGCCGCGCTAGGCGAGCTTGCTCTGCAGGTGCTGGGCGAGCTCGGCGATAGTCGGGAAGTCGAACAGCTCGGTCAGATCCACCCGGCCGGGATATTCCTTGTCGATCTGCTCGTGGATCTCGATGAGCTTCAGTGAGCTGGCGCCGATCTCGAACAGGTTGTCGTGCACGCCGACGCGCTTGCCCTCGAGGGCGGTGTCGCAGATGTTCTTGAGCTTCTCCTCGATCGCGGTGCGCGAGCCGGGCTCGGGTGCACGCTGCGCGGCGCGCAGCGCCGCGAGCTCTGCGAGCTCGGCGGCAAACTCGCCGTCGACGTAGCCGTCCTCCAGCAGGTGACGCTGGATCTTGCCGCTGGTGGTCTTGGGGATGCGCTTCACCGGCACGACGTCCGCGACCTCGAGCCCGGACTGCTCGTTCACGAGGCGCGCCACCTGCGCGGCGAGCGGCAGGAACTCCTCCATGGCGCCGCGGTGCAGTACGAACACCACCAGCTGCTCGGCGTCGCCGCCGCGCGGCCGCACGCCCGCGGCGACCACCTTGCCGAGCTCGAGACCCGGAGCGCGCTGCGCGATGGCCTCGAGGTCGTGCGGGTAGTAGTTCTGGCCGTTGACGAAAATGATCTCCTTGGCGCGCCCGGAGACGAACAGGTCACCGGCGTGCATCAGCCCCAGGTCGCCGGTGCGCAGCCAGCCGTCGGCGGTGAGTGCGGCGGCGTTGGCCGCCGGGTCCTCGTAGTAGCCGCGCGTGACGTTGTCACCGCGGATGTGCACGTGCCCGATGCGCTCGGCAGGCAGTTCGCGGTCCGTCTCGTCCGCGATGCGCACCCGGCAGTAGGGGATGGCCCGTCCCTCGGACACGAGGCGCACCGCGTCGCGGTCCGCCGCGTCGACGAGCTCCACCGCGCTGCCGGCGCTCATGCGGTGGCGGTTGAGCGCGATGGTCTTGAGGGGCGCGCCCAGCGGCGGAAAGCTCACGGCGAGCGAGGCCTCGGCGAGCCCATACACCGGGTACATGGCGTTGCGGTTGAGCCGCGCCGGCGCGAGCCGCGTCAGGAATTCGTCGCACAGCTCCACCGAGATCGGCTCGGCACCGTTGAAGATGAGGCGCACGGCCGACAGATCCAGTGCCTCGACCGGACGCTCGCCGAGCACCTTGAGGTAGTGCTTGTAGCCGAAGTTGGGCGAGCACAGGATGCTGGCGCGGATGCGCGCGGCGAAGGTGAGCCACAGCAGCGGGCGGCGCACGAACAGCTCGGTCGGCATCAGGTGCGCGTGCACGCGGTTGGCGAACATGATCAGGTGGAAGCCGATGAGGCCCATGTCGTGGGTCAGGGGCATCCACGACAGGCTCACGTCACGCTCGGAGAAGCCCGCCACCTCGGTGGCGCCGTAGCAGTTGGCGAGGATGTTGCGGTGCGTGAGCACCACGCCCTTCGGCTCGCTGGTCGAGCCGGAGGAGAACTGGATGAAGGCGGTGTCGTCGGGCGCGACGCGCTGCACTTCGCCGGCGCGCGAGATGTCGTCGAGGTCATCGACCAGGAACACGCGCCGGCGCAGGCCCTCGTAGACCTCGCTCTCGCCGGCCTGTGCGGCGAAGCTGCCGATGCGCTCGAGCGAGCGCCGCTCGGTGTACAGGTACGGCTTGCCGAGGCGGCGCGCGATGCGCAGCAGCTTGTGGCGATGCTCGTCGCTGATCCCGAGCGCCACCGGCACCGGCACGATGCCGCCGAGGATGGCGGCCCAGAACACGTCGATGAACTGCTCGTTGTTGTTCAGGAACAGGATCAGCTTGTCGCCGCGCCGCGCGCCGAGCTTCTGCAGGTGATGCAGGATGCCGAGCGCGCGCTCGTAGAGTTCGGCGAACGACACCTCGCGGCTGTCGTTCTCACCCTCGAGGTAGGTGAGGGCGCGCGGCGCGGAGCGGTTGCCGGTGATGACTTCCGTGAGGGTCGTGGCTTTGGACATCAGCGGCGTTCCAGCCTCATGTGCAGCGGATGGCGCGTGCGCAGGTTGATCTGCGCCTCGAGCTCGAGGGGTTGGTCGGGTACGTAGGCGAGCCGGTAGCGGCGCGCCACCATGTACAGGTGCATGAGCATTTCGTAGAGCGCGAAGGTCTCGCCGATGCAGTGCCGCGGGCCGGCGGCAAAGGGCATGTAGGCGAAGCGCGGCCGTTCGGCCTCGTGCTCCGGGCCGAAGCGCTCCGGCCAGAACCGCTCGGGCTCCTTCCAGAAGGCCGGGTGCCGGTGCAGCAGGTACAGCGGCAGCAGCACGTTGGTCTTGGGCGGCACCGGGAAGCCTCCCAGCACGTCCGCCTCGATGGTGCGGCGCGACAGCAGCCAGCCGGGCGGGTACAGGCGCAGCGCCTCGTCGATCACCTGGCGCGTGTAGGTGAGTGCCTCCATCTGCTCCAGACCTGGGGCGGCCAGCGGCGCTGCGGCATCGAGCTCGGCGTGCAGGCGCGCCTCGGCCTCGGGGTGCTGCGACAGCAGGTACCAGGTCCAGTTGAGCCCGCTGGCGGTGGTCTCGTGGCCGGCCACGATGAGGGTCATGACCTCGTCGATCAGCTCGCGCTCGCCCATGGGCTCGCCGGTCTCCTTGTCGCGCGCGCTCATCAGCATGGCGACGTAGTCGAAGTGCTCCTCGGGCTCGGCACGGCGCCGCGCGACCAGCCTGGCCACCAGCTTGGTGAGCTGGCGGAACTTGTAGGCGAACTGCAGATCACGCGACTGCTCCTTGGTCACCACCTCGAAGGGGTTGCCGCCGAGCTCGGCGCTCAGGCGGTCGAGATCGGTGCCGAAAATGGCGCGCAGCACGATGGTGAGGGTGAGCTCGCTCATCTCGTCGGTGAGATTGACCGACTCGCCGCGCCCGGCGAGGGTGTCCCAGCGCTCGAGGAAGCGCTCGTTGGCCCGGGCGATCACCCCGGCAAAGCCGGTGATGACGCGGCGGTGGAAGTAGGGCTGCATCATGTAGCGCTGGCGCTTCCACAGCTCCCCCTCGCTGGTCATGATGCCCTTGCCGAGCAGGATCTTGACGCGGTCGAGGCCGACGCCCTTGGTGTAGTTGCGGTGGTTGGAGACCAGCACCCGCTTCACGTCATCCGGGTGGTGGATGACATAGGTATAAGATCCGCGCGCGGGCACGAACACCCGGTAGGTGTCGCCATGGCGGGCGAACAACTCGATCATGCGCTCCAGGGAATCGTCCGTGGAGCCGATGTCGAACTGCTGCTCGGCCTCCGGGGGCCGGGGATTCGCGGATGCGGCGGCGGTCATGCAAGCTGTTGAAAGCCAAACCTTAATCTTATATCACACGTGCGCCGCCGACTCGCCCCGGCGCCCGGCCGCGCGCGGCGCGGGCATCGCGGCCGCGCGCCTTGCGTCCCGGCCTGGCTGGAGGTTCCTCACCGCATGAGTGGCGACGACGAAGGGCGGCTGCGCAACACGCTGTACCGCACCACCACGCGCTCGAGCCGGCGCATGACCCCGGCGCGCCGGCTGCTGTATCGCATCGCCGTGCCGGTCGCGCTGGCGATCATCCGCGCCTGGTGGTTCACCTGCCGGGTGGTGCGCGTCGAGGGCGTCGAGCACCTGGACGCCGCGCTCGCGCGCGCCCCCTCGCTGGTGCCGTGCTACTGGCACCAGCACCAGCTGTACTGCGGCAAGTTCCTGGTCGAGCAGCGCGAGCGCGGCCTCGTGCCCGGCTGGCTCATCAGTCCCTCGGTGGACGGCGAGCTCGGCGCCATGATGGTGCGGCGCTTCGGCGGGGCGGTGATCCGCGGTTCCTCCACGCACACCGGTGCGCGCGCGCTGCGCGACTACTACCAGGCGCTGGTGAAGGACAACGTCTCGCCGGTGATCACGCCCGACGGGCCGCGCGGCCCGCGCTTCAAGTTCAAGCCCGGCGCGCTGCTCCTGTCGCAGATGTCCGGGCGGCCGATCCTGCCCATGGCCTACGCCGCCTCGCGCGCGCGGCTGATCAAGTGGGACAAGTTCGTGATCCCGCTGCCGGGGGCGCGCATCGCGATCGCCATCGGGCCGCCGGTCTATGCCCCGCGCGTGACCGACGCCGCCGGCCTCGAGCGGCTGCAGCAGGAGATGGAGGGCGAGCTCAAGCGCCTGTACGGCGTCGCCCGTGCGGCGTTGCAGGGGCCCTGAAGCAGGGCGTCCCCGGGGATTCTGTTAAGTCTCGCAAAGCTCTTCCGGAACATGGTCTTAGCTTGTGTTCCTGATCAAGTGTGCGAGAATCCCCTGCAACCACTTGGAAAATAGCGGCGGCGAATCGTCCAGTCCGTGACGGTGTGATACGTAACGCCGGTGGTTTTTGAATACGCTGCGGCCAAGGGTTAGTGGGAGACTCGGGGCACATGACGACTCCGCCGCCGGAAAAGCCGGCGGAATTTACCGCTTCGGACATTCTTTCGGCTGACGCCTGGACCGGCCGGACTCCCAAACCCGTGCTCGGCATCGACGTCGTCTGCACCAAGATCGCGGTCGACTTCCAGAACATGCGCCGCGACTCCATGGACGAGTGCGTGCGGCGCAATCTCGAGCTGCTGCGCGGGGCTACCGGCTGCGACTGCACCTTCCTGGCCGTGCTCGACCCCGAGGATTCGACCTTCGCCGAGGTGCGCCTGGCGCGCGGCGCCTTCGCCCAGTGCCGCCCGGAAGGGCTGCAGGGCGTGGGCATGGAATCGTTCCCGTGGCTGAAGAGCCGCAACGAGCATCTGCGCCTCTCGGAGCTGCGCGACAGCGCCACGCCGCGCAAGGAGCAGGCGACGGAAGCCGCACGCCTGGCGGACCTGCAGATCGGCTCGGCGCTGTTCGTGGCGCTGCGCGTGCAGGACAAGCCCGCCGGGTTCCTGGCCCTCGCCCACACCCTGCCGCGCGGCGCCTGGGACGTGAACCTGCAGCTGCTGATGAAGCTGGTGGGCACCAGCCTCGCCACCGGACTTGAGCGCATCCGCACCGAGACGCGCCTCGCCAAGCTCGAGGAGCGCACCAATCTGTTCCAGGCCGCCGCCAACGACGGCATGTGGGACTTCGACGTCGAGAACAACGAGGTCTACTTCTCGCCGCGCTGGAAGGCCATGCTCGGCTACGGCGACGACGACATGCGCGGCTCGCCCGACTGGCGCAGCCTCGTGCACCCGGACGATCTGACGCGCGTGCAGGCGGCGATCCGCGACCACGTCGCCG
This sequence comes from Steroidobacteraceae bacterium, assembly GCA_025451275.1. Classification (GTDB taxonomy): domain Bacteria; phylum Pseudomonadota; class Gammaproteobacteria; order Steroidobacterales; family Steroidobacteraceae; genus 13-2-20CM-66-19. The sequence continues at coordinate 28,369 of JANWKR010000040.1, forward strand.
GCAAGACCCCGATCTTCGAGAGCACGCACCGCATGCGGCACCGCAACGGCGAGTGGCGCTGGGTCATCAGCCGCGCCACGGCGCGCGTCGACAAGCACGGGCGGCTGCTGCGCCTGGTGGGTGTCGAGCTCGATATCACCGAGCGCAAGCTGTACGAGGAGGCGCTGTTCCGCGAGAAGGAGAGCGCCCAGATCACCCTGCAGTCGATCGGCGACGGCGTCATCACGACCGATGCCAATTCCACGATCGACTACATCAACCCGGTCGCCGAGGAGCTGACCGGCTGGCGGCTCGAGGACGCCATGGGGCGGCCGGTGGAGGAGATCTTCCGCGCCTTCCACGAGGAGACCTGCGAGCCGCTCGAGAATCCGCTGACCGTGTCGATCCGCCGCATCCGCCCCATCAAGTCGGTGCGCCCGATGCTGCTCATCCGCCGCGACGGCAACGAGCTGTACGTCGAGAGCACCGCCGCCCCGATCCGCGACGGCTCCGGCCACGTGGCCGGCGGCGTGCTGGTGTTCCATGACGTGTCCGAGTCGCGCGAGCTCAACCGCCGCCTCTCCTACCACGCCAGCCACGACCTGCTCACCGGGCTGGTCAACCGGCGCGAGTTCGAGAGCCGCCTGGAGCGGGCGCTGAAGAGCGCCAAGGCGCGCGAGGCGTCCTATGCGCTCGCCTACCTCGACATCGACCAGTTCAAGATCGTCAACGACAGCTGTGGCCACGGCGCCGGCGACGCACTGCTCGGCCAGGTCGGTGCGCTGCTCAAGTCCAAGGTGCGCTGGCGCGACACGCTCTCGCGCCTCGGCGGCGATGAGTTCGGCATCCTGCTCGAAAGCTGCTCGCTGGATGAGGCGATGCGCACCGCCGAGACGCTGCGCGAGAGCGTGCGCAACTTCCGCTTCACCTGGGAAGACCGCGTGTTCCGCCTCGGCGCCAGCATCGGCGTGGTACCGATCACGCCCGACAACGAGGACGTGGCCGGCATCCTCTCGGCCGCCGACTCGGCCTGCGCCGCCGCCAAGGAGTCCGGCCGCAACCGCGTGCACTCCTTCGCCGAGAACGACATCGAGCTCATGCGCCGCCGCAAGGAGATGCAGTGGGCGGCGCGCATCAACGCGGCGCTGGAAGAGGGGCGCTTCGAGCTGTTCCGCATGGCGATCCAGCCGCTGCAGCGGGTCGAGGTCGGCCAGCATTACGAGCTGCTGCTGCGCCTCAAGGACGAGACCGGGCGGATCGTCGCCCCCAACGACTTCATCGCCGCGGCCGAGCGCTACGGCATCACCCCGGCGATCGACCGCTGGGTGATCGAGAACGCGTTCCGCTGGCTGGTGTCCGATTCCGACGAGCGCGAGAAGCTCGCGCAGTGCTCGATCAACCTCTCCGGGCAGAGCCTCGGCGATGACAAGTTCCTGCCGTTCGTCATCGAGCAGCTGCGCCACAGCGGCCTCGACGCGACCAAGATCTGCTTCGAGATCACCGAGACGGCCGCGGTGCAGAGCTACTCGCAGGCCAACCGCTTCATCCAGGCGCTGAAGGAGCAGGGCTGCAAGTTCGCGCTCGATGACTTCGGCACCGGCCTGTCCTCGTTCGGCTACCTCAAGCACTTCCCGGTCGACTTCCTCAAGATCGACGGCAGCTTCGTGCGCGAGATCCTCCGCGACCCGATCGACCGCGAGATGGTGCGCTCGATCAACGAGATCGGGCACCTGACCGGCAAGCAGACCATCGCGGAGTTCGCCGAGAACGCCGAGATCATCCAGATGCTCACCAGCCTCGGCGTCGACTACGCGCAGGGCTACGGCGTCGCCCAGCCGCAGCGCGTGGTGAAGTCAGCGGTTGCCTGAGGCGACGCGCTCGCCGGTGCCGCCGGCCGGCGCTGCCGAGACGACCCCCTCCCGCAGGTTTCCGCCGCCGTGGCCTGCGCCCGGCCGCGCGCTGCGCGCGAGCGTGCCGCTAGCCGCGGGGGGCGTAGAACAGGTAGTCGGCGCTGTACGGCACTTTCGTCTCGCTGCCCTGCTTCGTGGCGTCGCACTGCGCCGCCGGCGGCGCCTGGCCGTCGTGGGTGCGGATGCGCTGCACGTGCGTGACGTGCGCGAGCGTGCCGGTGCCGCCGTGACCGACGACTCCCAGCAGCAGCCACGGGATCGAGTGGCGGTCGGGCGCATCGGCATGGGCCACCGCCTTGCCGGTGATCTCGCTGCCGTCCTGGTGCTTCCAGGTGGGGCCTGCCGAGTGATGGACGACGACCGCGCCCTTGGCGTCGCGCAGCTCCGCCTCCGGGCCCTTGAGCGTCCACTGCGCCACGCCGCCGGTGACCGTGCACGCGTAGATCTGCACCCCTTCGGCGTGTGCGCGCAGCACCAGCTGTTCGCCGGCCGGGGCTGCGATCTCGAGCGGTATCTCCTCGGCGGCGCTGGCAATCGCCGCGGCGGCCGCCATGGCGCCGCAGAGCGCCATGCGGGCGGCCTGGAGTCTGATGCATCGATCCGTCATGTGACCTCCGTACCTGACCCGCCGCGGGCCTCAGCCGGCGCCGAATTCCAGGCGCATCGACAGGTCGATGGCGTGCACGTGCTTGGTGAGTGAGCCCACCGATACATAGTCGACCCCGGTTTCGGCGATCGCCCGTACCGCCTCCAGCGCCACGCTGCCCGAGGCTTCGAGCCGGGCGCGGCGGCCCGCGGCGCGGTTGCGCGCCACCGCGGCGCGCATGTCCTCGAGGCTGAAGTCGTCCAGCATGATGATGTCGGGGGCGGCAGCGAGGGCCTGCTCGAGCTCGGCGAGCGACTCGACTTCTACCTCCACCGCGATCCCGGGCGCGGTGCGGCGCGCGGTGGCGATGGCCCCGGCGATCGAGCCGGCGGCGGCGATGTGGTTCTCCTTGATGAGCACGCGGTCGTAGAGGCCCATGCGGTGGTTGTCGCCGCCGCCGCAGCGCACGGCGTACTTCTGTGCACTGCGCAGCCCGGGCAGGGTCTTGCGCGTATCGAGGATGCGGCACTCGGTGCCGGCCACCGCGTCCACGAAACGCCGCGTCACGGTCGCGGTGGCCGACAGCAGCTGCAGGAAGTTGAGCGCGGTGCGCTCACCGGTGAGGATCGCGCGTGCCGGACCTGCGATCTCGAACACCACCGCGCCGGCGGTGACGGGCTCGCCGTCGGCCGCGCGCCACGTCATGCGCACCTGCGGGTCGAGGCGGGTGAAGATTGCCTCCGCCCAGGGCCGCCCGCACAGGATGGCGTCCTCGCGCGTCACCAGCCGGCCACGCACCTGCTGCGCAGCCGGCACGAGCGCGGCGGTCACATCACCGCTGCCGATGTCCTCGCGCAGCGCCGCATCGACCTGGGCGTCGAGATCGGCCGGCGGTGATGTGGGCACCGGACCTCAGTAGAGGGGCAGGCCGTGGCTGGAGGCCCCCATGCACATGAGCATGGGAATCGACAGCACGAAGTTCACCCGCGAGGCCATGCCGGCGGTCTTGCGCGCCTTGGCCTTCTCCTCGTCGGTGGCGGCGACGAGGCCCAGGATCTTCTTCTGGTTCGGCCAGATGAGGACCCAGACGTTGAACAGCATGATGGTGCCGAGCCAGGCGCCCGTGCCGATCGCGCGGCTGCCCTCGGCGAAGGTGAAGGCCGGCACGAAACGCGGGCCGAGGAGGGCGGCGCCGCCGAGCCAGGTCGCTACCGCGCCCCAGCGGAACCAGAACAGCGCCCGCGGGGCCACATACTTGGTGATGCCGGCTCCGCCCGGTCCACCCTTGTCCGCGGCCGCATCCGCCAGGGCCGGAGTCTGCGCCACGTTGAAGTAGTACAGCAGGCCGATCCAGAACACGCCCGCGACGATGTGGAACCAGCGCGCGAAGCTCAGCGGATTGATGTGCATGCCGCCGATCAGCACCGACAGCAGCAGCGCCAGCACGATGCCGAGGATGAGCGAGTGACGGTGGTTGTTCAGAAGATTCATGGCTTTATATCTCCAAGTTCTTGTTTCTGCAGGCTTGGGTTAGTTCCCGGCGTTTGAAGAATAGGCGAGCCACCCCCATAATTCAACGCAAGTTCAACAGGCGTCGGGGCGCTGTTAAGTCACATGAGTAACAGCGGTCCGAATCCACGCCCGGTGCAGCCCGCGGAGCGTCCTCCGTCCCCGTGCATCAACGTCTGCTCGCTCGACGAGCGGGGATACTGCATCGGATGCCTGCGTACCGGGGCGGAGATCGGGCGCTGGATGGCGATGAGCCCGGCCGAGCAGTGGAGTCTGCTGACCGAGCTCGCCGAGCGACGCAAGTCAATGAGGTAAGGCAAGAATGGATGTCGTGGAGAGAATCAAGACCGAACTCGGCTCGGCGCCGGTGGTGCTGTTCATGAAGGGCACGCCGGACTTCCCGCAGTGCGGGTTCTCGGCGCAGACGGTGGCGGCGCTGCGCGCCGTCGGCGCGCAGTTCAGGCACGTCAATATCTTCGAGGAGCCGGAGCTGCGCGAGGCGCTCAAGCGCTTCTCCAACTGGCCGACGTATCCGCAGCTGTACGTCAAGGGCGAGCTGGTCGGCGGCTGCGACATCGCGCTCGAGATGTACAAGAGCGGCGAGCTGAAGAAGGTGCTGGCCGCAGCCGGCGCCGCCTAGCGGCGCCGCGCCGCCGCTCACAGCGTCGGCAGCTCCGGCTCCAGCGGCGGCTCCTCGCCCGTCTCGGGCGCGCCGCTGAGCCAGCCGAGCGCGCGCGCCCGCTCCTCGGCGCCCTGGTAGCTGTCGCGCAGCCGGTTGCACACCAGGCAGAAGAGCGCGGCGCTGCGCTCGGCGTCGTAGCGCGCGCTGTGCGCGCTCCCGGCATCCCACTCCAGTCCCGCCACGGTCACCGCCTTGGCCAGCACCGTCTGGCCGAGCGCCGCGCCGGCGAGCGTCGCGGTGTCAAAGCACGAGAACGGATGAAACGGATTGCGCTTGACGTCGGCGCGCCCCACGGCGGCATTGAGGAAGCCCAGGTCGAACGCGGCGTTGTGGCCCACCAGAATGGCGCGCCGGCACTGATAGGCACGTACCGCGTGGCGCACCTCGCGGAACACGCGCTGCAGCGCGTCGCGCTCGGGCAGCGCCGGGCGCAGCGGGTGAAAGGGATCGATACCGGTGATGGCGAGGGCAGCCGGGTCGAGCCGTGCGCCGGGGAAGGGCTGGACGTGAAAGTTGTGCGAGGCGCCGGGGCGCAGCGTGCCGTCCGCGTCCATGTCGATCAGCACCGCGGCAATCTCCAGCAGCGCATCGGTGGCGGAGTTGAAGCCGCCGCACTCGACGTCGATCGCCACCGGCAGGTAACCGCGGAAGCGCCGCGTCATGAGCGCGGCGGTCGCAGCCGGCGGCGCGGGCGCCTCGGCCGGGGCGGATTCGCGGCTCATATGGTCAGCCCTCAGGCCGCCAGCCGCCAGGCGAGCGACTCGCCGGCGCGCAGCGGCACCAGCTCCTCATCGCCGAACGGCAGGCGCTCCGGCACGCGCCACGCGTCCCGGGTGAGGGTGACGGTCGCCTCGTTGCGCGGCAGGCCGTAGAAAGCGGCGCCGTTGAGCGCGGCGAACGCCTCGAGCTGGTCCAGCGCACCGGCCGCCTCGAAAGCCTCGGCGTACAGCTCGATGCCGGCGTGCGCGGAGAAAATGCCGGCGCAGCCGCACGCGGCTTCCTTGGCGCGGCGCGCATGCGGGGCGCTGTCGGTGCCGAGAAACAGCCGCGGGCTGCCGCCGGCGACCGCCGCGAGCAGGGCGGCGCGGTGCTCCTCGGCCTTCAGCACCGGCAGGCAGTAGTGGTGCGGCTGCAGGCCGCCGGCAAACAGCGCGTTGCGGTTCATGAGCAGGTGCTGCGGCGTCACGGTGGCGCCGATACCGGCGCGCGCACCGTGCACAAAGTCGAGCGCGGCGCGCGTGGTGATGTGCTCGAACACGATGCGCAGCTGGAGGTGCCGGGCCGCGAGCGGTGCCAGCACCGCCTCGATGAAACGCGCCTCGCGCTCGAAGATGTCGACCTGCGGGTCGGTCACCTCGCCATGCACCTGCAGCACCATGCCGACCTCGGCCATGCGCGCCAGGGTCGCGTCGATGCGGCGCACGTCCGTGACCCCGGCGTCGGAGTGCGTGGTCGCACCGGCCGGATAGAGCTTGCAGCCGACGATGCCTGCGGCCTTGGCGCGCGTGATCTCTTCGGGCGGCGTGGCATCGGTCAGGTACAGGGTCATGAGCGGCTCGAACGCGGCGCCGGCCGGCAGCCGTGCGCGGATGCGCTCGCGGTACTCGAGCGCCTGGCGCGTCGTGGTCACCGGCGGGTTCAGGTTCGGCATGACCATGGCGCGCGCGAACCGCGCGGCGGTGAACGGCAGCACCGCGGCCAGCGCGGCACCGTCGCGCAGGTGCACGTGCCAGTCGTCGGGACGCCGCAGCACCAGGGACTTCACGGCGCGGGCCCCAGCGCGGCAAACACGTTCTGCTTCAGCAGCAGCTCGAGGGCGAAGCGCACGCCGAAGCCGGTGATGTCGGTGCTCACGTGGCCGAGTCCGCCGCTGCGGCTGGCGGCCGACAGGTCGACGTGCGCCCAGGGCGTGGTCTGCGGCACGAAGCGCGACAGGAAGCGGGTCGCGAGAATGTGATCGCCCTTGCCCTCCACGGCGCATTGCACGACGTCGGCGACCTTGCTCTCGAGCTCGGCGTCGTAGTCGGCCTCGAACGGGAAGTTCCACACGCGCTCACCGCTGGCGCGGCCGGCGCTCTCGAGCTTGCCGGCCAGTGCCGGCCGGTTGCTGAACACGCCGCTCATGCGCTCGGTGAGCGCGTAGACGCACGCGCCGGTGAGCGTGGCGAAGTCGAGCATGAGGCGCGGCTGCGTGCGCGCGGCGAGGGCGAGGGTGTCGGCGAGCACCATGCGGCCTTCGGCGTCGGTGTGGATCACCTGGATGGTGACGCCGTTGGCGGCGGTCACCACCTCCTGCGGCTTGTAGGCGTGTGGCCCGATGCGGTTCTCGGTGATCGCCAGCCACGCATCGGCCGCCAGCGGTGCGCGCAGCTCGGCGAGCGCGATCAGGGTTGCGAGCGCCACGGCGCTGCCGGCCATGTCGGTGTGCATGTCGAGCATCGAGCGGTGCGTCTTGAGGTTGACGCCGCCGGTGTCGAACAGGATCCCCTTGCCGACGAGCGCCACGTCCGGGTGCGCGGCGCGCCGCCGGCGCGCCGGGCGGTAGCGCAGGTGCGCGATACCGGCCCCGGCGGCATCGTTGCCCGAGGCCACCGCGAGGAAGGCGTTGGCGCCAGCGCGGCGCAGCGCACGCTCGTCGAGCCAGGTGAGGCCGAGCCTGTGCCGGCGCGCCAGTTGCCCGATGAGGCGGCGGTAGCCGCCCGCATCCAGCATGTTGGGCGGCAGCGCGGTCAGCCAGCGCACGAGGTTGGTGCCGCGGGCGCTCGCCGCGGCGTGGCGCGTATCGAGACCGTCGGCGTCGAGCAGCGCGATGCGGCGCACGTGCCGCTCGGGGTGCGCCTGAGTGCGGAAGCTCGGCAGCGGGAAGGCATGCGCGAGCGTCGCCGCCAGCAGTGCCTCCAGCGCGGCGCGGCCGGCGGCGCGCGGCCCGGGCGCGGCGAGCGCCAGCTGTTGCGGCTGGCGCGCGGCTGTCTCCTTGAGCATGCGCCCGGCGAGCGCCAGGCGTTCGAAGGGGCTCGCCTTGGCGTCGAGGTAGCCGAGCACCGCGAGCGTGTGGCGGGGGTTGGCGAGCACCGTGGTGCGTACGCTGCCGGCGCGGGCGGGTTCGCGCGCGTGCAGCTCCTGCCAGCGCGTGCTCTCGGGCAGCGCACGGAATGTCGCATCGCCGGCCGGCAGTGTGACGATCGCCAGCAGGGCGTCGAGCTGCGCGGCATCGGCGCGCTGCGCGGCGACGATCGCGGGCGCAGCCGCCACCGGCAGCAGGCCCTCGCTGCGAGCCGCGGAAGCCCGGGAGCTCACTTGCTTTACCTGCCGCTGCTCGCCATCATTACTCATTCTAACGCGACCGAAGCACGCGCGCGTGAGCGCCGCCGCCACCGCGCCGCCAGCGAACGCATGACTGAATCACCCAAGCTGGAAGACCTGGATCCCGTCGAGACGCGGGAATGGCTCGAATCAATTGATTCGGTGCTGCGCACGCACGGTCCGGAGCGGGCGCATTTCCTGCTCGAGCGGCTCATCGACTACACGCGCCGCAACGGCGCCTACCTGCCGTTCAAGGCCAACACCGCCTACGTCAACAGCATCGCCGCCGGACGCGAGCCGGAGTATCCCGGCAACCGCGCGCTCGAGCGACGCATCGAGGCGTACATCCGCTGGAACGCCCTGGCGATGGTGCTGCAGGCGAACAAGATCTCCGCGGAATACGGCGGTCACCTGTCGAGCTACGCCTCCTCGGCCACGCTCTACGAGGTGGGCTTCAACCACGTGTGGCGCGCACCCTCCGAGCAGCATCCCGGTGACATGGTGTTCGTGCAGGGTCACTCCTCGCCGGGCATCTACGCGCGCGCCTTCCTCGAGGGGCGCCTGACCGAGGATCAGCTGCGCCATTTCCGCCAGGAGGCCGGCGGACCCGGGATCGGCCTGTCGTCCTATCCGCATCCGTGGCTGATGCCGGATTTCTGGCAGTTCCCGACCGTGTCCATGGGCTTAGGTCCCATGACGGCGATTTTCCAGGCGCGCTTCACGCGCTACCTCGAGGACCGCGGGCTGGTGAAGCGCTCCGACCAGAAGGTGTGGGCGTTCCTCGGTGACGGCGAGATGGACGAGCCGGAGTCGATGGGTGCGCTCACCATGCCGGTGCGCGAGGGCCTCGACAACCTCATCTTCGTCATCAACTGCAACCTGCAGCGGCTCGATGGCCCGGTGCGCGGCAACGGCAAGATCATCCAGGAGCTCGAGGCGGCATTCCTCGGTGCCGGCTGGAACGTCATCAAGGTGCTGTGGGGTTCGCGCTGGGACCCGCTGCTGGCTCGCGATACCCAGGGGCTGCTGCGCCGGGTGATGGAAGAGTGCGTCGACGGCGAGTACCAGAACTTCAAGGCCAAGGGCGGGGCGTACACGCGCGAGCACTTCTTCGGCAAGTACCCCGAGCTCAAGGCGATGGTCGCCAACATGTCGGACGATGACATCTGGCGGCTGAACCGCGGCGGCCACGATCCGCTCAAGGTCTACGCCGCCTATGCCGCGGCCATGGCGCACAAGGGGCAGCCGACCGTCATCCTTGCCAAGACCGTCAAGGGCTTCGGCCTCGGCAAGGGCGGCGAGGGGCAGATGGTCGCGCACCAGCAGAAAAAGATGGCCGACGAGGACCTGCGCATCTTTCGCGACCGCTTCAATATCGCGGTGCCGGACGACGAGCTCGCCGGGCTGCCGTTCGTCAAGCCCGACCCGAATTCCGACGAGCAGCGCTATCTCATGGACAAGCGCGCCGCGCTCGGCGGCTTCCTGCCGGTGCGGCGCCGCACCGCACCGCCGCTCGTGATCCCGCCGCTCGAGGCCTTCTCCTCGGTGCTGGAAGGCACGGGCGAGCGCGAGATCTCCACCACCATGGCGTTCGTGCGGCTGCTGACGGCGCTGCTGAAGGACAAGAACATCGGCAAGAACGTGGTGCCGATCGTGCCGGACGAGGCGCGCACCTTCGGCATGGAGGGGCTGTTCCGCCAGATCGGCATCTACTCCTCGGTCGGCCAGCTGTACACGCCGCAGGACGCCGAGACCCTCATGTCCTACCGCGAGGACAAGAAGGGGCAGATGCTGGAGGAGGGCATCAACGAGGCGGGCTCGCTGTGCTCGTGGACCGCGGCCGGCACCGCCTACAGCAATCACGGCATCAACATGGTGCCGTTCTACATCTTCTACTCGATGTTCGGCTTCCAGCGCGTCGGCGACTTTATCTGGGCCGCGGGCGACATCCAGGCGCGCGGCTTCCTGCTGGGCGCGACCGCCGGACGCACCACGCTCGCCGGCGAGGGCCTGCAGCATCAGGACGGCCACAGCCAGCTGATCTCGACGACGGTGCCTAACTGCGTGGCCTACGACCCGGCCTATGCCTACGAGCTGGCCGTGATCATCCACGACGGGCTGCGGCGCATGTTCGCCGAGCAGGAAAACATCTTCTACTACATCACGCTGATGAACGAGAACTACGCCCAGCCGGCCATGCCGCCGGGCGTCGAGGCCGGCATCCTCAGCGGCGGCTACCTGCTGCAGATCGGCGGCCGCGGCAAGGTGCGCGCGACGCTGCTCGGCTCGGGCACGATCCTGCGTGAGTGCCTCGCGGCGGCGAAGCTCCTCGAGGACGACTACGGCATCCCGGCCGACGTGCTGTCGGTGACCAGCTTCAGCGAGCTGCGCCGCGAGGCGCTCGAGTGCGAGCGCTGGAACCTGCTGCACCCGGGCGAGACGGCGCGCGTGCCGTACGTGCGGCAGATGCTGCATGGGCGCGAGGGCCCGGTGGTTGCGGCGACCGATTACATGCGCACGGTGCCCGACCAGATCCGCCAGTGGGTGAACGGACGCTACGTGACGCTCGGCACCGATGGTTTCGGCCGCTCGGACTCGCGCGCGGCGCTGCGGCGGCACTTCGAGGTCGACCGCGGCTACATCGCGGTCGCCGCGCTCAAGGCGCTCGCCGACGACGGCCGTGTCGATCACGCCACGGTCGACCGTGCCATCAAGGCGCTGGGCATCGACCCCGCCAAGCCCGTGCCCTGGAAGGTCTGAGGGTGTCCTCATGAACGCCGCCACGGGCCTCGTGGAAGTGCGCGTCCCGGACCTGGGCAACTTCAAGGACGTCGCCGTCATCGAGGTGCTGGTGAAGCCCGGCGACAGCGTCGGCGTGGACACCCCGCTCGTGACCCTGGAATCGGACAAGGCGGCGATGGACGTGCCGTCGACCGCCAGCGGCGTCATCGAGAAGATCCACGCCACCAAGGGCGGGACGCTCAACAGCGGCGACCTGCTCGCGACGCTCCGGGCCGACGGCGCGGGCGCCCCGGCCGCAGCGGCGCCGGCGCCGGCGGCTGCTGCTGCGCCGCCTGCCACTTCGCCCGCAGCCAGCGCGGCGCCCGCGGCGCGCCCGGCACCGCCACCGCAGGCAGCCCCGGCACCGCCGCCCGCGGCCGCGCCGCCGGCGGAGCGCTCCGGCGGCAAGCTCGTACCGCTGTCGCAGCTGGGCGTGCCGACCTCGTACCGCCAGGACCTCGCGCCCATCGACGAGCCGGGGTTCTCACGCGCCCATGCCGGGCCCTCGGTGCGCAGGTTTGCGCGCGAGCTCGGCGTGAACCTCGCCCAGGTCGCCGGCCACGGCTTCAAGGACCGCATCACCCACGAGGACGTCAAGGCGTTCGTCAAGCACGTCCTCGGCGGCGGCGCGCCCGCGGCGGGTGCCGCGGCCGGCGGCGCGGCGGCGCGCCCGGCGCTGCCGGAAGTGCCGCCGGTCGATTTCGCGCAGTTCGGTCCGACCGCGCTCGAGCCGCTGTCGCGCATCCAGCGCATCTCCGGGTCACGCCTGCACGCCAGCTGGGTCAACATTCCGCACGTCACGCAGTTCGACGAGGCCGACATCACCGAGCTCGAGCAGCTGCGCGCCAGCCTCAAGGACAAGGCGCAGGCCGCGGGCGTGAAGCTCACGCCGCTCGCCTTCATCATGCGCGCCTGCGTCAAGGCGCTGCAGGAGTTCCCGCGCTTCAACACCGCGCTCGCGCCCGACGGCGCCAATCTCATCGTGCGCAAGTACCTGCACCTGGGCTTCGCCGCGGACACGCCCAACGGGCTCGTGGTGCCGGTGGTGCGCGACGCCGACCGCAAGGACATCTACGCGCTGGCGCGCGCGCTCGGCACGCTGGCGGACAAGGCGCGCCAGGGCAAGCTCGCGCCGGCGGACATGCAGGGCGGCTGCTTCACCATCTCGAGCCTGGGCGGCATCGGTGGCACGGCCTTTACGCCCATCATCAACGCCCCCGAGGTGGCGATCCTCGGCGTCTCGCGCTCGAGCATGCGCCCGATCTACAAGGAAGGCGGCTTCGTGCCGCGACTGATGCTGCCGCTGTCCCTGTCGTACGATCACCGCGTCATCGACGGGGCGATGGCGGCGCGCTTCACGACCTTCCTGGCGCACACGCTGGCGGAGGCGCGCGCCCTGCTCGAGGCGGTGCTGTGAGCCGCGTGGATCTCACGATCCCCGACATCGGCAACTTCAGCGACGTGGCCGTGGTCGAGGTGCTGGTCAAGACCGGCGACGTCATCGAGGTCGATACCCCACTGGTCACGCTCGAGACCGACAAGGCGTCGATGGACGTGCCGGCGACCGCCGCCGGCAAGGTCACCGAGGTGCTGCTCAAGCGCGGTGACAAGGTCGCCAAAGGCTCGCTCATTGCGCGGCTCGAGTCCGGCGACGCGGCAGCCGCGGCGGCCCCACCGGCGAGCGAGGCGCCTGCACCGCCGCCGCCACCCGCGGCGCGCACCGAGACCGCCGGCGACACGGTCCGTATGCCGGCGGCGGCCGGCGGCAGCGCCGCGCGCGCCGGCGAGGACTTCAATCGCAGCACCCAGCTGCTGGTACTCGGCTCCGGGCCGGGCGGCTACACCGCCGCATTCCGCGCCGCCGATCTCGGGCTCAAGGTGACGCTGGTGGAGCGGTGGCAGGAGCTCGGTGGCGTGTGCCTGAACGTCGGCTGCATTCCCTCGAAGGCACTGCTGCACGCCGCCAAGGTCATCGAGGACGCCGCGGAGATGAGCGAACGCGGCATCGCCTTCGGTGAGCCGCGCATCGACCGGTCCAAGCTGCGTGCGTGGAAGGCCGCCGTGGTCGCCAAGCTCACCGGCGGGCTGAGGGTGCTGGCGCGGCAGCGCAAGGTCGAGGTGGTGCGCGGCACGGGGCGCTTCGTCAGTCCCAACGTCATCGAGGTCATGGGGGCGAGCGGCTCCGAGCGCATCCGCTTCGACCAGTGCATCATCGCCGCCGGCTCGGAAGCGGTGCGGCTGCCCGGACTGGCGGATGATCCGCGCATCCTCGACTCCAGCAGCGCGCTGGAGCTGCCGGAATTCTCCGGCGGACTGCTGGTGGTCGGCGGCGGCATCATCGGACTCGAGATGGCGTGTGTGTACGACGCCCTCGGTGCCAAGGTCAGCGTGGTTGAGCTCACCGGGCAGCTGATGCCGGGCTGCGATCCTGACCTGGTGCGTCCGCTCGAGCGCCGCATCCGGTCGCGCTACGAGCAGATCCTCCTCAACACCAGGGTCGCCGCGGTCGAGGCACAATCCGCCGGCCTGCGCGTCAGCTTCGGTGGCGACAAGGCGCCGGCCGCGCAGGTGTTCGAGCGGGTGCTGGTGGCGGTCGGTCGGGTGCCCAACGGCAAGACCATCGGCGCGGAGCTCGCCGGGGTCAAGGTGTCCGAGCGCGGCTTCATTCCGGTCGACAAGCAGATGCGCACCAATGTGGCGCACATCTTCGCCATCGGCGACATCGCCACACCGCCACTGCTGGCGCACAAGGCGATGCACGAAGGCAAGGTGGCCGCCGAAGTGGCGGCAGGTCAGAAGCGTGCGGCCGACTGGCGCGTCATCCCCTCGGTCGCCTATACCGATCCCGAGGTGGCCTGGGTGGGGCTCACCGAGAGCGAGGCGCGTGCCGCCGGCACCGCGTTCAAGAAGGGGGCCTTCCCGTGGGTGGCCAACGGCCGTTCGCTGTCCCTCGGCCGCGAGGAAGGCTTCACCAAGCTGCTGTTCGATCCTGACAGCCACCGCCTGCTCGGCGGCGGCATCGTCGGCAGCAACGCCGGGGAGCTGATCAGCGAGGTGGCGCTGGCGATCGAGAACGGCTGCGACGCGGCCGACATCGGCCTCACCATCCATCCGCATCCCACCCTCAGCGAGACGGTGGCCGGGGCGGCCGAGGCCTTCGAGGGCACGCTCACCGACCTCTACATCCCGAAGAAATAACACGCGCCTTGGCCGGCGCGGCGGCGATGCCGTAGGATCTGAGCCGCCGGAGATGGCATTCCTCCGCGAACCGCCCTGAGGCTGATGATGCCTACCAACGCGCAAGCCGCGTGAGGTAGGCCATGACGGACATTTACAGCCTCGCTACTCTCTGGCTCGGCCTCGCCCTGGTGGCGACGCTCCTGTCCATCTGGCTGCGCATCGCCACGGCGATGTCGGAAATCATCATCGGCACGGTGGCGCAGCTGCTCATCGGCGCCGCACTGGGCGGGGCGGTACTGGGCGCCGACCAGTCGTGGATCAAGTTCCTCGCCAGTACCGGCGCGGTGGTGCTCACCTTCCTCGCCGGCGCCGAGCTCGATCCCCAGGTGATGCGGCGCGAGTGGCGGCAGGCGACCGTCATCGGCCTGGTCGCCTTCACGGCCCCGTTCCTCGGCTGCGCGGCGGTGGCGCGCTGGCTGATCGGCTGGAGCCCCGCCGCCAGCTGGCTGGCCGGCATCGCGCTGTCCACGACTTCGGTCGCGGTCGTGTACGCCGTGATGCTCGAGTCGGGGCTCAACCGCACCGACTACGGCAAGGTGGTGCTGGCGGCGTGCTTCGTCAACGATCTCGCCACGGTGCTGGCGCTCGGCTTCAAGTTCTCGCCCTTCACCCTGCGCACGCTGGTGTTCGCCGGCGGCTGCACCGCGGCGTTCTTCGTCATGCCGTGGCTGGTGCCGCGTTTCTTCCGCCGCTTCGGCGGCCGTCCCTCGGAGCTCGAGGCGAAGCTGCTGCTGCTGGCGATGTTCGGGCTCGGGGCACTGGCCCTGTGGGCGGGCAGCGAGCCGGTGCTGCCGGCGTACGTGCTCGGCATGATCCTCGCCGGCACCGTCGGCCGCGATCATGAGCTGGTGCGGCGGCTGCGCACGCTGACCTTCGGCCTGCTGACGCCGTTCTACTTCATCCGCGCCGGCGCCTTCGTCTCGGTGCCGGCGCTCGTCTCCGGCGCCGGCGTGCTCGCCCTGCTGCTCGGGGCCAAGATGCTGACCAAGTTCGCCGGGGTGTACCCGGTCACGCGGCTGTTCCGCGCGCCGCGGCGCGAGGCCCTGTATACGACGCTCCTCATGTCCACCGGCCTGACCTTCGGCAGCATCGCATCCCTCTTCGGCCTCAGCCACGGCATCATCACGCAGCAGCAGTACTCGTACCTGATCGCCGCCGTGATCGGCAGCGCCATCGTGCCGACGCTCATCGCCAACGGGTTCTTCCTGCCGCGCCACCTGCTGCCGCCCCCGGCGACGGCGCCGCGCGCCGCCGCGCAGCCCGTGCGCGAGACGTGACCCGGCCGTTCGTGCCGTACTACAGGCGGCGCAGACGCTCCAGGTAGGCCGGCTCGTCCGGCAGGCGCGCGTCGCGCTGCGCCTCCCACAGCGTCTCGGCGAGCGGCTCGAGCATGGCGTGCTCGGCTGCGTGCGCACCGCCCAGGCGCTGACTGAGCGCCGCGTGCAGCTGCGCGATGCCGGCGGGACGGTCGGTCGCCACCTGCTCGCGGATCGCCAGGTGCAGCCCCATGTGCAGGAAGGGATTGGCGCGCCCACCTTCAGGCCGGAACTCGGCCGCCAGCGCCTCCTCGCCCGATTCGAGCCAGGCGATGTACTCCGGGTGCTCGGCGATGACCGCCGCCAGCTGCGCCTCGAGCGGCTCGAGCGGCGCCCGCGCGCTGAACTTGCGCCATGCCTCGAGGTAGCGTCGGCGCAGCTGCTCACGGCCCTCGGCGGCAAACATCGGTACGCTCTGCTCAGGCGCGGGCGCGGCGGCCGGGGCGCCGTGCGGGACGCATGGGGCGCGCCTTGCGCTGCACGCGCGCCGGCGTCTTGGCTGGATACTCGCACAGGTCGCGGATGATGCAGGTGGGGCAGGCCGGGGAGCGTGCCGTGCACACGTAGCGGCCGTGCAGCAGCAGCCAGTGGTGCGCGTCCTTGCGAAATTCCGGCGGCGTGTTGGCGACGAGGCCCGCCTCGACCGCGAGCGGCGTGCGCCCGGGGGCCAGCCCGGTACGGTTGGCGACGCGGAAGATGTGCGTATCGACGGCGATTTCCACCTGGCCGAACACCATGTTGAGGATGATGCTCGCCGTCTTGCGCCCGACCCCGGGCAGCGCCTCGAGCGCGGCGCGCTCGGCCGGCACCGCCCCGCCGTGCCGATCCAGGATCTGCTGCGCGAGGCCGACGAGGTTCTTGGCCTTGGTGTTGTAGAGCCCGACGCTCTTGATGTAGGGCTTCACCCCCTCGACGCCGAGCGCGGCGATGGCGGCCGGCGTGTTGGCGACGGGGAACAGCACGCGGGTGGCGGCGTTGACGCTCTTGTCGGTGGTGTGCGCCGAGAGCATGACCGCCACCAGCAGCTCGAAGGGTGAGGTGTGCAGCAGTTCGGTCGTCGGGGCGGGGTTGGCGGCCTGCAGCCGCCGGAAGATCGCCCTGCGGGTGGCGGGATGCATCGGCTAGCCCGGCGTCCCGGCCTGCTTGCGCTCACTGAGCAGCGCCGCGCGGCGCGCGGCGCGCTCGCCGAGGCGCCGGTTGCGCGCCGCATAGCGGCTGCGGTTGTCGGCCGGGGCCGGCGCTGCGAGCGGCGGCGCAAGCGCCGCGCGCGGCACCAGGGTGATGCAGTCGACCGGACACGGCGCGACGCACAGCTCGCAGCCGGTGCACAGCGCCAGCACCACGGTGTGCATCTGCTTCTGCGCCCCGATGATGGCGTCGACCGGGCACGGCGGCAGGCACTTGGCGCAGCCGATGCAGGCGGCCTCGTCGATCTGCGCCACGAGCACAGGACCTGCAGCGCCGCACTCCGGGTCGAGCGGCTGCAGCGGCTGCCCGAGCAGGCGCGCGAGCGCGGCGATGGTGTCCGCGCCCCCCGGCGGACAGCGGTTGAGGTCAGCCGCGCCCGCGGCCAGCGCTTCCGCGTACGGGCGGCAGCCCGGGTAGCCGCAGCGCGTGCACTGCGTCTGGGGCAGCAGGGCGTCGATCTGGTCCGCGGTGTGCATGGGTGCGCCGCGCGTGGCGGTGGTCAGCTGACCTTCATGCCGGGGGTGGCGCCGGCGTCAGCCGTCAGCAGGAACAGCCCCGGCGTCTCGCCGCTGGCCGCGAGCACCATGCCCTGCGAGACGCCGAATTTCATCTTGCGTGGCGCGAGGTTGGCGACCACCACCGTCAGTCGCCCCTTGAGTGCGGCCGGCTCGTAGGCTGACTTGATGCCGGCGAACACGGTGCGGGTATCCGAGCCGAGATCGAGCGTCAGCTTCAGCAGCTTGTCGGCTCCGGCGACCGTCTCGGCCTCGACGATGCGGGCGACGCGCAGGTCGATGCGCTTGAACTCGTCGATGGAAATCTGCGCGACGGCGCCCGCAGCGGCCACCCCGGCCGGCGCAGCAGCGCTCGCGGCGCGCGGCACGGGCGGTGGCGCGGCGGGCGGCTCCGCCTCGAAGAGCGCATCGAGCATCTTGGCGTCGACGCGGGTCATCAGGTGCTGGTAGGGGTTGATGCGCTCGGGCAGGGAGGCGGCATCGCTCCAGGCGAAGCGGCGCTCGAGACCGAACAGCTCCAGCGCCACGTGCGCGGCCAGGTGCGGCAGCACCGGCGCCAGCAGCACCGACAGCAGCTTGAAGCCGTGCAGGGCGCGCGAGCACACGTCCTGCAGCTCCGCGGCGCGCGCCGGGTCCTTGGCCAGCACCCAGGGCTGGCGCGCGTCAAAGTCGTGATTGATGCGGTCGGCGAGTGCCATGATGTCGCGCATGGCCTTGCCGAACTCGCGGTTCTCGTAGGCCTGCTGCACCTGGAAGGCGTGGGCCGCGGCGAGTGCCGCCAGCTGTTCGGTGTCGCCCTGGTAGGCGAGCTGACCGTTGAAGTGGCGCGTGATGAAGCTCGCGGCGCGGCTGGCGATGTTGACGTACTTGCCGACCAGGTCGCTGTTGACGCGCGCCACGAAGTCGTCGGGGTTGAAGTCGAGGTCCTCGACGTTGGCATTGAGCTTGGCGGCGAGGTAGTAGCGCAGCCACTCGGCGTTCATGCCGAGTTCCAGATAACGCAGCGGACTGATGCCGGTGCCGCGCGACTTGGACAGTTTCTCGCCCGAGACGGTGAGGAAGCCGTGCACATAGACGTGGTCCGGAACCTTGTACGGGGGACCTGCGAACTTGAGCATCGCCGGCCAGAACAGGTTGTGGAAGTAGATGATGTCCTTGCCGATGAAGTGGATCTGCTCGGTATCGGCCGCGGCCAGGAACTCCGTGAAGGTGCGTCGCTCGCCGTTGGCGCGTGCCTTGCCGCTGTCGAAGTAGCTCTGCAGCGCTGCGAGGTAGCCGATCGGCGCATCCAGCCACACGTAGAAGTACTTGCCGGGCGCATCCGGGATCGGGATACCGAAGTAGGGCGCATCGCGCGAGATGTCCCAGTCGCCGAGCGCCTGCTCGCCGCTGCCGGTGAGCCACTCGCGCGCCTTGTTGACGACCTGCGGCTGCAGCCGCCCGGGGGTATCGAGCCACTCCTTGAGAAACGCCACGCACTTCGGGTCCGACAGGCGGAAGAAGAAGTGCTCGGAGGCCTTCAGCACCGGCTGGGCGCCGCTGAGCGTCGAGTACGGGTTGATGAGGTCGGTCGGCGCATACACCGTGCTGCACACCTCGCACGCGTCCCCGTACTGATCGGGCGAGTGGCAGTTCGGACACTCGCCCTTGATGTAGCGGTCGGCGAGGAACATGCCCTTGACCGGATCGTAGAACTGCTCGATCGACTTGCGGTACACCAGCCCGGCGGCGACCAGCCGCGCGTACACGTCCTGTGACAGCTGCGTGTTCTCGGGCGAGTCGGTCGAGTGCCAGTGATCGAAGCTGAGGTGAAAGCCCTCGAGATACGGGCGGCGGCCGGCGGCGATGCGCGTCACCAGCTGCTGCGGCGTCACGCCTTCGCTCTCGGCCTTGAGCATGATGGGCGCGCCATGCGCGTCGTCGGCGCACACGAAGTGCAGCTGGTGGCCCTGCATTCTCTGGAAGCGCACCCAGATGTCGGCCTGGATGTACTCCATGATGTGGCCGATGTGCAGCGGGCCGTTGGCGTAGGGCAGCGCCGTGGTGACGAAGATCTTGCGGGTCATCCGCCTTAGTTTACACAGCTTGGCGGCGGCGCTGGCGCCGCCGGGCGCGCGGCCTCAGCCGGCGTCGCGGTACTCCTCGAACTTGTTCTTGTTGATGGCCTTCTTGAAGGCCTCTTTACCGCTGATCTGGCGTTGATTGAGCAGCTGCTCGATGGCGGAGTCCATGGTGCGCATGCCGAACGCCCCGCCGGCCTGCATGGTGTTCTCGAGCTGATCGAGCTTGCCCTGACGGATGAGGTTGGAGGCCGCCGGGGTGTTCACCAGGATCTCCAGCGCGGCGACGCGCCCCTGCTTGTCGGCGCGCTGCAGCAGCTGCTGCGAGACCACCCCGCGCAGCGAGGTCGAGAGCATGGTGCGCACGTGCGACTGCTTGTCGGACGGGAATACGTTGACCATGCGGTCCACGGTCTGGGCCGCGCCGTTGGTGTGCAGCGTGCCCATGACCAGAATGCCCATCTCGGCCGCGGTCACCGCGATGCTCATGGTCTCCAGGTCGCGCAACTCGCCCACCAGGATGACGTCCGGATCCTCGCGCAGGGCTGAGTGCAGCGCGGCCGCAAAGCTCTGGCTGTGCACGCCGATCTCGCGCTGGCTGATGAGACAGTTCTTGCGCTCGTGCACGAACTCGATCGGATCCTCGACCGTGAGGATGTGGCCCTTCACGCGGCGGTTGATGTCATCGATCATGGCCGCGAGCGTCGTCGACTTGCCCGAGCCGGTCTTGCCGGTCACCAGGATCAGGCCGTTGTTGGCGCGGGACATCTGCCGCACCGCCTCGGGCATCTTCAGATCATCGAGGGTCAGCGCCTTGGAAGGGATGGCGCGGAACACCGCCCCCATGCCGTTCAGCTGGCGCATGACGTTGACGCGGAAGCGGCCGCGGCCCTCGAGCGTGTAGGCGAAGTCGGCGCCGTCCTTGGCCTCGAAGCGTTCGAGCGCCGCCTTGGGCATGATCTCGTACAGCGCCTGCTTGACGGCCTCGGCCGCCAGCTTGTCGGGCCTGAGCGCCGACAGGTCGCCGTACAGGCGTATGCGCGGCGGGTCGCCGGAGATGAAATGCAGGTCCGAGCCGCGCTTCTCCAGCACCTCGATCAGGAGTGAGTCGACCTGCGGCATGCGTGCGGCTTCAGGCGGCGGAGGAGTTGGTGGCCGGGCCCGGTGCGGAAGTGAGTTCCACCTTGGGCAGCATGCTGGTGTCGGTCACGAACTTCTGGAACTGGCGCTTCTCGCTGGCGTAGTTGTAGGCGTCGTCCGGATCGACGGTGCGCGCGGTGATGGCTCCCATCAGCGCCTGGTCGAGCAGCTGCATGCCGAGATCGCGCCCCATCTGCAGCTGGCTCGGGATCTGGTGCGTCTGCTCGGTCTGGATCAGCTTGGCGATCGCCTTGGTCATCATGAGCACTTCGCAGATCGCCTTGCGGCCGTGGCCGTCGGGGGTCTTCACCAGCACCTGGGTGACCACCGCCAGCAGGCTCTGCGCCAGGAAGCTCTTGGTTTGCTCGCGCTCCTCGACCGGCAGTGCGTCGATGATGCGGTCGATGGTCTTGACCGCGCTGGTGGTATGCAGGGTGCCCAGCACCAGGTGGCCGGTCTCGGCTGCCGTCATGGCCATGGAGATGGTCTCGGCGTCGCGCAACTCGCCCACCAGGATGACGTCCGGGTCTTCACGCATCGCGGCGCGCACCCCTTCGGCGAAGCTCGGGATGTGCGTGCCGAGCTCGCGCTGGATGACCTGGCTGTTCTTGCTCGGATGCACGAACTCGATCGGGTCCTCGAGGCTGATGATGTTGAGGCGGCGCGTCGAGTTCAGGTGATCGATCATGGCCGCGAGCGTCGTCGACTTGCCGGTGCCGGTCGAGCCGGTGACGAGCACCATGCCCTGGTGAAAGTCGCACAGCTTGGTGACCACGGCCGGCAGCGCCAGCTTCTCCAGCGTCGGCACGACCGAGGGAATGGCGCGGAACGTGGCCCCCACCCCGGTGTCCTTGCGGTACACGTTGACGCGGAAGCGGCCGCCCTCGGAGGACACGTAGGAGAAGTCCAGGTCGTTGCCCTTGTTGAACACCTCGTTCTGGGAACGGGTGAGGATCTCGGCGATGTAGCCCTCGAGCTCCGGGGCACGCAGGTCGCGGAATTTGATGGGCAGCAGGTCGCCGTGCATGCGCAGCATCGGGGGCACCCCGACCGCCAGATGCACGTCCGAGCACCCCTGCTGGGTGCCCAGCTTCAAAAACGCGTCGATGCGCGCCAAGCGCCTGCTCCTGAGGGCATGGTCTATATCCCTGTTTAGCCGCTTCGGGGCTTTGCGATCAACAACTTGAGGTCGGAAATTTGACCTAACGCACGAACTTAAGCAAGGCGAAGGCTGGAGCGGGGCGATACGGCCCGGGCGGGCGGGCCGGGAGGACGGTCAGTTGCGGTAGCGCTCGAGCGCCTGGCTCAGTTCGTTCATGGTCTGGAAGCGCTTGTTCTTGTCGACCGCCATGGCCTTCATGACCAGATCCGACAGCCCCGGCGGCAGGTTCGGATTGACGTCCTGGGGGACACGGGCCTTGCCCTGCACGTGCTGGTACATGACCGACATATGGTCGCCGCGCGAATACGGCGGCACGCCGGTCACCATCTCGTACAGCATCACCCCGAGGGCGTAGATGTCGGCGCGCTGGTCGACCTTCTTGCCGAGGATCTGCTCGGGGGCCATGTACTTCGGCGAGCCGATCACGTAGCCGGTCTTGGTGAGCTGCGTGTCGCCCTCGCGCTGCGCCGCCGCGACCCCGAAGTCCACGATCTTGAGCAGCCCCTCCTGATTGATGAGCACGTTGGCGGGCTTCAGGTCGCGGTGCACGATGCCCTGCTGGTGCGCCACGGTCATGCCGGTGCAGATGTCGATGCCGAACTGCACCGCGCGCTTGAGCTCGACCGGCTTCTCGTTGACGACCTCGCTGCCGAGGGTGTGCGAGGGGAAGTACTCCATGGAGATGGCGTACAGGCCCTGGATGTAGAGGAAGTCGTAGATGCGGATGACGTTCTTGTGGGTGATCTTGCGCGAGTAACGCAGCTCGTGGACGAAGCGCTTCATCACCTCTTCGTCGCCGGACACGTTCGGATTCAGGAACTTGAGGATCAGCCGCTCATCGACGACCGTGTCCTCCATGAGCAGCACGGTGCCGAACGCGCCGCGGCCGATGCGATCGATGTACTTGTAGCGGCCCTCGATGATGTCGCCCGACTTGAGGGTCTGAATGTCGAGCCGCGCGGCGGCCTCGGCCTGGCGCACGGCCGCCGCGCGGTCCTGCTCGGAGATCACCTGGGTCTTGACGCCCACCTCGGGCGGCGCGGCGGCCTGCGGCGGCCGCACCCCCGCCTGCGCGGCGGCCGAGGCCGCGGCGGCCGGCGGCAGCGGCGTGGCGCTGATGCCGCCGGCGCTGCCGGACCCCAGCGCGGTGACGCCGGCCATGCGGTTGTCGAGCTCGCTGACCGCGGCCTGCGCCATGCGCGAGATGGTCTGGTCGGGCGAGGCCACCTGCGCCTGCAGCTCGTGGCGCACCTGCTCGGCGCGCTGCTCGTCCGCCACGCGTGACAGGGCCTGGATGGCTTCGATGCGGATCTCGCGCTCCGGGCGCGCCACCAACGGCAGCAGCGTGTCGACCAGCTTGCTGTCGCCGAGCTTGCCGAGCGCGCGCACCACGATCGGGGCGGCCTTGCCGCTGGTCGGCGAGTGCAGCATCTCCATGAGGCGCGGCAGGGCGCGCTTGCTGCCGATCTCGGCCAGCGCGTCCACGGCGCGCTCGCTCACCCACCAGTCCGTGTCCTTGGTCGCCTGGATGAGCGAGTCGACGGCACGCTCGTCCTTGGTCTGGTTGAGGATCTCGATGGCAGCGCGGCGGATGTCCTCGTCCTTGTCGCGCACCAGCTGCAGCACCGCGTCGATCACCTTCGGGCCGCCGATCTTGCCGAGCGCATCCGCGGCACGGCTGCGCACCCACCAGTCGCTGTCCTTGAGCGACTCGAGCAGGTACTTGACCGACTGGGGGTTGCCCACCTCGTTCAGCACCTCGACCGCGGCGCGGCGCGCGTTCTCGTTCTCGTCCTTGAGGATGTCGATCAGGTAGCGGATGGTCTCGGGGTGGTTGGCCTTGATGACCACGTCGATGGCGCGGTTGAGCACGTCGATCTCGGGGTCGCGCAGCAGCGCGCATACCCGCTCGATGTCGATCGGCCCGTCCATGCGCTGCAGCGCCGAGAGCGTGGCGCCGCGGATCAGCTTGTTGGGGTCCTTCAGCAGCGCCTGCAGCGCGGTCTGCACCTCCGGGGTGTTGAAGCGCGCCAGGGTATTGATGATGTGCACGCGCGCGATCGGGTCCTTGCCCTGCACGCGTCCGATGAGCTCGGGCACCGCGCTCTTGTCGGCGATCTCGGAGATGATGCGGAACAGCGCCGCCTTCTCGTTCGGCTCCTGGGTATAGGCGGCGTTGAGCAGCTCGCGTACCGTGAAGCGGGTCTTCTGCGCGGCGATGACCTCGAGGATCGTGGGCCGGGGGATACCCGGCGTGGCGAGTGCCTCGATCAGCATGTGGGCCGGGTAGTTGCGGCTGCTGGTGAGTGCCCAGGAGATGCCGGAGATCACCCGCGGGCTGCCCTCGACCAGGCCGCGCATGAACTGCGGGAAGGTCTTCTGGCTGACGAGGCTCGCCAGCACGTCCACGAACGCCATGGTGGCCGACTTGTCGGCGTCCGGCAGTGCGCCGAACACGGCTTCGATCGCGCCGGGACCGACCTCCTTCAGCCGCGCGATCGCCTTCTGCGTCGCCGGGCTGGACGGATCGGTCGCGGACCGGATCTCCGTCACCAGCCGGTCGGCACGCAAGTTCGTGAAAAAGCTCATTCAGCCTTTCCGTGGAGAGCCGCTGCTGCACGTCGCCGCCGCGCCCCCCGCGCCGGAGCACTATGCAAGGCAAGGGCGGAATCTGTCCGGGCCGGCGTCACGCGGCCGCGACCGCATAGTAAATAAGGAGCATCCGGCATTCGAACCCGCGGGATTATGCCATAGCCTTGAGCCGGGCCACGGAACGCGGCCGTGTGCGCGCCCGGCGCCCAACCTCTAGAATCTGTCTCCGGACACCCTGCGGTTTCAACATGATCCCCGAATCCTCCCTGGAGAGCGCGCGCGCCGCGCTCGATGCCTACGTCGACCCCTACCTCGGCCAGTCCCTGGCGGCGGTCCAGGCGGTGCGCGAGGTGCGCGCCGATGGCGGCGGCCTCACCGCGCGGATCGCGCTCGGCTACCCGGTGGGCGGCTACCTGGAGGAGCTCACGGCGGCACTGCGCGGGCAGCTGGCCGCGGCCGGCATCAGTGCGCCGCTCACCGTCCAGCTCGAGGCGGACATCCGCGCGCACGCCGTGCAGCGCAACCTCAGGCCGCTCGGGGAGATCGCCAATGTCGTGGCGGTGGCCTCGGGCAAGGGGGGCGTCGGGAAGTCGACCGTGGCGGTCAACCTGGCGCTCGCCTGGGCCATCCAGGGGGCGCGGGTGGGGCTGCTCGATGCCGACATCTACGGCCCGAGCCAGCCGCTCATGCTGGGGCTCACCGGGCAGCGCCCGAGCTCTCCCGACGGCAAGCACCTGCGGCCGCTCGCCGCCCACGGGATCAGCGCCATGTCGATCGGTTTCCTGGTGGACGCCGAGCAGCCGATGGTCTGGCGCGGGCCGATGGTGACGCAGGCCCTGACCCAACTCCTGTCGGAGACGCAGTGGGGCGCGCTCGACTACCTGGTGGTCGACATGCCGCCGGGCACCGGCGACATCCAGCTCACGCTCGCGCAGCGCGTGCCGGTGGCCGGCGCGGTGATCGTCACCACTCCCCAGGACATCGCGCTCGCCGATGCACGCAAGGGCCTCAAGATGTTCGAGAAGGTGGCGGTGCCGGTGCTCGGCATCGTGGAGAACATGAGCGTGCACGTGTGCAGCAACTGCGGCCACAGCGAGCACATCTTCGGCGCCGGGGGCGGTGAGCGCATGGCGCGCGAGTACGGCGTGCGGCTGCTCGGCGAGCTGCCGCTCGATGCCCACATCCGCGAGGAGGCCGACGGCGGCCGCCCCACGGTGGTCGCCAGTCCCGACTCGCCGCGCGCCCGGCCGTATTTCGCGATGGCGCGGCGCACCGCCGGGGCACTGGCGGTGCGCGCCCGCGATCGCAGCGGCGTATTTCCCAAGATCGTGGTCGAAGAAAGCTGATCCGGCGACGCGAACCTGCTAACGTGCGCGCCGCGGCCGGCGCGGCGCGCCTCACGGAACAAGCATGAGCATCAAGTCCGACAACTGGATCCGGCGCATGGCGCGCGAGCACCGGATGATCGAGCCGTTTGCCGCGGAGCAGGTGCGGGAGTCGGACGGCCACAGGATCGTCTCGTACGGCACTTCCAGCTACGGCTACGACGTGCGCTGCGCCAGCGAGTTCAAGATCTTCACCAACATCAACTCGACCATCGTCGACCCCAAGAACTTCGATCAGAAGAACTTCGTCGACTTCGACGGCGGGGTCTGCATCATTCCGCCCAATTCCTTCGCGCTGGCGCGCACCGTGGAGTACTTCCGCATCCCGCGCAACGTGCTCGTCGTGTGTTTGGGGAAAAGCAGTTATGCGCGCTGCGGCATCGTGTGCAACGTAACGCCTCTGGAGCCGGAGTGGGAAGGTCACGTGACGCTCGAGTTCTCCAACACCACACCATTGCCGGCGAAGATCTACGCCAATGAGGGCGTGGCGCAGATGCTGTTCTTCGAGTCCGACGAGGTGTGCTCGACTTCCTACAAGGACCGCGGCGGCAAGTACCAGGGCCAGCGCGGCGTGACGCTGCCAAAGACCTGACCGTTCAGCGCTTCAGGCTCTCGATCTGCAGCGTCCACTGCACGTCGTCGCCCTTGGTCTGCTCGACCTTCATGGGGATGAAGCCCTTGCCGGGCGCGCACCAGAAGCGCGTGGTGCGCGGTGAGTACTTCTTCTGCGCGCGGTAGATCACGGTCGGCACATCGCCGAGCGGCGTCTTCAGGGTCGCCTCGCCCTCGCGCGTGAACTGGTACTCGCGCACGCTGTTCTTGTCGATGAGCTGGAACTTGTCGGGCGTCTTGCCGGCGAGCAGCTCGCTCATCAGGGCGAGCTGCACCGAGCCATCGTCCTGCACCGCGGGGGTCAGCGGCAGGTCGACCTTGGTGCCCTCGTAGTTCCCGGTGAGGCGCTTGGTCTGCCAGTCGTACTTGAGGTCGATGCTGTGCCGGGCATCGCCGCCGCCGGAGCGGTAGCTCTGCGGCTGGATGCCGTCCCCGACCACCTTCGCAACGCTCGTCTGGTCGGGCGAGAGTCCCGAGGCCAGGCGGCCGAGCCCGCGCCCTTCGCTCTTCGAGCTGTAGGTCCAGGTGTCGCCGGAGTTCTCGAGCCTCAGGTCCGAGACCGCGACCGTCATGCCGTGCCAGATGCCCCGGTAGGTCGCCTGGTAGGGCTTGAGCTCATCCGCACCGGCGGCCGCGGCGCTCCACAGCGTCGCGCCCACGGCGATGGCGCAGGCGGCGCGCCGCCGCCGCGTCTCAGGTGTCGGCTGCACTGAATTCCTCCACGATCGGCTGATCCAGGCGCGCGCCGTCGAGCCACGCCGCACCATCGTGCCACCTCAGCCGGCCGGCCGCGACCCAGCCGATGACGCGCGGATAGATGACGTGCTCGGTGCGCAGCACGCGTGCGGCGAGTGCCGCCTCGGTGTCCCCGGCTCGCACCGGCACGCGCGACTGCAGCACCACCGGCCCGGCGTCGAGCTCGGGCGTCACGTAGTGCACGCTGGCGCCGTGCGCGCGCGCGGCGGCCGCGAGCACGCGGCGATGGGTGTGGAGGCCGCGGTAGGCGGGCAGGAGCGAGGGGTGCACGTTCAGCATGCGCCCGAGGTAGCGCGCCACGAAGCCGGCCGAGAGGATGCGCATGAAGCCGGCGAGCGCGATCAGGTCCGGGCGCGCGGCGTCGATCGCGTCGGCCAGCCGCGCCTCGAAATCCCCGGCCGCCTCGCCCCTGGAGTGTGGCACCGCGGCGGTCGCGGTGCCGAGCCCGGCGGCGCTGGCAAGTCCTGCGGCATCCGCGCGGTCCGCGATCACGCGCGCGATCTGGGCGTGAATCTCGCCGGCGCGGCAGGCGCGGGCGATCGCGGTCATGTTGCTGCCGCGGCCGGAGATGAGGACGACCAGCCGCAGCGGCGGAGCGGCGCTCATTCGGCGATGACGACGCCCCGGCCGCCGGCACGCACCTCGCCGATCAGCTGCGCATGCTCGCCGTGGGAGTTGAGGAGCTGCACCGCCGCCTGCACCTGCGCGGCCGGTACGATCACCACCATGCCGATACCGCAGTTGAAGGTGCGGTACATCTCGGCCGAGTCGACCCGCGCGATGTGCTGCAGCCAGTCGAACACCGGGTCGCGCTGCCAGCTCGAGCGCGTGAGCAGCGCCTCGGTGCCCTCGGGCAGCACGCGCGGGATGTTGTCGGTGAGGCCGCCGCCGGTGATGTGGGCGAGGCCGTGCACGGGCAGGGCGCGTATCAGGGCGAGCAGTGGCTTCACATAGATGCGGGTCGGGGCCAGCAGACGGTCGAACAGGCTGCGGCCCTCGAGCTGCGTGCCCGGTCCGGCATCGGCCATGCTCACGAGCTTGCGGATGAGCGAGTAGCCGTTCGCGTGCGGTCCCGAGGAATCGAGGCCGACGATGGCATCGCCGGCGCGCACCCTGCTGCCGTCAATGATCGCCGCCTTCTCGACGACGCCGACGCAGAAACCGGCCAGGTCGTAGTCGGCGCCGTGGTACATGCCGGGCATCTCGGCGGTCTCGCCGCCCACCAGCGCCGCGCCGGCCTGCACGCAGCCCTCGACGATGCCGCGGACCACGGCTTCGGCGACGTCGACCTGCAGCTTGCCGGTGGCGTAGTAGTCGAGGAAGAACAGCGGCTCGGCGCCCTGCACCACGACGTCGTTGGCGCACATGGCCACGAGGTCTATGCCGATGGTGTCGTGGCGGCCGGTGTCGATCGCCAGGCGCAGCTTCGTGCCCACGCCGTCCGTGCCCGACACCAGCACCGGCTGCCGGTAGCCGCTCGGCAGCTCCACCAGTGCACCGAAGCCGCCGATGCCCGCCAACACCTCGCGGCGCTGCGCGCGCCGCACCAGCGGCTTGATGCGCTCGACGAGCTCGTCACCGGCGTCGATGTCGACGCCGGCATCGCGATAGGTGGTGCCGGGGCGGTCGCTCATGGTTCCTGGGGCGGCGCACTCCGGGCCGCCGTGGGGCCGGGGCGCTATGGTATTGTACCCGCCGCTTCGCGCGCTTGCGCAGGCAATCCAGACAATGTCGCGAACGGCCCAAATTCAACTGCGGCGCACGGCGCGCGTGCCGGCTCTGCTGGCGGGACTGTGTGTGTTGTGCGCCCTGCCGCCGGCGTGGGCCGGACGCCCGGTGCGCGTCTACGAGGTCGATGTCGACGGGCAGTCGGCGCCGGCGGTGCAGAACGCCATGCGCCAGGCGCTGGTGCGCGCCACCGGCCGGCGCGAATCAGCCGACGACCCGGCGTTCGCCAGCCTGGTCGCCGATGCACCCAAGTACGTGAAGAGCTACGCGGCAGGTCCCCGCGGCGAATCGCAGGTGGTGTTCGATGCCGCCGCGGTCGCGCAGGCGGTGAGCGCCGTCGGCCGCAGCGTCTGGGACCGCGTGCGTCCGTTCACGCTGGTGGCACTGGCGCCGCCGCGCAATCGCGCCGCACAGGACGCGGCGCGCGCCGAGCTCGAGCGCGTGGCCGCCGAGCGCGGCCTGCCGATCAGCCTCGTGCCGGTCGCGGTCGATGACGCCGCGGGCAGCCCGCTCGGCACCGACGCGCTCATGCAGACCGCGCAGCGCTATGGTGGCGACGAGATCCTGGTGGGCCGCGGCGAGGATGCCGGTCCCGACACGGTGCTGCAGTGGACCCTGTACACGCGCACGGCGAGCGAGAGCTGGAGCGGCCCGCTGGCCGCCGGCATCGAGCACACGGTCGACTTCCTGGTGCCGCCGCAGGGCGGTTCGCTGGCGCAGACGGACGCCACGCTGCGCGTGCGCATCGACGGCGTCGCGAGCCTGCCCGACTACGCGAACGTCGCGCGGCTGCTCGAGAGCGTGCCGGGCGTGCGCCGTGCCAACCTCGTGGTCGCCGATCCCGGCAGCGTGGTGTTCGAGCTGACCGTGCGCGGTGGCGCCGCGGCGCTCGAGCAGGGACTGGCCGGTTCCACGCGGCTGCGCGGTGGCGGCACCCCGCCCGTGTACCGTTACCAGCCCCAGGGCTGAGGCGGAGCGGCACGCGTGCGGCACCTGCCCAACCTCATCTGCGTGCTGCGCCTGGCGCTCATCTGGCCGGTGCTCGCGACGCTGCACGCGGGCCAGTATGTGACGGCGCTGGCGTTGTTCATCGCCGCCGCCGTCTCCGACGGCCTCGATGGCTACCTCGCCAAGCGCTTCCGCTGGACCTCCGAGCTCGGCAAGTTCCTCGATCCGCTCGCCGACAAGCTGCTGCTGATGGCAGTGTTCATCGAGTGCGCCTGGCTCGAGCTGGTGCCGTGGTGGCTGACCGCCGCGGTGGTGGCGCGCGACGTGCTGATCGGGCTCGGCGCGCTGGTCTTCCGCCTGTGGTTCGGTCCGCTGCACGGGCGGCCGACGCTGATCAGCAAGCTCAACACCGGTGCGCAGCTGCTGTACGTCATGCTGGTGCTGCTCAGTGCCGCCGAGCGGCTGCCGCTGCGCGAGGTGCTCGACGCCGCCGCGCTCGCCACCTTCGCCACGACCGTGATCTCCGGGCTGCACTACGTCGCGACCTTCTCGCGGCGCGCCTGGACACTGCCCGCCTGAGGGCTGCGCATGCGCCAGATCCCGCTGGCAGTGCGGCTGCCCGACCGCGCGGTGTTCGCCAGCTTCCTGCCCGGCCCCAACTCGCAGGCGTTCGCCTACGCGCAGCAGCTCGCCGCCGCGCCCGGCGCCGGACTGACCTGGCTGTGCGGCGCTGCCGGGGCCGGCAAGACGCATCTGCTGCAGGCGATCTGCGCCGCGGCGAGCGCGCGCTGGCGCGCCGGCTACGTGCCGCTCGCGGACGTCGCCGCGCTCGGAGTGGGAGTGCTCGACGGCCTGCCGCAGATGCAGGTGCTGTGCCTCGACGACGTCGACCGGGTGGTCGGCCAGGGCGAGTGGGAGCGCGGGGTGTTCGCGCTGCTGCGCGAGCTCGAGGAGGCGGGCGGCCAGCTGGTGCTGTCGGCGCAGTCACCGCCGGCACTGGTGCCCTGGACGCTCGCCGATCTCGGCTCGCGCTGCGCGGCGGGGACCGTGTTCCAGCTGCGCGTCCTGGGAGAGCACGAGCAGCAGGCGGCGCTGCGGCTGCGGGCACAGCTGCGCGGCGTCGAGCTGCCGGAGGAGACGCTGCGCTGGCTGCAGCGGCGCTTCCCGCGCGACATGCGCACGCTGTACGCGCTGCTCGACACGCTCGATGAGGCGGCGCTCGCCGCGCAGCGGCGCCTCACCGTGCCGTTCATCCGCGAAGTGCTGCGCGCCCGCGATCCGTCCGCGTGAGCCGGACCGCCCTCAGCGGCGTGCCAGCTGCACCGCCAGGGCCGCGACGCGCCGGCCGAGTGCCTGCGCCAGCACCTTCTCCGCCTCGGTGAGCTGCGGGGTAGTGTTGCCGCCGCTGACGTGCGAGGCGCCGTAGGGCGTGCCGCCGCTGCGCGTCTCGTTGAGCGCCCGCTCGGTGTAGGGCAGGCCGACGAGGATCATGCCGTGATGGAACAGCGGCAGCATCATCGATACCAGCGTGCTCTCCTGTCCGCCGTGCAGGGTCTGCGTGGCGGTGAACACCGCCGCCGGCTTGCCGGCGAGTGCCCCGGACAGCCACAGGCTCGCGGTGCCGTCGAGGAAGTGCTTGAGCGGCGCCGCCATGTTGCCGAAGCGGGTCGGGCTGCCGAGTATCAGGCCCTGCGTGTCGCGCAGGTCCTCGAGAGTCGCATAGGGCGGGCCGCTGGCCGGCACCGGCGTGACCGGCCCTTCGCTCTGCGCCGCGACCGGCGGCA
Source organism: Steroidobacteraceae bacterium (assembly GCA_025451275.1). Lineage (GTDB taxonomy): Bacteria > Pseudomonadota > Gammaproteobacteria > Steroidobacterales > Steroidobacteraceae > 13-2-20CM-66-19. Next base: position 59,545 of record JANWKR010000040.1, read on the forward strand.
CGGTGCGCAGCCGCGCGCTCGCGCCCGACACCGTCTCGATGCCGCGGCACACCTGGCGTGCGAGCTCCGCGGTTGCGCCGCTGCGCGAGTAGTAGAGGACCAGTATCTCCGTCATGAGTGCCGTCGTGCGCGCCGGGTGCGTGGCCGGCGAACGTTGCCACAAAACGCGGCGCCCGGCATCCGCCGCGAGACCGGTGGCGCGAAACTCTAGTACTATTCGCTCCCTTCCGCGGTGCGGGTCCTGGCGAGCATGCAGTGCAAGAGGTGTCTGGTGGGCGGGCGCGTGCAGGGCGTGTTCTACCGTGCAACCGCCGCGCGCCGCGCGCAGGAGCTGGGACTGCGCGGCTACGCCCGCAACCTGCCGGACGGGCGCGTGGAGGTGCTGGCGTGCGGCGAGCCCGACGCGGTCGGCTCCTTCGTCAGCTGGCTGTGGATCGGCTCCTCGGCCTCCAAGGTCACCTCGGTCGAGGTGACGGATGCGCCCGCGAACCCGGCCGACGCCCGTACCGGCTTCCACACCGTCTGACGTGAGCCCGATACCGCATCGTGCTGGGGGCCGGGCACGCCGGCTGGTGTGCGTGGCGCTGCTGTGCCTGGGGCTGCCGGGCGCCGCGGCAGCCCCGCCGCCCGACCCGGCCAGCCCTGCGGCTGCCGCGGCGCCGGCGGCGACGCTGGCCGTGCCGCCGTCCGCAGCGCCGTCTGCTGCCGCCGCGGCGGCCGAGCCCGCCGCGTCCGAGCCGGGCGTTCCGGTGCCCATCGAGCATCCGCCGTCACCGGATGAAATGTCGGCACCGGCGGCGGCGGCGACGCCCGCCAAGGCCTCGTGGTTTCACCGGCGCGCGCCGCACGTGCGGCAGGCGTGGGTGGCCGCCGCCAACCCCATGGCGGTGGATGCCGGACTGGAAATTCTCGGCAAGGGCGGCAAGGCCATCGACGCCGCGGTCGCCGTGCAGGCGATGCTGGGACTGGTCGAGCCGCAGAGCTCGGGCATCGGCGGCGGCTCGTTCCTGCTCTACTACGACGCCCGCACCGGCAAGGTGAGCGCGCTCGACGGACGCGAGAAGGCTCCCGCGGCCGCCCCGCCCGACATGTTCCTCGACGAGCACGGCAAGCCGCTGCCGTTCGTCGAGGCGGTGCGCAGCGGGCGCTCGACCGGCGTGCCGGGCGCGATCGCCATGCTGGCGAGCGCGCAGGCGAAGTTCGGTGCGCTGCGCTGGAAGGATCTGTTCCAGCCGGTGATCCGCGCCGCCTCGGCCGGCTTCCGCGTGCCGGCGCGGCTCGCCATGTTCCTCGGCGAGGGCTCGCCGTTTCCGCCCACCAACGAAGTGCGCACGCTGTTCTCCCGCCCCGACGGTGCGGAGCTGGAAGAGGGCGACCTGTTCCAGAATCCGGACTACGCGCATACCCTCGAGCGCATCGCCGCCGAAGGGCCGCGCGCGCTCTACACCGGCTCGATCGCCGAGGAGATCGTCCGGACCACTCATCAGCCGCCGCTGCCGGGCACGCTGACGCTCAAGGACCTGTCGACCTACCGCCCCGACTGGGCGCAGCCGCTGTGCCGCCCGTACCGCAGCTACTCGGTGTGCGTGCCGCCGCCGCCCTCGAGCGGGGTCGCGCTGCTGCAGATGCTCGAGCTGCTCGACCACACCGACATCGCCAGCCGCGGCCCCAACGATCCGCAGGCCTGGTTCCTGTTCGCACAGGCCAGCCGCCTCATGTACGCCGACCGCGACCGCTACGTCGGCGACCCGCACTTCGTGCAGGTGCCGGTGGAGAAGCTGCTCGACCCCGCCTACGTGCGCCTGCGCGCGCAGCTGATCGGCCAGCACGCAGGTCCCCCGCCGCCGCCGGGCGAGATCGCCGTGCCGCGCGGCCACGACGCCACCGCCGAGTCGGCCGGCACCAGCCACCTGGTGGTGGTCGATGCCGACGGCGACGTGGTCTCCATGACCACGACGGTCGAGTCGGTGTTCGGCTCCGGCCGCACCGTCGGCGGCTTCGTGCTCAATAACCAGCTCACCGACTTCTCGTTCACGCCCACCGAGGCCGGACACCCGGTCGCCAACGCCGTGCAGGGCGGCAAGCGGCCGCGCTCGTCGATGGCGCCGGTGATCGTGCTCGACCACGACGGCAACTTCGTCGCCGCGCTCGGTTCGCCCGGCGGCAACGCCATCCTCGAGTACAACGCCAAGACGCTGGTGGCGCTGCTGGCGTGGAAGCTGCCGATCAAGCAGGCCATCGAGCTGCCCAACCTGATCGCGCGCGGCAACACCTTCAGCGGCGAGATCGGCCGCTTCGCCCCGGCACTGGTCGCCGGGCTGCGCGACCGCGGCATCGAGCTCAAGCCCGGGCGCGCCGAGAACTCCGGCCTGCACGGCGTGGCGCGGCTGCCCGACGGCAGCTATGCGGGAGCGGCCGATTCGCGCCGCGAGGGCGTGGCGCGCATGCTGCCGCCGGCGCAGCCGGCGCGCCGCCACGGCACCGGCTGACGCGCCGCGCGCCCTCAGCGCAGCGGCGTCACCTTGATCTTCGGAAAGCCGAGGTCGTCGGCGCCACCCCAGTGGGCCCACTGGCTGATCACGATGTCGGGGTAGTTGCGCTGGCCCGGGCTGCCGTTGTAGCGGGCGAGCGCCTTACGCACGTCGAAGCGCTCGTGGCCCATGTAGTAGCGCAGGATCGCGCAGCCCATGCGGATGTTGGGGGCGACGTGCACCAGCTCGTAGCGGTGCATGCCGAGCTTCTCCGGCCAGAACGGCATCACCTGCATCAGGCCCACGGCGCCGGCCGAGGACACCGCCCAGCGGTCGAAGCGGCTCTCGACCTGGATCAGCGCCATCACCAGCCCGGGCGGCAGACGCGCCTCGCCGCTGCGGTGCGTCTCGCAGTAGACCTGCTGCAGGATGTCGAGGCGCTGGTCCTGCTCCTTGACCAGCTTGCGCAGCCGCGGCTCCATGAGCTTGTACCAGACCGCCGAGTCGTACTGGTCGGTGAAGCACTTGGCCTGGCTGATGGCGCGCGCCACGACCGACTCGAGTCCCGGGTCGCGCTGCTGGTCGGCGCAGGCGCCGCCGGGCAGCAGGCCGAGCAGCAGCACCAGCGCAGCGCCGAGCGGGCCGCAGCGCCGCGCGCCGCTGCTGTCAGCGGCCGAGACGCGAGCGCAGGAAGCTGAGCGCTTCGCCGGCCGGGAACTCGGTGCTGGCGCTGTCGCGACGGTGGCGGTACTCGAGCTTGCCGGCCTCGAGGCCGCGCTCGGCCACCACCAGACGGTGCGGAACGCCGAGCAGCTCGGCGTCGGCGAACTTGACGCCCGGGCGCGCGTCGCGGTCGTCGTACAGCACTTCGACTCCGGCGGCACTGAGCTCGGCATACAGGCGGTCGCTGACCTCGCGCACACGCGCGGACTTCTGCAGGTTAATCGGTACCAGCACCACCTGAAAGGGCGCGATCGGCTCCGGCCAGATGATGCCGCGCTCATCGTGGTTCTGCTCGATGGCCGCGGCCACGATGCGCGTCACACCTATGCCATAGCAGCCCATGAGCAGGGTGACTTCCTGGCCGGCCTCGTCGAGCACCCTCGCCTTCATCGGCGCGCTGTACTTGCTGCCCAGCTGGAAGATGTGGCCGACCTCGATGCCGCGCGCGATCTTCAGGCGGCCGCGGCCCGAGGGGCTCGGATCGCCCTCGACCACCTTGCGCAGGTCGGCAGCCGGCGCGGCCGGCAGGTCGCGCTCCCAGTTCACCCCGGTGAGGTGCATGTCCTTGTCGTTGGCGCCGCAGACGAAGTCGGCGAGTGCCAGTGCGGCGTGGTCGGCGTACACGCGGCACTTGAGGCCGACCAGTCCTACGTAGCCGGGCTCGGTGCCGGTGGCGGCCAGCACGCGGGCCGCGCTTGCCATGCGCAGCGGGCTCGCCACCCCGGGCAGCTTCTGCGCCTTCACCGCGTTGAGCTCGTGGTCGCCGCGTACCACCAGCGCCACCACCTCATCGCCCGTGCCGTCGACGATCAGCGTCTTGAGGCAGCGCGCCGGCTCCACCTTGAGAAAGCGCGCCAGGTCCTCGATGGTGCGCATGCCGGGCGTGGCCACCTTGCGCAGCGCCTCGCGCGGGGCCGGGCGCGGCTCCGCCGGCGGCAGCGCCACGGCGGCCTCGAGGTTCGCGGCGTAATCGTCCCCGTCCGAGAACACGATCGCGTCCTCGCCGGAAGGGGCGAGCACGTGGAACTCCTGGCTGACATCGCCGCCGATGGCGCCGGAGTCGGCGCGCACGGCGCGGAAGGTGAGCCCGGTGCGGGTGAAGATGCGGGTGTAGGCGTCGTACATGGCGCGGTAGCCGGCCTGCAGCGAGGCCTCATCGAGGTGGAAGGAGTAGGCATCCTTCATGATGAATTCGCGCGCGCGCATGACGCCGAAGCGTGGCCGCACCTCGTCGCGGAACTTGGTCTGGATCTGGTAGAAGTTGACCGGCAGCTGGCGGTAGCTCTGCAGCTCGCGCCGCGCGATGTCGGTGATCACTTCCTCGTGCGTGGGACCGGCGACGAAGTCGCGCTCGTGCCGGTCCTTGAAGCGCAGCAGTTCCGGGCCGTACTGGCTCCAGCGCCCCGACTCCTGCCACAGCTCGCCCGGCTGTACCACCGGCATCACCAGCTCCAGGGCCCCGGCGCGGTCCATCTCCTCGCGCACGATGCGCTCCACCTTGCGCAGCACGCGCAACCCCATCGGCAGCCAGCTGTACAGCCCGGCCGCCAGGCGCCGCACCAGGCCGGCACGCAGCATCAGCTGGTGGCTGATGACCTCCGCCTCGGCGGGGGTCTCCTTCATGGTGTTGATGGGGTAGGCGGACAGCTTCATCGCTTCGGACTGGTGATCGGCAGGGTGTGCCATCTTAGCAGGAGGCCCCTGCTAAGATTGCCGTGTGGCGACCGACTCCCAGCACGAATACACCAAGCCGCGCGGCAAGGGCATCTACCTGCTGCCGAACCTGCTGACCACGGGCTGCCTGTTCTCGGGCTTCTATGCCGTGGTCGCGGCCATCGACAAGCACTTCGAGCACGCCGGCATCGCGGTGTTTGTCGCCATGCTGTTCGACACCCTGGACGGGCGCATCGCGCGCCTGACGCGCACCGAGAGCGCCTTCGGCAAGGAATACGACAGCCTCGCCGACATGGTGGCCTTCGGGCTCGCGCCGGCCATCGTCGCCTACCAGTGGGGCGTGGTGCGCATCGCCGAGTTCGGCCAGCACTGGGGACGATTCGGCTGGCTCGCCTGCTTCTTCTACGCGGTGGCCGCGGCGCTGCGCCTGGCGCGCTTCAACGCCCGCGCGGCGAGCGCCGACAAGCGCTATTTCGAGGGGCTGCCGAGCCCGTCGGCCGCGGCGATCGTGGCGGCGTTCGTGTGGTTCGTGAGCGACTGGCACGAGCCGGGCCTGACCGGCCTGATCCTGGCATTCGTCGTGACCGCGAGCGCGGGCGCGCTCATGGTGAGCCGCTTCGGCTATCCGAGCTTCAAGCAGTTCGACCTCGATCGCCGCATCCGCTTCGTGTACATGCTGCTGGTGCCGCTGCTGTTCGTGCTGATCGCCACCGACCCGCCCACCATCTTCCTGTCGGTGTTCGGCACCTACGCGCTGTCGGCGCCGCTGTTGTGGGTCGGACGGCGTGTGCGCCGCATGGTGCGCGGTGCGCCGGCTCCGGGCCCGTAGGCGCGCGCATGCACGCGGCACGGCAGCAGCAGTATCTGCAGGCGCTCGGCATCGAGCTGTGGGTCGCGCGCGCACCTCCGGCCGGCGCACCCGCGACCGCGCCGCCGCCGGCGGACACGGCCGCGGCCTGGGAGGGGCTGCGGCGCGAGGTGGCGGCCTGCACGCGCTGCGCGCTGCACGCCACCCGCACCCAGGGCGTGCTCGGGGTCGGGCCGCGACGCTGTGACTGGCTGGTGGTCGGCGAGGCGCCCGGCGCGGAAGAGGACCGGCGCGGCGAGCCGTTCGTCGGCCCGGCCGGCCAGCTGCTCGATGCCATGCTGCGTGCCATCGGGCTGGATCGCACCAGCAACGTTTACATCGCCAACGTGCTCAAGAGCCGGCCGCCGCACAACCGCGACCCCAGGCCCGAGGAGGTCGCGGCCTGCATGCCGTACCTGCTGCGCCAGGTGGCGCTGCTGCAGCCGAAGATCATGCTGGCGGTCGGGCGCATCGCCGCCCAGAACCTGCTCGGCACCGAGGCGCCGCTGTCGCGGCTGCGCGGCCAGGTGCACCGCTTCGGCGAGTTCAACGTCCCGCTGGTGGTCACCTATCACCCCGCCTACCTGCTGCGCACGCCGCAGGACAAGCGCAAGGCATGGGAGGACCTCAAGTTCGCGCGCGGCCTCTATCAGCGGCTCACCGGAGGCGGCGATGGCCACGGCACCTGAGCTGCTGAATTCCCCGTCCGAGATCGCGATCCGGCCGATGCGCATCGCCGACGTTGCCGAGGTGCTCGCCATCGAGCGCGCCGCCTACCAGTTCCCGTGGAGCGAGGGCATCTTCCGCGACTGCCTGCGGGTCGGCTACGTGTGCCGCGTCGTGACGGTGGAGCGGCAGATCATGGCCTACGGGGTGATGAGCCTCGGCGCCGGCGAGGCCCACATCCTCAATCTGTGCGTCGGCGAGTCGTACCGCTGCCACGGCGTCGGCCGGCGCCTGCTGACCGCACTCATCGAGCGCGCCGCGCTCGCCGGCATGGTGGAGGCATTCCTCGAGGTGCGCCCCTCCAACACCGCCGCCATCCGTCTGTACCTGGCGCTCGGCTTCCAGCAGGTCGGCACGCGGCGCGGCTATTACCAGGCGGCCGGCGGGCGCGAGGACGCGGCGGTGCTCAAGCGCGCGCTGCGCAGCGCGGCCGCGCCCGGCTGACGGGCCCCGCGCCATGAGCGACCTGGCAGCCGAGATCCTTCGGCGTCGCACCTTCGCGATCATCTCGCACCCCGACGCCGGCAAGACCACGCTCACCGAGAAGCTGCTGCTGTTCGGCGGCGCGATCCAGATGGCCGGGACCGTCAAGGGGCGCAAGGCCGCCCGCCACGCGACCTCCGACTGGATGCGGCTCGAGCAGCAGCGCGGCATCTCCGTCACCTCCTCGGTGATGCAGTTCCCGTACCGCGACTGCATCGTCAACCTGCTGGATACCCCCGGTCACGAGGACTTTTCCGAGGACACCTACCGCACGCTCACGGCGGTCGACTCCGCGCTCATGGTCATCGACTGCGCCAAGGGGGTCGAGGAGCGCACCATCAAGCTCATGGAGGTGTGCCGGCTGCGCGACACGCCGATCATGACCTTCATCAACAAGCTCGACCGCGACGGGCGCGCGCCCATCGAGCTGCTCGACGAGATCGAGCGCGTGCTCGGCATCGCCACCGCGCCGCTCACCTGGCCGATCGGCATGGGACGCGAGCTGCGCGGCATCTACCATCTCGGCGAGGATCGCATCTACGTGTACGCCGCGGGCGAGCGCGGCCGCGTCGGCGAGAACCGCACCATCGAGCACCTGGCGAGCGCCGCCGCCCAGGAGTTCCTCGGCGAGCAGGCGCGTGCCTTCGGCGAGGAGATCGAGCTGGTGAAGGGCGCCACCGCGAGCTTCGACCTCGGCGCCTATCGCGCCGGGCGCCAGACTCCGGTGTTCTTCGGCTCCGCCATCAACAACTTCGGGGTCGAGGAGCTGCTGGCCGCCTTCAGTGCCTACGCGCCCGCGCCGCTGGCGCGCAGCGCGCGCGAGCGCAGCGTCGCGCCGCACGAGCCGGCGCTGGCCGGGTTCGTGTTCAAGATCCAGGCCAACATGGACCCGGCGCACCGCGACCGCATCGCATTCCTGCGCCTGTGCGCCGGGCGCTACCAGCGCGGCATGCGCCTGTTCCACGTGCGCCTCGCCAAGGAGGTGCGCGTGGCGGACGCGCTCACCTTCATGGCCGCCGACCGCGCCCAGGCGCAGGAGGCCTACGCCGGCGACATCATCGGCCTGCACAACCACGGCACCATCAACATCGGCGACACCTTCACCCAGGGCGAGCGGCTCACCTTCACCGG
>JANWKR010000041.1 GCA_025451275.1 Steroidobacteraceae bacterium
CGAAGCAGCGGACGTCGCGCGCGCACAGCAGCGCGCACACGCCGTGGATCGGCACGCACACGAGCAGGGTAAGCAAATTGTGGGTTACGAGAAACGCCTCCAAACTGAACACCGCGTTGAACAGCAATGCGGCGTAGGTAACGCCCCAGCGCATCGAGGGGCGCGTGGCGCCGACGAACAGCGGATCCGCGGTGACGCCAGCGTTGCGAGCGCTCACGTGGCACCTACACGCCGAAGAGGCCGCGCACCCAGGCCACAATTTGCGGCGCGCCGAAGGCTATGGCGATTCCAAGAATTGCACCCAGACACCAGCCCCAGCTCATTCGGTTTGCCATCGCCATCGCCCCGAGCGCCATGACTAGAATCACAGCGATGGGCGTCAGCCAGGCCAGAATGTTTGTCTGCAGCGCAGTGGCTCCCGTCATGAAGGGCGAGGCCGCCTGCGCGAGCGCCAGTCCAGGCGTCGCCCACAGGAGCGACGCGAGTAACTGCCGGCGTGCGTGAGGTCGCGGGACACAGCTGACGGAGGAAGTAACGGTTGAACAGCTCATCGACGGGCTCCTCGACGATGCGGTGTTGGTTTTGCGGGAGTCGAGAAGTCTATGCAGGCGTGAGCCGATTGGAATCGACTCTGCCTGTCTGTTCGTGCAGAAAGTCCGCGGCTCAACTCACAGCGCGGCCGCGAGCATGCCCGCGCTCGTGTATGGTGCAGACGAGGATCGATTGGGAGAGCAGCCTATGTCATTCGCCGACGTCGCACGCGACGATGCCGCGCTCGAGGAATGCCTCGACGAGCTGAGCGAATTCGTCAATGGAATGGAGCGCTACGCACCCACGCTGCTGGCGGTCGCCATGCGCGTCCACCTCGCCGCCCTGCTGCAGGCGTTGCTCGAGGGGCAGCTGTGCCGCGCCGAGGACGTGCGCGAGTTCATCCGCGAACTGGAGCGCGACGCACTCCAGGACCAGGCCGGCTAGCGGCTGCTCAGCGCTCCGCGCGATCGCGCGAGCTGCGATCGCCGTGCGCCGCGGCGCCGCGCGGATCGGGCTCGCTCACGCGCGCAGGCGCACTGCCGTGCGACGGGACGATGGCGGGTGCGGCGCGCGGCGGCGGGGCACTCGGTGGGCTGAAGCGCGGCAGCAGGACCGGCGCGCGTGGATGTACCTCTTCTAGCGGCGCCGGCCGCGATGCGGGTGCCGCGGTACTCGTCACGGCGCCCGGCGAACGATATACCGGCAGCGCGGGCGGTCGGCCGTAGGCATGAGCGGCGTCATCAGGCGCGAGTGCACTGCGCTGCGGGGTCGCTGGGCGCGTCTCGACTCCGGACGGGCGCTCTTCGCGCCACGACGGCGGCGCGCTCGTGGCGCGGGCGGCGACGGGTGGCGCAGCAGTACCCGGCTGCACGTCGCCCGCATCGTGCACGGCCGCCGGCGGCGGATAGCTCGGCAGGCGCGGTGCGGTCGTGACGCGGCTGTTCTGGAGCGCACGCTCGCGCTCGATCAGCCCCGGCTGCGGTGTGGCGACGGGCGCGGTCTGAGGCCGCGACGCCAGACTGGCAGGCGGCACGCCGCGGGGCAGCGCCGCCGCATTCAGCACCGGTCCCGTGGCCGTTACCATGCGCACCGCTACGGCCGCGGTGGCGGGCTGCAGACCCGCGAGGTCCGCCCGCGCCAGCGGCCGCCCGCCGTTTGCCTGAATCGCCGCGAGCTGGCGCTCGAGCGGCACCGGGGCACGCGGCGGCGGGGTGCGCGCCATGACCGGCCGGTTCAGCAGCTCCGCCGGCGGCCGTGCGGCGCCACGACCGAGTGCCGGCCCGAGCAGGCTCTGGCGCACGGGGGCGATGGCCGGCGCGGCAGCGCTCACCTGCGCACCCTCGAGGGCCGCTTCCGGCAGCCGCACGGCGCGGCCGCCGACACGCTGGCCAGACGTAAACACGGCCTGTGGCACCACGGTGACCGCCGCAACGGTGTTGTTCACGTAGTGCAGCGGCGTCAGGTTGCGCTGGTAGACATTGGTGATGTAAAGGTTGTTGACGATCGTGGTGTTGGTAATGTTGACGCGGCGCACGTAGGTCTGGCTCACCTGGTAGGGCGGCACGTACACCTCGCGCGGCCCCAGCGGAAACCAGCCGACGCCGCCGCCGGCGGAAACCGCGCCACCGGTTGCCGCGCCACCGACCCAGCCCACCAGCGCCGGCGCGTACACCGGGCGGCCGCGGCGCGGCCCCGGTACCCAGCACCAGTCGTTGTGGTAGCGGACCCAGCGGCCGTAGTGAGACGGCGCATAGCCCCAGCGCGCATCGTCGACCCAGGTCCAGCCCCACGGCGCAATCCACACCCAGTGACCGAAGCGGTATGGCGCCCAGCCGACCGCGACCACCGTCGGCACCCACACAAAGCCGTAGTCGGGCGTGCTCTGCCAGGTGCCGTTGTTGTCCAGGTCCTGCGTACCGGCGACGTCGTCCGCGACGTACTCGCGTGAAGGCGAATCCTCGGCCTGCCGCTCGCGCGCCGCCGACCAGGCGTCCAGGTCATCCGGCGCGCCAAGCGTGCCGCTCTCATAGGCGAGCTGACCGCTGCCGCTGAACATCACCGCCTGCTGCGTGCCGATCGCCACGGTCTGGCCGCCGCCTGAGGCCTGTGCCGCACCCTGGCTCACCTTTACGACCGTGACGTCGCCGGCCTCGCTCGCCTCGATGCGATATTCCCCCGGCTGCTGCAGCAGTAGCGCGAGATTGGCGGTATCGACCTCGTAGCTCTGACCCGGCTGCAGCTCGCGCACGCGCACGATGAGCGTTCCGGCGCTCAACTGCATCTGCACCGTATCGTCGTCGAGATTCAGGAAGCTGAAGCCGGTCCCGGCACCGAGCCGCATGACCGCGGCACCCATGTCGAGCTCGGCGCGCGAATTTTCGTCCGACCAGATGCGATCACCGGTGGTCAGGGGGCGGTTGAGAATCGCGGCAGTCCACTCGGATGCGCCCGCCGGCTGCAGTGCTACCGAGCCTTCGATGTCGGAGAGCCGCACCGCACGACCGGGCGGATCGGCGGGGTCCGCTGCCGCTGTGCCGGTGAGCACCCCGGCGGCGAGCGCGAGTGCCGCGACCCAGCGCGACAGAACACCCAGACGTGACCACATGCGCATTCGTTCCACCCTGAGCAAAACGCCCGAACGTCGTCGCGGCTGACCTCAAGGTATGAGACCCGGGCGGCGGCGCCGGGGTTCACCTGTCTCTCAATATGGGGCCCCGCGGGCTGAACCACGGGTGAACGCGGCCGTTCCGGGACTAGATTAGCGCGTTGCGCGCACCCGCCACCAATGCGCGAGCGCCACGCTCGCGGCGGCCACACCCAACCACTCGTGCGTGGCCGAGGCGATGTCGTGCAGGGGGCCGGTGCTGTAGTAGAGGGCGTAGCCGCTCGCGATCAGCAGCGCGCCGCTGGCAGCGAGCACGAGCCCGGAGCGGCGGTTACGCGCGCTGCTCCAGCGCGTCAGGATGTGGCCACCGCCGATCCAACCGAGCAGGAACACCGCGCCGACCGCGAGCAGTCCGTGCACGCGCATCAGGGTAGGTTCCCAGGGGTTCGGCAGCGCCCCGAACGGACCCTGCTGTGCGAAGCCGAAGTGCAGCACGAGCCACAGCACGCCCGAGCTCCACAGCAGCGCGCACAGCGCGTACACGGTCAGCCGCAGCGGCCGCGACATGACCCGCGCTGCGTTGCGCGCGCTGAGGCGCGCCAGGTGCGCACCACCGGTGTGCCCCTTGCGTTCCGGACGCTGCAGCGGACGCGGTAGCGGCCTCATGTGGCGCCCGACAGCGCGACCTGCCACAGCGCCACCAGCCAGCGCACGCCCTGCGTGACGTGCGCGCAGGACAGCGTGGCGCCGGCGATGTTCTTGATGTCGGTGGCGACCTGCAGCTGGCCGAGTCCCTGGCGCCCTTCGAACTGGTGCCGCCAGGCGGCACTGCGGATCTCGCCGCCGTGACTTTCCCGGTAGGCCAGCACCTCCAGCCCGTGCACGCGCCCGACCGCATCGAGCGCGACCGCATAGGTGATGAAGTCCTCCTTACCGATCACCTCGTCGACGAACACGTAGCCGGCAGGGGCTCCGCCCTGCAGCGCCCTAAACGCCCGGATGCTCCGGTGCGGAGGCTGCGGGCCGGCGAGTGCGGCGACCCGGTTGCGCTGCTCGTCGCTCAAGACCAGCGCCACCTCGCGGAATCCCTCCGCCTGCGGAAGGAGCGCCTTCTGGGCCGCCTCGAGCGACAGGTACTCGCTGGCCACGACCACCTGGACGGGTGCGGCCGCCAGCCCTGCCAACGTGCCGGCGCAACCCAACGACCAGGCTCTATGGCGCATCAAGGCCTCGAACGCAAATGCGAATGATTCTTAATTGCTATAGAATAGCCGGACGAGCCCCGGGGCTTCAACTCACCATGCTCCACCCCGCGCCAGTCCCCACGGCCGCCGCACAGCGCCTGCGCATCGGCCTCGGCACCTACATCGCCATCGACGCCTGGGCCGACACGGCAGCACAGGCCGTCGCGGCCATCGACTCGGCGTTTGCCGCGATCGCCGCGGTCGACGCGTGCATGCATCCTGAGCGCGCCGGCAGCACGCTGGCGCGCATCAACGCCGCCTCCCCCGGGAGGCGGCTCGATATCGATGCCGGCACGCACCAGCTACTCGAGCTGTCGCGCCGCCTGCACGCGCTCACGCACGGAGTGTTCGATCCGTGTCTGCCTGCCAGACCCGGCAGCCTCGCCGACCTCGAACTGAGTGGCGCGCCGGACAGCGCCTGGGTCATCTGCCGGAAGGCGCTCGCGCTCGACTTCGGCGGCCTCGCCAAGGGCTACGCGGTGGACCAGGCGGTCGAGGCGCTGCGTGAGCGCGGCTGCCGCGCCGGAATGGTGAACGCCGGCGGCGACGTGCGGCTCTTCGGAGAGCGGCGCGAGACTCTCTTCGTGCGCCGTGCCGATGGCCGCGGCCGGCCGCTGGCGCTCGCGGATACCGCGCTCGCGGTGAGCGACCGGGATGCCCGCGAGCGCCCGCGCGAGCACCGCGGCTACTACGTGCGCGGCAGGCGCCCGGCCGGCGGGCGCCGCTACGCCGCGGTGCTCGCTCCCACCGCGGTGGTCGCGGACGCGCTGACCAAGTGCCTGCTGCTGTGCCCGGAGGCAGCAGCGCAGCGGGCGCTCGCGGCCTTCGGCGCGCGCAGCGCCGCCTAGCCTACAGCACCCCCGGCAGCCGTTCCGCCAGGAAATCGATGAAGCTGCGCACCGCCGGCAGCAGTCCGCGGCGGCTCGGGAAGACGATGTGCGCGATACCCTGGGGACTGTTCCACTGCGGCAGGACGCGTACCAGCGCACCGCGCCGCAGGTCCTCGCGCACGACGCTCTCGGGGAGCCGGGCGATGCCGAGACCGGCGAGCACCGCGGCGCGCAGCACGATGAAGTCATGGCACACCA
>JANWKR010000042.1 GCA_025451275.1 Steroidobacteraceae bacterium
CCGTCCTCGATCTCAACAAACGCGCCGTAGTCGGCGATGTTGGTGACCTTGCCGAACACGCGCGTGTTGGGCGGATAGCGCCGGGCGATGTTCTGCCACGGATCGGCTCCCAGCTGCTTCAGCCCGAGGCTGACGCGCGAGCGCTCGCGGTCGAACTTCAGGATCCGCACCTCGACCTCATCGCCCACCTTCACCACTTCGCTCGGATGCTTGACGCGCTTCCAGGCCATGTCGGTGATGTGCAGGAGGCCATCGATGCCACCGAGGTCGACGAACGCGCCGTAGTCGGTGAGGTTCTTGACCGTGCCCTTGACGACCGCGCCTTCCTGCAGGTTGTCCATGAGCGCGGAGCGCTCGGCGGAGAACTCCTGCTCGACGACCGCGCGGCGCGAGACAACGACGTTGTTGCGCTTCTGGTCGAGCTTGATGACCTTGAACTCGAGCGGCTTGCCCTCGAGGTAGGAGGTATCGCGCACCGGGCGCACATCGACCAGCGAGCCGGGCAGGAATGCCCGCACGTTCTCGATCTCCACCGTGAAGCCGCCCTTGACCCGACCGGTGATGACACCCGTCACGATCTCGGACTTGTTGAATGCCTCCTCGAGCCGTGTCCAGGTGCGTGCCCGCTTGGCCTTCTCGCGCGACAGGCGCGTTTCCCCGGTGCCATCTTCCACGGAGTCGAGCGCGACCTCGACCGAATCGCCGGCCTTGACCTCGATCTCGCCGCGTTCGTTCTTGAACTGCTCGAGTGGAATGACGGCCTCGGACTTGAGGCCTACGTTGACGATGACGACATCGCCGGTGACGTCGACGATGAGCCCGGTCAGGATCATTCCGGGGCGGATGCGCTGGTTAGCGAGACTTTGCTCGAAGAGCTGGGCGAAACTTTCTGTCATACCTTCACTTGTGCCACGCGCGTGGCGTGGGTCGCTGGACCCCCATCCTTGAGAGCCAGAAAGAAATTACGGGCACCCGCGTCCTGCGGGTGCCTCCTCGGTAACCTTCCGTGCGAATCGCGGTGAGCGGCCTAGGGCCACAGGCGCCGGGCAGCCATCAGTTCCAGCACCCGCCCGGTCACCGCCTCGACCGAAAGTCCGGTCGAGTCGATTACGCAGGCATCGGGCGCGGCCTTCAGCGGGGCGACCTTTCGGGTCTGGTCTCGTAAATCCCGCCCGGCTATCTCGCGCGAAAGGGCGGGAAGGCTAACATCGGACCCCTTGTCTTTCAACTGCTTATGGCGTCGCAGGGCCCGTTCCTCGGGGGTAGCGGTCAGGAAAATCTTGAGGTCGGCCCCGGGGAAGACCACGGTGCCCATATCGCGCCCGTCCGCCACCAGTCCCGGGGGGGTAGCGAACGCCCGCTGCCGCCCCAGGAGGGCCGAGCGGACCTCGGGCCAGGCCGCCACCCGGGAAGCCCCCTGCCCGGCCGCCTCCGAGCGGATCTCGGCCGTCACGTCGCGCCCGTCGAGCCGCACCTCCTCACCGCCGTCGGAACGGGTGCCGAACCACACCGCCATGTGTTGGGCAAGCGCGGCGTGCCGGCCGGGGTCGTGCGGGTCCACCTGCGCCAGGGTGCCGGCGAGCGCCACCAGGCGGTACAGCGCCCCGCTGTCGAGCAGGTGCCACCCGACCCGGCGCGCCACCGCGCGGCTGATGGTGCCCTTGCCCGAGCCGCTCGGGCCGTCGATGGTGACGATGGGACAGGCGGCCATGGCTGCAGTGTCCGTCAGGCCGCGGCCAGCCCCAAGCCGGCCGCGCGCGCGAGCGCGGCGAAGCCTGGAAAGCTGGTGGCGACGTTGGCCACGTCCAGGACCTGCAGCGGCGCGCGCGCGCGCAGGGCCGCGATCGCGAAGGCCATGGCGATGCGATGGTCGCCGCGGCTGTCGACGGTGCCGCCGGCGAGGCTCTCTGCGCCGCGGATCCACAGCCCGTCGGTGAGCAGCTGGTGCTCGACGCCGAGCGTCTCGAGCCCGGCGGCCACCGCGGCCAGCCGGTCGCTCTCCTTGACGCGCAGCTCGAGAGCCCCGCGCACCAGCGTCTCCCCCTGCGCGCAGGCGGCGGCCACGAAGAACACCGGAAACTCATCGATCGACAGCGGTACCAGCGACTCGGGCACGGTGATGCCACGCAGCAGGCTGCGGCGCACTTCGATGTCGGCGGCCGGCTCGGCATCGGGACCGGCGACGCCATGCTCGTGCACGCGGATGTCGGCGCCCATGCGCCTGAGCAGCTCGAGCAGCCCGGTGCGCGTGGGATTGACGCCGATGTTGGTGAGCAGCAGCGGCCGCTCCGCGGCGAGGCAGGCGGCCACGATGAAGAACGCCGCCGAGGAGAAGTCCGCCGGTACCGCCACCCGCGCCGCGCTCAGCGGCACCCCGCCGTCGATCGCAATGCTGCGCCCCTCGCGCCGCAGCGAGGCGCCGAAGGCGCCGAGCATGCGCTCGGTGTGATCCCGCGAGGGCGCCGGCTCGGTCACGCGCGTGATGCCGGCGGCATACAGCCCGGCGAGCAGCACCGCGGATTTCACCTGCGCGCTCGCCACCGGCAGGCTGTAGTGGATGGCGCGCAGCTGCGGCGTGCCGCGGATCTGCACCGGCGGGCGCCCCTCGTGGGTCTGGATGTGCGCGCCCATCATCTGCAGCGGCACCACCACCCGCTCCATGGGGCGGCGCATGAGCGACTCATCGCCCACCAGCGTGGAATCGAACCGCTGCGGCGCGAGCACCCCGGTCATGAGACGCATCGCGGTGCCGGCGTTGCCCATGTCGAGGGGCGCCGCGGCCGCGACCAGGCCGTGCATGCCGGCGCCGTGCACGATGACCTCGTTCGGCGCCGGGCGCTCGATGTGCACCCCGAGCGAGCCCAGGGCGCGCGCCGTGGCGAGGCAGTCCTCGCCGTCGAGGAAGCCGCTGATGTGCGTGTCACCCTCGGCGAGCGCGCCGAGCATCAGCGCGCGGTGCGAAATGGACTTGTCGCCCGGGACGGTGAAGCTGCCGGCGATCGTGCCGCCCGGGGCGACGCGCCAGGCGGCGCGCGCGGCCGGGGTGCTCACTGCACCGCCCGCGGGTACGAGCCGAGTACCCGGAACAGCGAGGCGCGCTTCCTGAGCGCCGCCAGGGCGCGCGCCACGTGTGGCTCGTCGGCGTGACCTTCGAGATCCATGAAGAACACGTAGTCCCACTTGCGCCGCCGCGACGGCCGCGACTCGATGCGCGTCAGGCTCACGCGGTGGCGCGCCAGCGGCTCGAGCAGCCGGTACAGCGCCCCGGGGGCATCGGTGTGCCCGACCGAGACCAGCAGAGTCGTACGGTCCTCGCCGCTCGGCGCAAACAGCTTGCGCCCCAGCACCAGGAAGCGCGTGGTGTTGTCGGTGCTGTCCTCGATCTCGGCCGCCAGCACCTTGAGGCCGTAGATCTCGGCGGCGGTCTCGCCGGCGATCGCGGCCGAGCCCTTCTCATCGCGCGCGCGGCGCGCGCCCTCGGCATTGCTCGATACCGGCACCTGCTCGATGCCCGGCAGGTGCTCCTCGAGCCACTCGCGGCACTGGGCGAGCGCCTGCGGGTGCGAGCACACGCGCTCGATCTTGCCCAGCCGGCTCATGTTGCCCATGAGGTGGTGGCGCACGCGCAGCTCGACTTCGCCGCAGATCTTCAGCGGCGAGGTGAGGAAACGGTCGAGGGTGTGATTGACCGTGCCCTCGGTCGAGTTCTCGATCGGCACCACGCCGAAGTCGGCATTGGCCGCCTCCACCTCGTGGAACACCTCGTCGATGGCGGCGAGCGGCAGGGCGCGCACCGAGTGCCCGAAGTGACTGAGCACGGCGGTCTGGGTGAAGGTGCCCTCCGGACCGAGGAATGCCACCTTGAGCGGCTCCTGCTGCGCCAGGCACGCCGACATGATCTCGCGGAACAGGCGCAGCACTTCCGCATCGCGCAGCGGACCTGCATTGCGCGCCCGTGCCGCGCGCAGCACCTGCGCCTCGCGCTCCGGGCGGTAGAAGTCGACCGTGTGACCGTCACGCGCCTTGGAGATGCCTACCTGCTGCGCGAGCCGCGCCCGCTCGTTGATGAGCGTGTGGATCTGCTCGTCCACGGCGTCGATGCGCGCGCGCACGCCCTCGAGCCCGTGGCCGCCGGCGGCGGTGGCGGCAGCGCGCGCAGGCGCGCGGCGGGACTTGCGCTTAAGCGTCGCCACGGCTCACAGCATGCGCGCCGACAGCACGCCGTCGATGGCGCGGATCGAGTCCAGCAGCGTCGCGCCCAGGCGGCCGTCGACGTCGATGAGCGTGTAGGCGTACTCGCCCCGCGACTTGTTCAGCAGATCGGCGATGTTGAGCCGCTGCGCCGCCAGGCAGGTGGAGATCTGGCCGACCATGTTGGGCACGTTGCTGTTGGCGATGGCGAGGCGCGTGGTGTTGGGCACCCGCGGCAGTACCGCCTCCGGGTAGTTGACGCTGTTGCGGATATTGCCGTTCTCGAGGAAATCGCGCACCTGTTCGGCCACCATGACGGCGCAGTTCTCCTCGGCCTCGCCGGTCGAGGCGCCCAGGTGCGGCAGGGTGATGACGCCGGGATGGCCCTTGAGGGCCGCCTTGGGGAAGTCGCACACGTAGGCGTGCAGCCTCCCGGCCCCGAGGGCCGCCAGCACCGCCGCCTCCTCGACGATGGCGGCACGCGCGAAGTTGAGGATGGTGGCCCCGGGGCGCATCAGCGCCAGGCGCGCCGCGTTCACCAGGTGGCGGGTGTGCTCGTTGAGCGGCACGTGCACGCTGACCGCGTCCGCGCGCGCGAACAGGTCCTCGAGCGACAGCGCCTGCTCGACGCTCGCGGACAGCTGCCAGGCGCGCTGCACCGTGAGCTGCGGGTCGTAGCCGAGCACCTTCATGCCGAGGGCGAGCGCGGCGTTGGCGACCTCGACGCCGACCGCTCCGAGCCCGACCACCCCGAGCGTCCGGCCCGGCAGTTCGAAGCCCACGAAGTGGCGCTTGCCCTGCTCCACGGCGGCCTCGATGGCGGCATCGTCGCCCTCGAGTGCGCGGGCGAACAACCAGGCGGGACCCAAGTTGCGGGCCGCCAGCAGCAGTCCTGCCAGCACCAGCTCCTTGACCGCGTTGGCATTCGCCCCCGGGGTGTTGAAGACCGGGATGCCGCGCGCGCTCAAGGAACCCACCGGGATGTTGTTGACTCCGGCGCCGGCACGGCCGACCGCGCGCACGCTGGCCGGGATGGTCAGCGCGTGCAGGTCCGCGGAGCGCACCAGGATGGCGTCGGGAGCGTCGAGCTCGGCACCGATCTCATAGCGCGCGGCCGGCAGGCGCTCGAGCCCGCGCGGCGAGATGTTGTTGAGCGTCAGGATGCGGTAGCGCGCCTCAGCCATGGCGGCGCTCGAAGTCGTGCATGAAGGCCACCAGCGCCTCCACCCCCTCAGGCGGCATGGCGTTGTAGAGACTGGCGCGCATGCCGCCCACCGAGCGGTGGCCCTCGAGATTGATGAGCCCGGCCGCGCGCGCCTCGGCCAGGAACGGCGCCTCGAGCTGCGCGTCGGCGAGCGTGAACGGCACGTTCATCCACGAGCGGCAGTTCACGGCCACCGGGTTGGCGTAGAAGCCCGAAGCGTCGATCACGGAATACAGGCGCTGCGCCTTGGCGCGGTTGCGCTCGCCCATGGCACCGAGCCCGCCCTGCGCCTCGAGCCACCTGAGGACCAGCCCGGCGACGTACCAGGCAAAGGTCGGCGGGGTGTTGAGGAGCGAGCCTTCCTCGGCCACCGCCCGGTAGTCCCACACCGAAGGGGTGCCGGGCCGGGCGTGGCCGGTCAGGTCCTCGCGCACGATCACCACCGTAAGGCCTGCCGGACCCAGGTTCTTCTGCGCACCGGCGTAGATGAGCCCGAATCTCGCGACGTCGATGGGGCGCGACAGCAGCGTCGAGGACATGTCGGCGACCAGCGGGGCTGCGCTCGCCGGCACGTACGGGAACTCGACCCCGCCGATGGTTTCGTTGGCGGTGTAGTGCAGGTACGCAGCTCCCGGCGACAGGCGCAGCGCGGCCGGCTCGGGCACCGTGGTGTAGCGCGAGGCGGCCTCGTCGGCGGCGACGTTGACCCGGGCGGCGTAGCGCTGCGCCTCGCCGAGGGCCTTCTTCGACCAGGCACCGGTATTGACGTAGTCGACCGTCGAGTCCGAGCGGGCGAGGTTCATGGGGATGGCGGCGAACTGCCCGGTAGCACCGCCCTGCATGAACAGCACCCGGTAGTGCGCGGGCACGGCCAGCAGGCGGCGCAGTGCGGCTTCGGCCTCGCGCGCCACCGCCACGAATGCCTTGCCGCGATGGCTCACCTCCATGACCGAGGCGCCCGAGTGCTGCCAGTCGGTCAGCTCCTCGCGGACCTGTTCCAGGACCTCCACGGGCAGCGTGGCCGGTCCCGCGGCGAAGTTGAATGCGCGCACCGGCACCCTCTCGCTTCCGGGTCGTGTCACAGCTGACGGGAATGAGCGATCTTAGCGGCTCCGCTGCCGCGGGTTAGAACTTTCGGACCTAAGAATCCGCGGGCGGGACGGCATCGGCGGCCGGACCGGGCTCGCTGATCGTGCCCTCCTCGTCCCCGTCCAGGCTCTCGATGCGCTCGATGCCCACCAGGCGCTCGCCCTCCCCCAGCCGGATCAGGCGCACCCCCTGGGTGTTGCGGCCCTGCACCGAGATCTCGTCGACCGTGGTGCGCACCAGCGTGCCGGTGGAGCTGATCAGCATGATCTCCTGGCCGGCCATCACCTGCAGCGCCGCCACGGTCGAGCCGTTGCGGTCGGAGGTCTGCAGCGCGATCACCCCCTGGCCGCCGCGGCCGTGCGGCGGGAAGTCGGCGAGCGGGGTCAGCTTGCCGTAGCCGGCGGCCGAGGCGCTCAGCACGAAGCCCTCGCCGATGACGATGAGCGCGATGACCTCCTGGGCGTCGGCGAGGCGGATGCCGCGCACGCCGGCGGCCTCGCGCCCCATGTGGCGCACCTCGCTCTCGTGGAAGCGGATCGCCTTGCCGCCGGAGGACACCAGCATGATCTCGCGCTCGCCGTCGGTGATCGATACGCCCACCAGCTGGTCGTTGTCGGCGAGGTCCACGGCGATGATGCCGGTCGAGCGCGGCCGCGAGAACGAGGCCAGCGGCGTTTTCTTGACCGTGCCGGCGCGCGTGGCCATGAACACGAAATGCTGCTCGTCGTACTGCTTCACCGGCAGCAGCGCGTTGATCTTCTCGCCCTCGCTCAGGGGGAGCAGGTTGACCATCGGCTTGCCGCGCGCGCCGCGCCCGGCCTGCGGCAGCTCGTAGACCTTCAGCCAGTACACCTTGCCGCGGTTGGAGAAGCACAGCACGGTGTCGTGGGTGTGGGCCACGAACAGCTTCTCGACGAAGTCCTCGTCCTTGACCGCGGTGGCGGTCTTGCCGCGACCGCCGCGCCGCTGCGTCTGGTATTCGGTGAGCGGCTGGCTCTTGGCATAGCCGGCGTGCGACAGCGTCACCACCACGTCCTGCGGCTCGATCAGGTCCTCGGTGGTGAGGTTGAGATGGTCGCGGTTGATCTCGGTGCGCCGCGCATCGCCGTACTGCTCACGCACCTCGAGCAGCTCGCCGCGCACCACCTCGGTGAGGCGCTCGGGGCGCGCCAGGATATCGGACAGGTCGCGGATGCTCTCCAGCAGCTCCTTGTACTCGGCGATGATCCGGTCCTGCTCCAGCCCGGTGAGCCGGTGCAGGCGCATGTCGAGGATCGCCTGCGCCTGGGCCTCGGACAGGCGGTAGCTGCCGCCGACCAGGCCGAACTCGGCCGCCAGGCCCTGCGGGCGCGTGGAGATGGTGCCGGCGCGCACCAGCAGCTCGGTGACCGCGCCGGGCCGCCACGGGCGGGCCTGCAGCGCCACGCGCGCATCGGCCGGCGAAGCCGCCGCCCTGATGAGCGCGATCACCTCGTCGATGTTGGCGAGTGCGACCGCCAGGCCCTCGAGGATGTGGGCGCGCTCGCGCGCCTTGGCGAGGTCGAAGATGCTGCGCCGCGTGACCACCTCGCGGCGGTGCCGGATGAAGGCCTCCAGCATCTCCTTGAGCGACATCAGCTTCGGCTGGCCATCCTGCAGCGCCACCATGTTGATGCCGAACACCGTCTCCATCGGCGTCTGCGCGTACAGGTTGTTGAGGACGATCTCGGTCACCTCGCCGCGCCTGAGCTCGATGACGATGCGCATGCCGTCCTTGTCGGACTCATCGCGCAGCCCGTCGCCGGCGATGCCGTCGAGCTGCTTCTCGCGCACCAGGTCGGCGATGCGCTCGATGAGGCGCGCCTTGTTGACCTGGTAGGGCAGCTCGGTGACCACGATCGCCTGGCGGTCGCCGCGGCCGACTTCCTCGATGCTGACGCGGGCGCGCACCGACAGCCGGCCACGCCCGGTGCGGTAGGCGGTGGCGATCTCCTGCGCGCCGTTGATGATGCCGCCGGTGGGGAAGTCCGGCCCCGGCATGTGCTGCATGAGCGCCGCCAGCGGCGCGGCCGGGTCATCGAGCAGCGCCAGGCAGGCGTTGACGGTCTCGACCAGGTTGTGCGGCGGGATATTGGTCGCCATGCCGACCGCGATGCCGGTCTGACCGTTGATCAGCAGGTTCGGCACGCGCGTCGGCAGCACCGTGGGCTCGGTCTCGGTCTCGTCGTAGTTGGGCGTGAAATCGACGGTTTCCTTGTCGATGTCGGCGAGCAGCTCGTGCGCGAGGCGCGACATGCGCACCTCGGTGTAGCGCATGGCCGCCGGCATATCGCCGTCCACCGAGCCGAAGTTGCCCTGCCCGTCCACCAGCAGGTAGCGCATCGAGAACGGCTGCGCCATGCGCACGATGGTGTCGTACACCGCGGTGTCGCCGTGCGGGTGGTACTTGCCGATCACATCGCCCACCACGCGCGCCGACTTCTTGTAGGCCTTGTTCCAGTCGTTGCCGAGCTCGCGCATGGCGTGCAGCACGCGCCGGTGCACGGGCTTGAGCCCGTCGCGCACGTCGGGCAGCGCGCGCCCGACGATGACGCTCATGGCATAGTCGAGGTAGGACTGCCGCATCTCGTCTTCGAGAGTGACCGGCACGATTTCGCGGGCGATTTCAGCCATTAATTCCGCAATTCCACGCCCCCAACAGGGGCCCGAGATAAAAGAGTAATTCTATCACGAAGCACCCCCGTACTGAGCCTTGCGGGCCCGGTCGCGGCGGGGTCGGACCGGCCGCGCCTGCCCCGCCGGCGCCGTGCACCGATATACTGCGCGCAGCTGATTTTCCGGCCCCTGCACGCATGACCCGGGAACCCGTTGACCTGCTGATCGAGGCCCGCTGGCTGCTGCCCATCGCACCGGCCAACACGGTGCTCGAGCACCACGCCGTGGCGGTCGCCGACGGGCGCATCGTGGCGCTCGGCCCTGCCGCCGAGCTGCGCGCGCGCTGCGAGCCGCGCCAGCACGTGCTGCGCGAGCGGCACGCGCTGCTGCCCGGGCTGGTGAATGCCCATGCGCGGGTGTGCCACGCGCTGCTGCGGGGCCTGCCGGTGCGCGGCCCGCGCCGGCGCTGGCTCACCGAGGTGCTGCAGCCGGTGGAAGCGCGCGCCATGGGCGCCGACTTCGTGCGCGACGGCACGCGCTTCGGTGCCGCCGAGATGCTGCGCGCCGGCATCACCTGCTTTGCCGACCCGAGCCCGATCCCCGAGGAGGCCGCGCGCGCCGCGGCCGCCGTGCCCATGCGCGCCGCCATCGGCCTGCCGGTGGCGGACGTGCCGACGCCGTGGGCCGAGAACGCCAGCGCACACCTCGAGCGCGCCGCGGCGCTGTGGGACGTGTACCGCGCCGACGCGCGCATCACGCTCTACTTCGCGCCCGTGGCGCGCCCGGCGCTCAGCGATGCCACCCTGGCGCGGGTGCGCCGCGTGGCGGACGAGCTCGAGGCACGCATTGCGCTGCACGTCGGCGAGCTCAGCCCGCCGCCGGCTGCGGGCGGGCACGGCATCGCCGATGCCGCCTGCGAGGGGCGCCCCTACGGGGCGCGGCCGCTGCAGCAGCTCGCCGAGCAGGGACTGCTGCGCCCCGGCTTCACCGCCATCGGCGCCGGCGGCCTGCGCCGCGAGGAGCTCGAGCTGCTCGCGCGCCACGGCGCGGCCCTGATCGGCTGCCCGCAGGCTGACCTGCGCCTCGGGTGCGCGCCGACGCCGCTGCCGCTCTTGCCCGTGGACCGCACCGGGCTCGGCACCGACAGCGCCCTCGCCGCCGGCTCGCTCGACCTCCTGGCCGAGGCGCGCTGCGCGGCGCTCTTGTCCTCGCTCGCGGCGCTGGATGCCCTGCGCCTGGCGACCCTCGGCGGGGCGACCGCGCTCGGGCTCGCCGCCCAGATCGGCTCGCTCGAGCCGGGCAAGGCCGCCGACCTCACCTGCCTCGACCTGACCGGCTGTGCCGCAGCCGCGCTCGGGCGCGTCGCGGATGCCATCGTGTTCGGCGCGACGCGCGCCCAGGTGAGCGATGTGTGGAGTGCCGGCCGCCCCGCGGTGGCCGGCGGCCGCCTGCTCGGCTTCGACGCCGAGGAGCTCGCCGCCCTGCCGCTGTCCTGGGCGCAGCGCCTCGGCGCGGAGGCCGCGGCATGAGCGAGCCGGCCCGCAACGCCGACCACGCCGAGCTCGCCAAGTTCGACGCCATCGCCGCAGGGTTCTGGGACCCGCAGGGCGAGTTCCGGCCGCTGCACCTGCTGAATCCGGTTCGCGCGCAGTTCATCGCCGCGCGCGTGCCGCCCGGCTGCCGCCTGCTCGACGTCGGCTGCGGCGGCGGCCTGCTCGCGGAGGCCCTGAGCCGCGCCGGGGCGCGGGTGACCGGCATCGACCTGGCGCCGGGCATGATCGAGGTGGCGCGCCTGCATGCCGCGCAGGAGGGCCTCGCGATCGATTACCGCGTGGCCGCGGCCGAGGAGCTCGCGCGCGAGCAGCCGCAGGCCTTCGATGCGGTCACCTGCCTCGAGCTGCTCGAGCACGTGCCCGACCCCGCCGCCACCGTGGCGAGCCTCGCCGCCTTGCTGCGTCCCGGCGGCGCGCTGATCGTCTCGACCCTGAACCGCAACCTGCGCTCGTTCCTCACCGCCATCGTCGGCGGCGAGTACCTGCTGCGCCTCATCCCGCGCGGCACCCACGAGTACGAGCGCTTCATCCGTCCGGCGGAGCTCGCGCGCTGGGGCCGCGCCGCCGGCCTGAGGCTCGTCGCCACCGCCGGCATCGAGCTCAATCCGTTCACGCAGCGCGTGACGCTCAGCACCGACGTCGCGGTGAACTACCTGGCGCATTTCACCCGATGAGCACCACGTTCATTGTGCTGCTGGCGCTCGCGGCGCTGCTCACCGGCGCGCTGCTCGGCGCGCTGCTCACGCACCTGCGCGCCGCGCACCGCCTCGAGGCGGTGCGCATGCAGCTGGTCGAGGCGCGCGTGCGGCTCGAGTCGGGGGCCGCCCAGGACAGCGACCGGGTGCGGCTGCTGGAGCAGTCCGAGACGCGCCTGCGCGCCGCCTTCGACGAGCTGGCCGGGCACACGCTGCGCAGCAACAGTGAGCTGTTCCTGCGCCTGGCGCGCGAGGCGCTGGGGCGCGACCAGATGGTCGCCGAGGGGGCGCTCAAGGAGCGCGAGGTGGCGATCGCACATCTGGTCGAGCCGCTGCGTGCCGCGCTCGAGCGCACCGAGGCCCAGGTGCAGTCCCTCGAGCACGAGCGCCGCGAGGCGTTCGCGAGCCTGCGCACGCAGATCGAGAGCGTCACCAGCGGGCAGGCGCAGCTGCAGCGCGAGACGCGCAACCTGGTGACGGCCCTGCGCCGGCCCGAGGTACGCGGCCGCTGGGGCGAGCTGACGCTGCGGCGGCTGGTGGAGCTGGCAGGACTGACGGCGCACTGCGACTTCTCCGAGCAGCTGCACGTGGTCGGCGAGGAAGGCGCGCTGCGGCCGGACCTGGTGGTGCACATGCCCGAGGCGCGCGACCTGGTGATCGACGCCAAGACGCCGATCGACGCGTATCTCGCCGCGCTCGAAGCCAACACCGAGGAGGAGCGTCAGGGGGCCCTGCGCCGGCACGCGCAGCAGGTCGAGGCGCGGGTGCGCGAGCTGGCCTCCAAGAGCTACTGGACGCAGTTCGAGCACAGCCCGGAGTTCGCGGTGCTGTTCCTGCCCGGCGATCAGTTCCTGTCGGCCGCGCTCGCCGAACGCCCGGATCTCATCGAGACCGCGCTCGGGCAGAGCGTGATCATCGCCACGCCCTCGACGCTGATCGCGCTGCTTAAGGCGGTGGCCTACGGCTGGCGGCAGTCGGCCGTGGCGGACAACGCGGCGCAGATCCGCGACCTCGGCCAGGAGCTGCACCGGCGCCTCACCACGTTCAACGGCCACCTCGGCCGCATGGGGGCGCGCCTGGCCACCGCCGTCGAGGCCTACAACGCCGCGGTCGGCTCGCTCGAGCGTCAGGTGCTGCCGCAGGCGCGCCGCTTCAACGAGCTCGGCGTCACCGCGGACGCCCCGCTCACCCCGCTCGAGCCGATCGGCCAGCTGGTGCGCAACGCGCCGCCTGCGTCCGAGCCGCCGGCCGCGGAACCGTCCGCCGCTCCCGGCGCGAGCAATGCCCGGAAGGCCTGAGCTCTCGCCCACCCGCACCCTCGCCTGGCTCTACTCCGCGGCCGAGCGCGGAGTGCTGGCCACGCTGGCCGGCATCGAGCGCGAGATCGGCGCGAGTCTGGCGCCCGCGCTCGACCACCACGTGGCGCACACGCGCCTCGCCTGGTGGCGCGAGGAATGCGCCCGCTGCGTCGCGGGCCGGCCGCTGCACCCGCTGACGCGCGAGCTGGCCGCGCAGTTCGCCGAGCCGGCGCAGCTCGCCGGCCTCGCCGGCTTCGTCGACACGACGGTGTGGGACCTGGCGCGCGCGACCTTCGAGACGCGCGCCGAACTGCGCGCCTACTGTGCGCGCTGGAGCGCCGCGTTCGTCGAGCCGCTCGCACGCCACGCCGCGCCGCAGCTCGCACCGGAACACGCGCAGCGCCTCGGGCGCACGCTGCGCGAGCTCGAGCTGCTGCTGGCGCTCGCCGCCGACGCGCGCCTGGGGCGGCTGCGCCTGCCGCTCGATGAGCTGGCGGCCGCGCAGATCCCGCCCGAGAGCCTGGCGCAGCCGCCCTGGAATGCGGCCCTGGTCGGGGTGGTACAGACCCGCCACGGCGAGCTGCGTACCGAGCTCGCCGCCGCGGTGGCTGCGCTCGCTCCGCAGGCGCAGGCGCCGCTCTGCGGGCTCCTGGTGTGGACCGGGCTCGCCGCTGCGCACTCGCGGCGCGCCGCGCGGGACTTGCCGCACGCCGGCGCGCCGCGCGACCATCTGCCGCTCGATGGCTGGCGCGCGTGGCGCACGGCGCGGCGGGCGCAGGCCAACCGGCTGCGCCTGGCGTGAAATCAAAGGAGCTCCGTGTTCGACCCGCGTAATCATGCCCCGGCACCCGCCGAGCTCGCCGGCCGCGTCATCGCCATCACCGGCGCTAGCTCCGGCATCGGCCGGGCCATCGCGCTCGCGTGCGCCGCGCACCAGGCGCAGGTCGTTCTCATCGGCCGCAACGCCGCCCGGCTCGAGGCGGTGCACACCGAGATCGCCGCCAGCGGCGCCCCGGAAGCGACGATCGCGGTGCTCGATCTGGAGAAGGCGCTGGCACGGGACTACGACGCGGTGGCGGATGCGGTGCTCGAGCGCTACGGCCGGCTCGACGGGCTGCTGCACAACGCCGGTCTCCTCGGCACGCTCACTCCCATCGAGCACTACGACGTGCCGACCTGGTGCCGTGTACTGCACGTTAACGTGACCGCGGCGTTCGCCCTCACCCAGGCGCTGCTGCCGGCGCTGAAGAAGTCGGCCGATGCCTCGGTGGTGTTCACCGCGAGCGCCGTCGGCCGCCGCGGCCGCGCCTACTGGGGCGCGTACGCCGTCGCCAAATTCGCCGTCGAGGGTCTGTCGCAGGTACTGGCGCAGGAACTCGAGGGCATCAGTCACGTGCGCGTCAACACGCTCAACCCCGGCCGCACCCGCACCGCCATGCGTCGCCAGGCCTACCCGGCCGAGGACATCGACACCCTGCCGCTGCCGGCGGCGCATGCCAGCGCCTACATCGCGCTGCTCGGACCGGCGAGCGCCGGCGTCACCGGCCAGGCCTTCGACGCCCAGCCTTCCTGAGGGCCGCTCAGGGCGGCAGCCGCGCCAGGAACGCGCGGACGTGCCGGCTGTAGGAGTAGACCCCCGGCGGCGGCGCCTCCGCCAGGCCGAACCCGGGGTAGTCGGGGACGATCAGCCTGAACTCGTCCGCGAGCAGCGGCAGCAGCGGTTCGAACATGCGTGACGAGGAGGGATAGCCGTGCAGCAGCAGCAGCGGCGGTGCCCCGCTGCGGCCAGCCTCCCGATAGAAGATGCGCACCCCGCCGGCCTCGACGTTGAGGTAGCGCGTGGACACGCCTGTCATTCCCTGGCTCCCGGCGGCGCCCGGATCCCGCCTCAGTTCCTCAGCCGGCATCCTCCGGCCCGCCCTCGCCGGCGGCAAGC
>JANWKR010000043.1 GCA_025451275.1 Steroidobacteraceae bacterium
AGCTGACCCGGCGTTATCGAGCGCATGGACGAGGCCCTCGAGGCGCCGCACGTTCTCGAAGCGGTCCACGATGAGCAGGGTCTGGCTCTCCGGGTACGCCACCAGGTGACCGCTGGCGCGGACCAGCGGACGCAGGATCGGCACCACCTGCGGCGCGCTGACATTCTTTACCACGATGAGCTCGCTGACGTACTCCGGCCCGGGACGCGAGTCGTGCGAGGTAATGGTCGGGATCGCCTCCGTCCGTATCGAGTTTTCCGGCACGACGCGCACAAAGTGGTCGTCGTCGAAGGCGGCGAAGCCGTACGCGTCGAGCACGTCGAGCAGCTCAGCGTAACTGAGCTCGGTGGGCGCCTTGCCCTCGATCGCGACGTCGGCGCGGACGCGCGGATCGAGCACGAAGGGCTTGCCGATCTTGTGCGACACGGCCGCTACCAGGCGCTCGACCGGCACGCCCGCGGGGGTTGAAACGCCGGCGGAGGACTCATTCTGGGCGCGGGGCGCGGACGTGGCGCAGATGGCGCAGCACGCGAGGCTCGTGAGCACGGCGTTTCTCATTGGCAGGCTCCCTTGTGGCCGGACCTGGACCTCGGAGCACGCGCGACGGCAAGAACTTTGCTCGGCGTGCGCCGCCGGCCGCGCCGGGGCACAATCGCCCCGCGGGTTGCGCTGCAACCTAAAAAGCGCATAGTCCAAACTCAAGAACTGAAGGGTCCGGACCATGATCCTGGGCATGTCGACCGCTGCCTTCACCCAGCTGCACGTGATCATCAGCCTGGTCGCCATCGTGGCCGGCGTCGTCGTGGCGTTAGGCATGCGCCGCGCGCAGCTGTTGCCCGGCTGGACGACGCTGTTCCTGGCGATGACCATCCTGACCAGCGTCACCGGCTTCTTCTTCCACTCCAAGAGCCTCGGTCCGCCGCACGTGGTCGGAGTCATCTCGCTCATCATTCTCACCGTGACGCTCGTGGCACTGTACGGGTACCACCTGGCGGGCGCCTGGCGCGCGCTGTACGTGGTCACGGCGCTAGCGGCGTTCTACCTGAACACCTTCGTGCTGGTCGCGCAGCTGTTCGCCAAGGTGCCGGCGCTCAAGGCGCTGGCGCCCAACGGCTCGGAGCCGCCGTTCGCGGTCGCCCAGCTGCTGGTGCTGGTCGCTTTCGTGGCGCTGGGTATTTCGGCCGTCAGGCGCTTCCGCCCCGCGGCGCCGCTGGCCGCCTGAAGTCCATGACGTCACATCACGAGTTCGAGCTTTCTGTGCCGGTGGGCGCGAGCGATCACGTGCGCGGCGCGGAGCACGCGCCGGTGATCGTGGTGGAGTACGGGGACTTCGAGTGCCCCAACTGCCGCCAGGCGCACTCGGCGGTCCAGCTGCTGCTCGAGCGCTTCAACGAGCGCGCATGCTTCGTGTTCCGCCACTTTCCGCTCGAGGACGTACACCCGCACGCGCTGGCCGCAGCGCAGGCGGCCGAGTGCGCGGGCGGGCAGGGCCAGTTCTGGGGCATGCATGACCTGCTGTTCGCGAACCAGGCGCACCTCGGAGCCCGGGACCTGCACCGCTACGCCGACCGGCTCGGGCTGGATATGGGGCGCTTCACCGCGGAGATGGGCGATCAGGTCTACCTGCAGCGCGTGCGCGAGCACGTGCAGAGCGGGACGGCGAGCGGGGTGCGCGGCACGCCGGGCTTCTTCGTCAACGGCCGAATTGTCGACGTGTCGTTCGGGTTGCGCGCCCTCTTTGACAGTGTCGAAGAGGCGCTGCATCCTGCGGGTCGCCGTTGAGTTACCGGGCTGCAGCATGTCCGTCGCGGGAGTCATCACCAGGGAGAGTCAGTCCGGCCCCGTCGACACCGCCGAGCGGCTGGTCGCCGCCATCGGCGCGCGCGGGCTGACTGTGTTCGCGCGCATCGACCATGCCGCCGGCGCGGCGGCGGCCGGCCTGACGTTGCCGCCTACGCAGCTGCTGATCTTCGGCAACGCGCGCAGCGGCACACCACTGATGCAGGCGCAGCAGCTGCTCGGCATGGAGCTGCCGCTGCGGGCCCTGGTGTGGCAGGACCAAGCCCTGCGCACCTGGGTATCGTGTCCGGACGTGCACTGGCTGGCGCAGCGCTACGGGACGGGGCCCGGCGCGGCGCCCGCGGTGACGGCGCTGGCTGCGACGCTCGAGGCGCTCGTCACCCGGGCGATTACCCCGGGTGCCGACGATCTGGACGAGGAGCTGGAGGAGACCTTCCCGGCCAGTGATCCACTGCCGTGGAGCCACGACACCCGGTGAGACACATTTCAGGGGAGCAGGCGTGCGGCGATTTCTTGCGTTGATGACGGTTGTGGGCGTGGTGGCCGCGACGGCGGCCGCGGGAGCGGAAAGCGTGGGCAAGAGCGGTCACCCGGACGCGAGCGATGACCCCTATGTCTGGCTGGAGGACATTCACGGCGCCAAGCCGATCGAGTGGGTCAAGGCGCAGAACGCCAAGTCGATGTCCGTGTTGCAGGCCGACCCCGATTACCAGAAGGACTACGACGCGATCCTCAAGGTCATGGATGCGACCGATCGCATCCCGTACGGGGATCTCGATCATCAGTTCGTGTTCAACTTCTGGCAGGACGCCATGCATCCCAAGGGCATCTGGCGTCGCACGACCACTGCCGACTACGCGCGCGCCACGCCCGCCTGGGACACGCTGCTGGACGTAGACAAGCTGGCCGCGGACGAGCACGAGAACTGGGTATGGAAGGGCGCCGAGTGCAGCGTCTCGCTCAAGCGCTGCCTCGTGAACCTGTCGCGTGGCGGCGGCGATGCGGTGGTGGTGCGCGAGTTCGACCCCGCCGCCAAGTCCTTCCTCAAGGATGGCTTCACGCTCACCGAGGCCAAGTCATCCATCACCTATCTCGACGAGGACACCGTACTGTTCGGTACCGACTTCGGTGCCGGCTCGATGACCACCTCGGGTTACCCGCGCCTCGTCAAGCTGTGGAAGCGCGGCACGCCGATGACCGAAGCGCGCACCGTCCACGAAGGCAAGGACAGCGACGTGGCCTCGGCCGGCGTGGTGTTCCGCAACCCCGCCGGCACCGTGGCGCTCGTGCAGCGTGCGGTCAGCTTCTTCACCACCGAGTATTACGCGCTGGCCCCCGACGGCACGACGCACCTCATGCCCGTGCCGCTCGGCGCGGATCTCAAGGGCGCCCAGGGCGGCGACCTGATCTTCACGCTGCGCGAGGACTGGACCCCGCCGGGCGGGGCGCCGATCGCCAAGGGCTCGCTCATCGCCTACCGCGCGGCAGCGACGGCAGGCAAGGGCGCGGGGCCTGCGGTCAGCGTGCTGTTCACGCCGGATGCCCACAGCTCGATCGACGAGGTGGCCACCGGGCGCGATGCCGTCTACGCCTCGCTCTATCACGACGTGACCGGCAGCGTGCACGTGTTCCGCCCGCGCCGCGGGCAGGGCTGGAGCGACACCAGCGTGCCGCTGCCGGCCGGGGGATCGACGCACATCGTCGCGGCCAATGCCTGGGGCCCGGAAGCCTACTTCCGCTTCGAGAGCTTCACGACTCCGACCACGCTCTACGCCGACAGCGGCGATGGCAGGCCGCAGGCAATCAAGTCACTGCCACCGCGCTTCGACGCCTCCAACCTCACGACCGAGCAGTTCTTCGCTGTCTCGCGCGACGGCACGCGCATTCCGTACTTCGTGACGCGCGCCAGGAACCTGAGCGGCCCGGCGCCGGCGGTTCTGTACGGCTACGGTGGTTTCGAGATCTCGATGACCCCGAGCTACTCGGCCAACTTCGGCATGCTGTGGCTGACGCGCGGTGGCGTCTTTGTCGTGGCCAACATCCGCGGCGGCGGGGAGTACGGCCCCGCCTGGCACCAGGCGGCGCTGCTGCAGAACCGGCAGAAGGCCTACGACGACTTCCAGGCGGTGGCGCAGGACATCGTCAAGCGTGGCATCACCACACCCCGGCAGCTCGGCATCATGGGCGGGTCCAACGGCGGACTGCTGGTGAGCGCCAACATGGTCGAGCGCCCGGAGCTGTTCGGTGCGGTCGTATGCCAGGTGCCGCTGATCGACATGATTCGCTACACCCAGATCGGAGCCGGTGCGTCCTGGGAAGCGGAGTACGGCGATCCGGCCAAGCCGGCCGACCGCGCCTGGATCCTCAAGTACTCGCCCTACCAGAACGTCAACGACAAGACGCGCTATCCACCGGTGTTCTTTGTGACCGCCACCAGCGACGACCGGGTCACTCCCGTGCACGCGCGCAAGATGGCGGCGCGCATGGAGGCCCAGGGCCACGAGGTGCTGTTCTACGAGAATACCGACGGCGGTCACGCCGCTGCGGCCGACCACAAGCAGGCCGCCGAGATGTGGGCGCTGAGTTTCGTGTACCTGAAGCAGAAGTTGTTCCATCCCTAGGAGTCAGGCGCAATGAGCGCAGCTGCGCACGCCCGCGAGGGCGGCTGCATGTGCGGTGCCGTCCGCTACCGCATCGCGGGTCCGCTGCGGCCGGTCATCATGTGCCACTGTACCCAGTGCCGGCGCATGACCGGCCACGTCATGGCGGCCACGGCCGCGCGGCGCACCGACTTCCACCTGCTCAGCGAGGGCGGCCTCACCTGGTATGCCTCATCGGCCGAGGCGCGGCGCGGCTTCTGCGCCCGCTGCGGGTCGACGCTGTTCTGGGACGGCGCCGGGCGTGACTACCTGAGCATCGCCGCCGGCACGCTGGATGATTCGCGCGGGCTCGGCATCGCCTTCCACATTTTCGTCGCCGACAAGGGCGGCTACTACGAGATCGAGCCGGGGGCGGTGCAGTACACCGACGGCGCGTTCCCGGCTCTGTCGCCGGCGTCGTGACAGTGGCGGCGCCGCAGCTGCTGCCGGCCGCCGCGCGTGCCGCGCAGCCGTGGAAGAACGCGGGCGGCATCACCC
This sequence comes from Steroidobacteraceae bacterium, assembly GCA_025451275.1. Classification (GTDB taxonomy): domain Bacteria; phylum Pseudomonadota; class Gammaproteobacteria; order Steroidobacterales; family Steroidobacteraceae; genus 13-2-20CM-66-19. The sequence goes on from JANWKR010000043.1 coordinate 4,938, forward strand.
GTGAGGTGGCCGCGCATCCGCCGGGGAGCGACCTCGACTCCTTCGCCTGGCGCGTCAGCGTTGCGGAGGTGAGCGCGGGCGGCCCGTTCTCGCAGTTTGCGGGCGTCGACCGGCGCATGGCGGTGCTCGCGGGGACGCTCGAGTTCAGCTTGGCCGGGCAGCCGCCGCAGCGCCTGGCACCGGAAAGCGAGCCGGTGGCGTTCGCGGGCGAGGCCGCCGCCGCGGCCGCTCCGAGCGGCAGCACCGTGACCGACCTCAATGTCATGACGCGGCGCGGGCGCTTCGAGTCACGTCTCGGCCGGCGCCACGGGCCACTGCAGCTGGCGCTGACCGCGGACACGGTGCTGCTCCTTGCGCTCACACCGCTGACCGTGCGCTGTGCGGAGGCACACCGCGAGCTGGCGCCGCTGGATGCGCTGCGCTTCGACGGGGCCGTGCGCTGTCAGGTCGCGCCGGGTGCGGCGGGGGCATCCTTCTATCTGGTGGAGTTGAGGCACATATGACCAACGGTAAGGACGCCGTGCGTACGGTGGTGATCACCGGCGCTTTCGGTACCCTGGGAGGCGCCGTAGCCCGCAGGTTTTCCGGCGGTGGGGCGCGGCTGGGCCTGATCGATCGGGTGCCGGTGCCGGACGGGGCGCTGCGTGAGTTTGCGGCTCCGCACGTGTGCGTGGGTGGCGTCGACCTGGCCAACCCGGGTTCCGCCGCGTCCGCGATGCAGACCGTGGCTGCGGCCACCGGCGGGATTGATGTGCTCGTGAACGTCGCGGGGGGCTTTCGCTGGGAGCCACTCGCCGGTGGCGACATGGGGACGTGGGAGCTCATGTTCACCGCGAATCTCAAGACCGCGGTCGCCGCCTCGCAGGCCGCGCTGCCACACCTGCTGGCACGCGGCGCGGGCCGCATCATCAACGTCGGCGCCGGCGCCGGCGCCGCGGCGCGCGCGGCCGCCGGCATGGGCGCCTACACCGCCTCCAAGGCCGGCGTCGAGCGCCTGAGCGAGGCGCTCGCGGAGGAGCTTAAGGACCGCCACGTCACGGTCAACACCATCCTGCCGGGCACCCTCGACACACCGGCCAACCGCGCCGCCATGCCGGCCGCCGACACCACGCGCTGGGTCGAACCGGCCGCCGTGGCCGATGTCGCGGTGTTTCTCGCCTCGGACGCGGCGCGCGCCGTGACCGGCGCCGCCATCCGGGTGTTCGGCCGCGGCTGACAGCGCTCGTGCTACTGTTTCCGGCATGAGCCCGCGCAGCGTCTACGGCACGGTGTTAGCGGCGGTGCTGCTGGTCGCCTGCGGACGGCACGGCGGCCAGTCGTCCGCCGGCAACGCCGCGGACAGCGTCGAACAGCAACTGCAGGAGCAGCTGCAGCGCGCCGCACCGGGCAGTGTGATCGCGATCCCGCTCGGCACGCACCCGCTGCGGCAGACCCTTACCCTGCGCGCCAGCGGCGTGACCGTGCGCGGCACCGGGACCGAGAGCAGCACCCTGTCCTTTGCGGATGCCGCGGCCGGTTCGGCCGGCCTGGTCGTGACCGGCAACGACGTGCGCATCGAGAACCTGTCGATCGAGGACACGCGCAGCGACGGCCTGGTGATCAGCGGTGGCCGCGATGTCAGCGTACGCGGCGTGCGCGTCGCCTGGAATCACCCGGCCGCGGCCGCAGGCGCCGACGGCATCCGCGCCGAGGGCGTGCACAACCTGCTGCTCGAGGATTCGGCGGCCTATTCTGCCGCCGGCACCGGCATCGCCGTGAGCCAGGCGCGCAACGTCATCGTGCGGCGCTGCCACGTCGAGCAAAACTCCGCCGGCATCGGCCTCGCCAATACCGCCGCCGCCGATGTCTCCGCCAGCATCGCTACCGGCAACGGCGTCGGCCTCCTCGTTACCAGCGCAGCGGGGGTGGCGCCGCCCGGGTATGCGGTGCGCATCTTCGGTAACCGCATCTACAAGAACAATCTCACGGCCGCGGGCAGCGCCGCTGCGGCGGCCGTGCCGAGCGGGGTCGGGATCGCACTGCGCGCCGTGAGCCAGGTGGAGATCTTCGACAACGACATTGCCTACAACGAGACCGCCAACCTGCTGGTCGCGGCCGGCGCCGCGGCGCCGGGCTTTGATGCCTACCCGACGGCGATCTTCGTCCACGACAACCGCTTCGCGGGCGGTGGCAATGCTCCCGCGGCCGAGCCGTTCAAGGCGCTGCGCGCAGCGCTCGCGGGCGGCAAGCAGCCGCTGCCCGACATCGTCTGGGACGGGCAGGGGGCCGCAGGCGCGGCCTCGCCCGGGGCGGCGCCGCAGCTGTGTGTGCGCAACGGCGCGGCCCAGGTGCTCAACACCGACGCCGCTCACGACTACCACCAGCCCCTGGTGAGCGCGTTGCGCTTCCGGTGCCAGCTGCCGCAGCTGCCGGCAGTCACGCTCGCGCCCGGCGCGCGGCCCGGGTCCTAGGCGCGCAGGTTCAGGCCCGACAGGGCCGGCGCGCGCAGCGGCGCCGACGGGCTGCCGTGCACGGCGCCGAAGCGCCTTCCGGCATTCCAGTCATCGGTGGCGGCGGCCATTTCTTCGGCGTTGCGGGCGACGAAGTTCCACCACAGCAGCACTTCCTCGGCGAACGGCACACCGCCGATGACCAGCAGGCGCGCCGCGGCCTGGCAGGTGATCGCCAGCTGTGCGCGACCGGGCGCCAGATACAGGAGCGTGCCGGGCAACAGGGCCTCGCCGGCCACCTCCGCGGCCCCTTCGAGCACCAGCGCGGCGTGCTCGAATGCCGCGGTCAACGGCAACTCGGCCGCCGCCGCGGCGCCCGCCGAGAGGTCAGCCGCCATCAGCGGGGAGTAGACCTCCACCGGCGAGGCGCGGCCGGCGACGCTGCCGGCCAGCACGCGCACGCCGAACCCACCGAGCTCGAGCCGCGGCAGCTGCGGATGATTGCGGAAGGCCGGAGCGCGGTGCCGCTCGGCATCGGGCAGGGCGATCCACAGCTGCGCCGCGTGCAGGCGCGGTGCCGCACCTGGGCCGTCAGCGCTGTCCTCGGAATGGGCGATACCGGCGCCGGCGGTCATGATGTTGACCTGCCCCGGCGTGATGAGCTGCTCGTTGCCGAGGCTGTCGCGATGGGTCACGGCCCCCTCG
>JANWKR010000044.1 GCA_025451275.1 Steroidobacteraceae bacterium
GACTTCAAGGTGTTCGCAGCGCCCGCCAAGGACCCGCAGGGGCGGGTGGCGGCGCTGCGTGTGCCGGGCGGCGGCGGCATGCCGCGCTCGCAGATCGATGAGTGCACCGCCTTCGTCGCGCGCTACGGCGCCAAGGGTCTCGCCTACATCAAGGTGAACGAGGTGGCGAAGGGTCGCGACGGCCTGCAGTCGCCGATCGTCAAGTTCCTGAGCGAGGCGGCGCTGCAGGGCATCCTCGAGCGCAGCGGCGCGGTCGACGGCGATCTCATCTTCTTCGGCGCCGACAGCGCCAAGGTGGTGAACGACTCGCTCGGCGCACTGCGCCTGAAGATCGGCCAGGAATTGAAACTCGTGAGCGCCGGCTGGCGCCCGCTGTGGGTCGTCGATTTCCCGATGTTCGAGTGGGACGCCGACGCGAAGCGCTGGGTCGCCATGCACCACCCGTTCACGGCGCCGGCGAACGACGACCCGGCGGCGTTGCGGGGCGCGCCGGCCGCGGCGCTCGCCAAGGCCTACGACATGGTGCTGAACGGCTCCGAGATCGGCGGCGGCTCGGTCCGTATCCACCGCCAGGAGATGCAGTCGACCGTGTTCGACCTGCTCGGCATCAATGCGGACGAAGCGCAGAAGAAGTTCGGCTTCCTGCTCGATGCGCTCAGATTCGGCGCGCCGCCCCATGGCGGCATCGCCTTCGGGCTCGACCGCCTGGCCATGCTGATGGCCGGCGCCGACAGCATCCGCGAGGTGATCGCCTTCCCCAAGACGCAGACCGCGGCCGATCCCCTCACTGATGCGCCGACCGAAGTGAGCGAGGCGCAGCTGCGCGAGCTGCACATACGCGTACGCGTGCCGCAGGCGTAAGTCCGGCGGCGGCGCGTGCGGCGCAGGTGCTGTGAGCGCCATGGCTCAGGTCGTCTACGTACACGGCTTGTGGATGCCGGGCGATGAGTCCCTGCTCCTGCGCCACCGGCTGGCGCAGGACTTCGGGCTGACGCTGCACACGCTGCGCTACTCCGCCGCCTACTCCACCATGGACGTCATCATCGAGCGGCTCGATGCGTTCGTGCGCGAGCTGGCCGCGCCGGAGGTGCACCTGGTCGGGCACAGCCTCGGTGGCCTGGTCATACATCGCTTTCTCGAACGCTTCCCCCAGCAGCCGCCCGGGCGCGCGGTATTTCTCGGCACCCCCTGCGTCGCGAGCCGCGCCGCCCAGCAGGCGGCGCGTTTCGCACCGATCGCGCATCTGATGGGGCAGTCGGTCGCCGAGGAACTGCTGCAGACGCGCGAGCGGCGCTGGACACACCCACGCGAGCTGGGGATCGTGGCCGGCACGCAGCCTCTCGGGGTGGGGCAGCTGCTCGCCGGGTTCGACGAGGACAATGATGGCACGGTGGCGGTGAGCGAGACCCGCATGCCGGGCCTGAGCGATCACATCACCCTGCCGGTCAGTCATCTCGGCATGCTCATGTCGGCGCGCGTGGCGCACGAGACCGGGCTGTTCCTGATGCAGGGGCGGTTTTCGTTGCGCTGAGCGCGCTCAGCCGCCGCTGTCCGGGTCCTCGAGCCGGCGGCGCAGCTCGTAGAGCGTCTCGAGCGCCGCCTTAGGCGACAGCTCGTCCGGGTTGATCCTGAGGAGCGCGGCCTGCAGCCCGCTCGGGGCGGCCGGCGCGCGCGGCGGGGCGAACAGGGGCAGCTCCGCCTGCGTCGCGTGTGCGCCCGCGCCGTATGTCAGGCGTGCACGCTCACGCTCGGCCTCGAGCCCCTCGAGGTAGGCGCGCGCAGCGGCGATCACGCCGACCGGCACGCCCGCCAGCTGCGCCACCTGCAGGCCATAGCTGCGGTTAGCGGGCCCCTCCTTGACGGCGTGCAGGAACACGATGCCCTCGCCATGTTCAGTCGCATCCAGGTGCACGTTGGCGCAACCCTCGACCTCGGTGGCAAGCGTCGTGAGCTCGAAGTAGTGGGTGGCGAAGAGGGTGAAGGCGCGCACCCGTGTGGCGATGTCGCGTGCCATGGCCCAGGCGAGCGACAGGCCGTCGAAGGTGCTCGTGCCGCGGCCGATCTCGTCCAGGAGGATGAGGCTCTTCGCGGTGGCGTTGTGCAGGATGTTCGCCGCCTCGGTCATCTCCACCATGAAGGTCGAGCGGCCGCCGGCCAGGTCATCCCCCGCGCCGATGCGGGTGAAGATGCGATCGAGGGGTCCGAGCACGGCACGCTCGGCCGGCACGTAGCTGCCGACGTGGGCCAGCAGCGCGATCAGCGCAGCCTGGCGCATGTAGGTCGACTTCCCGCCCATGTTGGGGCCGGTGATGATCAGCATGCGCCGCTCGCCATCCAGCCGCAGGTCATTCGGCACGAACGGCGCGTCGGTGAAGCGCTCGACCACCGGGTGGCGCCCGCCTTCGATGACCAGCCGCGGCTCGGACACCAGCTCCGGACGCGTCCACTCGAGCGCCGCGGCGCGCTCGGCGAGCGCCGCCAGCGCATCGGCCTCGGCCAGCGCCGCCGCCGTGCCCTGCAGCGGCCCCAGCCGGTCGATGAGTTGCGTCAGCACCTCCTCGTACAGCTGCCGCTCGCGCGCCAAAGACTTGTCGCGTGCGCCCAGCACCTGGTCCTCGAAGCTCTTGAGCTCCGCGGTGATGAAGCGCTCGGCGGACTTCACCGTCTGGCGCCGCACGTAGTCCTTAGGGACGCGCTCGGCGTCGCGGCGCGCCACCTCGATGAAGAAGCCCTGCACGCGGTTGTAGCCGAGCTTCAGTCCGGTGAGGCCGGTGCGCTCGCGCTCGCGCCGTTCCAGGTCGAGCAGGAATTCGTCGGTGTGCGTGGCGATGCGCCGCAGCTCGTCGAGCTGGGCGTCGTACCCGGCTGCGATCACGTCGCCTTCGCGCACCATGCTCGCCGGCTCCTCGGCGATCGCGACGGCGAGCAGCGTGACCACCTCGAGGTGCTCGTCGGTGCGGCCGTGCAACTCCTGCGCGAGCGGCGAGTCGAGGGCGGCCAGCGCGCCGCGCAGACCGGGCAGCTCGCGCAGCGAGGAGCGCAGCTGGGTCAGGTCGCGCGGTCGCGCCGAGCGCAGCGCGACGCGCGCCAGGATGCGCTCGATGTCGCCGATGCCGCGGAGCGGAGCACGCAGGCGCTCGAACGCCCGCGTATCGATCAGCGCGCCGACGGCGTGGTAACGCGTGCGCAGCACCGCGTGACTGGTGAGCGGGCGGTTGAGCCAGCGACGCAGCTGCCGCGAGCCCATGGCCGTCACGCACGAGTCGATCACCGCCAGCAGCGTCGCGTCCGCGTTGCCGGACAGGCTCGCATCGAGCTCGAGGTTGCGGCGGCTGGCGGCGTCCAGCATGAGGGCGTCGGTGCGCTCCTCGACCCGCAGCGCGCGGATGTGCGGCAGGGCCGACTTCTGCGTGTCGCGCACGTACTGCAGCAGCGCGCCCGCGGCCCGGATCGCCAGCGGCAGGTCGTCGGCGCCGAAACCCTTCAGGTCGAGCGTAGCGAGCTGGTCGGTGAGCAGGCGCGAGGCGCTCGCCAGCTCGAAGTGCCAGGGCGGCCGGCTGCGCAGCGTGCTGCCGGCGCGCGCCAGGTCGGCATCCGGGACGCCCTCGGCGACGAGCAGCTCCGCGGGCCGCAGCCGCTCGAGCTCGGCGGCGAGCGCGGCGCGTCCCGCCGCCTGCAGGATCGTGAAGCGCCCGGCGGCCAGATCCAGCCAGGCGAGCCCGAAGCGCTCGTCGTTGCGGACCACGGCCGCGACCAGCGTATCGGCCCGCTCCTCGAGCAGCGCCGCGTCGGTCACCGTCCCCGGGGTGACGATGCGCACCACCTGCCGCTCGATCGGGCCCTTGGAGCTGCCCGGGTCGCCGAGCTGCTCGCAGATCGCGACGCTCTCGCCGCGGCGCACCAGGCGCGCGAGGTAGCTGTCGAGCGCATGGAACGGCACGCCGGCCATCGGTATCGGCTCGCCGGCCGACTGGCCGCGTGCCGTGAGCGTGATGTCCAGCAGCGTCGCGGCGCGGCGCGCGTCGTCGTAGAACAGCTCGTAGAAGTCGCCCATGCGGTAGAAGAGCAGCACGTCGGGGTGCTGCGCCTTGATGCGCAGGTACTGCTGCATCATCGGCGTATGGGCTAACTCTTTGTTTCTGTTCGCGGGCGCGTCCAACACTCTGGCTACTGTCCGATACTTTGAATTTCGGGCGCCGCCGGTCGCCCGGCGGACCGCGATCTTAGCCTGCTGAAAGCCTCGTCGCCCTTGCTCGCGGCGGCCACGAAGCGCGACACGAGCATGGTCCCCTGTCGCGACCCCTCGCGATCCCTTGAACCTCGTGGCGCGAGACTTCGCTCATGTTGCTGCCGACTCTGAAACGCGTCGGCGCTACACAGGTCCTGCGTCGATCGCCAGGGGCCCGAGAGTATAGGAGCTACCGGTTAGCGCCGCCCCTGGGTTAGCCTCGCGTTCATGGTCCAGGACCCGGAGCTGTACGAGCTCGCCGCGCGCGTCGGCCAGAAGCTGCGTGCCGCCGAGCGGCGCGTGGTCACGGCCGAGTCCTGTACCGGCGGCTGGGTGGCGAAGGCGCTCACCGACATCCCCGGCAGCTCGCAGTGGTTCGAGTGCGGCTACGTGACCTACTCGAACTCCGCCAAGATGCGCGACCTCGGGGTAGCCTCCGCCACGCTCGAGGGCTTCGGTGCGGTGAGCGAGCAGACCGTGCGCGAAATGGCCGAAGGGGCCCTGCGGGTTACGGGCGCCAACGTCGCGCTCGCCGTCACCGGCATCGCCGGTCCCGACGGCGGCAGCCCCGAGAAGCCCGTAGGCACGGTATGGTTCTGTGCCGCGGCGCGCGCCGGGCCCGCCATCGACATCATCGCGGAAGTGCAGCGCTTCGACGGCGACCGCGCCGCGATCCGCGGCCACGCCGTGCACCACGCGCTGCGACTGATCCTGCGCCTCGATCTGCCGGTGCGCCTGGAGAGCGGGCCGCGGCCGGCCGCGCCTTGACGCCGGCGGCGGCGGCACCCAGCCGGCGCGTGTTCTTCGCGCTGTGGCCGTCGGCGGACGAGCGTCAGGCGCTGGCGCGCGCCACGCACCCGGCTGCCGCCGCCAGCGGCGGGCGGCCGGTGCCCGAGACCAGCCTGCACGCCACGCTCGCGTTCCTTGGCAGCGTGCCGGCAGCGCGCCTCGAAGTACTCGGCCGCCTCGCGCGCCGGGTCGCCGGCGAATTCGCCGCCGCCGCGCGCCCGCCACCCTGGTGCTTCGAGACGCTGGCGCACTGGGCGAGGGCGCGCGTGCTGGTCGCGCTGGCGCGTGAGGAGCCGCGCGCGCAGGCGCTCGCGGCGCGGCTCAAGGAATTGACCGTGGCGGCGGGCTTTCGCCCGGATCTCAAGCTCTTCCACGCGCATGTCACGGTAGCGCGCGAGGTCGAGCACGCCAGCGCCGCCGCGCCGCGGCTGCGGCCGGTCGAGTGGCGCTGCGACGGGTTCGCGCTCATCGACAGCCGCACCGAGGCGGCCGGCCCCGTATACAGTGTCATCGAATCCTATCCACTGGTTAAACCCGACGGCGCGCGATAGTGCAGAAACACCGCGGCTGGGTGGGTCCGGGGCGCGCGGCTTTGTGTGATAATTGCCGCGGAAATATTTTCCTCCACCCTCACGCCACACCCGGGAATCTACAGATGGAAGAAAACCGCAAGAAGGCACTCGCCGCCGCGCTGGGCCAGATCGAGAAGCAGTTCGGCAAGGGCTCGGTGATGCGCCTGGGCGATGCCACCGCCTCCTACGACGTGGAGTCGGTATCCACCGGCTCGCTCGGACTCGATATCGCACTCGGCATCGGCGGCCTGCCGCGCGGGCGGGTCGTCGAGATCTTCGGCCCCGAATCCTCGGGCAAGACCACACTCACCCTGCAGGTGATCGCCGAGGTACAGCGCGCCGGCGGCACGGCCGCCTTCGTCGACGCCGAGCATGCGCTCGACCCGAGCTACGCCGAGAAGCTCGGCGTGAACATCAACGACCTGCTGGTGTCGCAGCCGGATACCGGCGAGCAGGCGCTCGAGATCACCGACATGCTGGTGCGCTCGAACGCCGTCGACATCGTGGTGATCGACTCCGTGGCCGCGCTCACGCCCAGGGCCGAGATCGAGGGCGAGATGGGCGAGATGCAGGTGGGTCTGCACGCGCGCCTCATGTCCCAGGCGCTGCGCAAGCTGACCGGCAACATCAAGCGCTCGAACACCATGGTGATCTTCATCAACCAGATCCGCATGA